>JAJZJL010000031.1 GCA_021810145.1 Planctomycetota bacterium | reverse complement strand
CCGGACAAAGTCGCACTGTGGCCATGACGTTGAATTGGAAGGCATTTGCCTGCTTTAACCCCGTACTCAACGCATGGGAAGTTCCTTCCGGTCCCTACACCATTGCCGTGGGGACCTCCAGTCGCAACGAACCATTGCGTGATGTTGTCGATTGGTGAGATCATGATCCGTCCCCTGTAACGCAAATGTGCTGGCGGCTTTGCTGCGGCCTTGATCAGATATCCTGGCAACCGACCACCTATTTGCCGGGCACACAAGTCACCTCGTGCCAACGGCGTCCGTTGCCGCGAATATTCCAATTTGAACGCTCCATTGCCACTTGACTCAATGGCTGCAATGGAGCTTGAACGGGTTTCCGTCGACTGGACCTGGCACCTTACGTGTTCGCCTAAAGGAATTGCATTTCAATAAGTGTGAATATTCGACCTAAGCAAATCTGCGACAATTGACCGACCGGCCGGAAATGCGCGAGAAAAATTGGTATTCCGACTGAACTGCTCTGCCAGCCGCAGCGGATACGGAGCCTCTTTGGAAATCCATCCTGTGGAGGAAACATCGACCGAGCATGGGTTGTGAACCTGAATATGGCGGTGGACAGAAGGCTGGGGCTGGTGATTGCAAATCTGTCGCGGCTTCAAAGGTGTTGATGGCACCTGATAAAAAGTGGTACACGTTTGATGAAAAGTGGGACTTCTATTGCCATGGGAGAAGTGTATAGTAAGCATTAACAGATTTATGTCAGGGCCGCTGAGTCGCGGTTCCGGCGAGGAAAATGAAAAGTTATTGGTCAGGGCACCGTCGGTTCGGTGGTGCGGTATTTTGGGTCTCGATATCTGGCGACAGCCGGAAAGGGTAGTTTTATGACAAGTCAGAGGTCGCATGCAAAGTATCGTGTGTGGCACGGCACTGTCCGAAGAACGGTAATCAGTTCCGCCGGACGTATTCGCTCCGCGGGTGGATTTACGCTCATTGAATTGCTGGTGGTTATTTCCATTATCGCGTTGCTGATCAGCCTGCTATTGCCGGCATTGGCCAGGGCGAAGTATGTGGCCGAGCAGGTTGTCTGCTCCTCAAATCTTCGGCAATTGGGCATCGCGATGCATGAATATGCCAACGAGTATGGTAATTATCCCGTCAACGCTGGATCCATGTACCCCATGGGGGGATTCAGGTATCCCAGTCCCGGATATCTTATTCCGGCCTGGGGATTGTCGTTGCTGTATTGCAGTGCGAACGATTTTGGCCTGGCACCCAATGGCAAGCAAATGGAGCCTTCGACCATTCGTCCGGGCATTCTCACTCCCAATGCGAAGGGCGTGGCCTTGCTTTTTTCCACCCAGCCGGGTGTTATCAGCCAGCCGAATCAGATCATTTCCTCGGGTCCTCATTCGTATTACGTTCCGTCAACCGGGCTGCTTAAACAGTGGAACTTTTCGTCCGGGTATTGTTACTGGGTGGATCGTGGGACCGGTGGCGACACTCCCGGATCGATCCCGAATTCCAGTATCGTTTCAAAAACGCCGGAAGGATATAGTGCGGCTTTTGACTTGTCGAACATTCTGCAGAGCCGAGGTGCCCCCATCAGTCCATTGGAGGATTTGACCAAGTGGCAGTACTTCAATACCAACACGTCGCATATGCCCGCGGAAAATGTTACCGCGGGTCCCGGCACTCTTTTGGCATCCGATATCGCGCTGATGACTGATCCAACCGGAACGATGGGAGCCATGGGGGATTGGGGACCCGCTGGAGGACCATTGTCCGGATTGGCTCCATTCTCCAATCACGTCGACACGCCGAATAATAACTATCTGCCCGATGGTGTCCATGATCTGTACAACGATGGATCTGTTGCCTGGGTTGGAAAGGGGCAGATGAAAGTGCATTACTTCAACGGTCATAATTACTATGCATGGTAATGCAAAACGCAGTGTATTCAGTGAGCAGACATCCCCTTCGCATCAACGCGCGGGGGAGTTTGTTTTCACATTCTCGTAGACAAGCACGTTTTTCACATTTGACGGAAGAAGGAAGCCGCCTTTGCGTAGATTCGTCAGCATCTTGCCGCGCTCCAATGATGTTTTGCGATTTGTGCGATCACAGGCGAAGTGGTTCTCGGGTGCTTTCATTATGATGCTGGTCACGGCAACCACAGCCGCCGCACCGCGCGTGATTCCCGTATGGCCCGGATTGCATGTCACGCCGGCACAACGGGCGGGACACAGCTTCATGAAAAAGCACAAAGGGCGTATTATCCTGCATCCGGTTCTCTGGCCTACGCTGACGCTTTTTCCCGCCCCTGAAAAGACGGCCAATGGTTGTGGAATTGTTATTTGCGCTGGCGGTGGTTATGGCGTTGAAGCGATTTCCCTGGAAGGTTATCGCGTGGCCCGCTGGTTCAATAAGGTGGGGGTAAGCTGCTATGTGCTCAAATATCGCCTGCCTCAGCAGGGCCTGCCCGCCAGCGGCGTACCTTGGCCGCTGCAGGACGTGCGGCGTGCCGTGCAGATTATCCGTGCCCACGCGCAGCGATGGCATGTTGATTCACATCGTCTGGGTGTAATGGGATTTTCAGCCGGAGGATCACTGGCAACTTTGGCCGGCGTGCACTGGCGACCGGGTAATCCCAATGCCCGGGATCCGCTCAACCGATTCAGCACACGGCCGGATTTTCTCGTTCTGGGTTACCCCACCACATCCATGATGCCGGGACTTGCCAACCGTGGCACACGGCATAATCTTCTGGGCCGTCATGCGCCGCTGGATGTTGAAGAATATTTCTCCGGAGAGCTTAATGTTACGCCGCTGACGCCGCCCGCTTTTATTTTTTACGCTCATGATGACCGCACCGTCAACCATCAGAACGAAAAGCGCTTTTACGCGGCCCTGCGGCGCAACAATGTGCCGGCCAAGCTCGTGGAATTTAAGCACGGCAAGCACGGCTTTGGTCTCGGTGCGGTTGGTACCGACAGCACCCAATGGCCGGAGGACTGTGTTCGATGGCTGAGGAAAATGAAATTTATTCCGCAATCCGACCTCCGGCGATAACAATGACGGGTATTGGCGTTCGGCCCGGCTCAAACGCCGGCAATGTGCGCGGCCATGCATTTGTCCAACGGTGCCAATTCGTATACGGCTCGATGCCGCCTGCAACGCAAAAAATTCTGTAAGAATATCCGCACTCGGTGACCCCGCGGACGCGGGTTATTCCCGGATTCCATGCAGATGTACAGATGGCTGAAAGTGTCAGCGTCTGGATTGTGCCGCAACGGAACTGGCGCCGTCCCCGGCCCCGGGGAGATTCCGGATTGCGATTCAGCATGGGTGTCCCCGAATGATATGAGCGAGAACAAAAGATCGGACAAAGATTCATGTCATCGGCGGTGTGGTGTGACACCGGATTGCCGCATGAATGCCATGCGACCGCCGCCCGTTGATCTGATTGATGTGTCCTCGGTTGTTATAAAAAGTGGTACAGCTTTGATAAAAATTGGAACTTCACACGCGGCGGGAAATGTGTATGGTTGCTTATATCGGATCGCGGATGCTCGCCAACAATATCCCGTCCGTGCAAGAAGATTGACAAGCTGAAGCTGAACGGCGCTGGATGCTGCAATCAGTGAACTTAAATGGTATCGAATGTTCGAAAGGAGGACATAATGAAAAGTTGTGTTGTCAATGTATTGTCAGGTTCCAGGTGCTCCGGGCCGCAGGAAAAAGTGGGACAAATGACGATCATGCGATCACTGGGTGTGTTGAGGATGCCGGCGGCGGGGTTTACGTTAATTGAACTCCTGGTGGTGATTTCGATTATCGCGGTACTCATTGCGTTGCTGCTGCCCGCTCTGGCCAAAGCAAAAAGTGTGGCGGAGCAGATTGTCTGCGCATCGAATCTCAGAGAGCTGGGCATTGGCATACAGGAATATTCAAATGAATATCAGGCTTATCCGCCGACAAATGATAATATGTTGCCTTTCGGCGGATTTCGCGCCAGCGATGCCAGAAACGGTGTGGCGCAATGGGGATGGTCGCTGCTTTATAACGGATCGTTTGGGGTTGTAAATCAAAAAATGGTTAACGTCCGACCGGGAATTCTCACACCTGATGCCAAGGGCATCTCCATGCTCTTTTCCACGGAGCCAGGGCTGAAGTTTACCGAACGAAATCAGTTGGACCCGACATCCAAGTATTTTAATGCATCCACGGGCCTTTGTGATTATTGGGCATGGTATTCAGGTTATTGCTACTGGGTGGATCGTGGCACAGGCATGTCCCCCGGCGCAACACTTCCGGATGGTTACAGCATGGCTTACGATATGAGATCGATTGAACTTAAAGGCGTCAGAGATCCGAACTACCGCAGTTGGGAGTTTTTTAACAACCACAGCACCGTACACATGCCGGCGGAAAATCCTCAATCGAACCCCGGCGCTCTTTTGGCGTCGGACATTGCCATTATGACCGATCCATCCGGCACCATGGGCGCTTCCGTGCAGGCTCCAAACACGCTGGGTTCATCGTATGTGCCGGCGTGCAATCATGTCGACACACCGAATAATAATTACCTGCCGGATGGCGAACATGAACTCTACAATGACGGTTCGGTCTCGTTCGTTCCGATGGCCAAAATAAAGGTGCGAACCCTTGAGGCCACATTGAGCAAAAGTTTCTATTTTGCCTGGTAATGCGTTAGCTTTTTAGTAAATGCTTTAACTTCATCAAACAGGAGTCGCTGATGACCCGTATCTCCGGTTTTGTCATGTTCATGCTGTTGGTTCTAGGTGCCGGCCAAATGGCGACGGCGGCCGATCCGTTTTTTCTGAAAAATGGCGATCGCGTCTGCTTTTATGGTTACAGCATTACCGCCCAGCGGTACTACACCACCGATGTGGAAACCTACGTGTTGACGCACTATCCAAAACTCAAAGTTAAATTTGTCAATTCCGGAATAGGTGGAGACCGCGTAACCGGCGGTTGGGCGGGGCCGATTGATCAGCGGCTTAAACGGGATGTGTTTCCGTTCAAACCCAATGTCATTGTCTATCTGCTGGGTCAGAACGACGCCGGCTACAGACCCTATTCCAAACGATTATTTGATATTTATCGCCGCGGTTTAAAGCACATTTTACATTCCCTGAAATCTCATCTGCCTAATGCACGCATTGTGATGATCAACTCCACGCCGTGGGATGATTTTTCCCATCCCCCAGGCTTCATGCTCGACCGGAAGGCCAAAGGCAGCTACAACAATGTGCTGATTCGCTACGGTCAATATAATCGGCAACTCGCCAAACGCGATCATCTCTTTCTGGTGGATTTTAATGCCCCGCTGGTTGCGGTGCTCAAAAAGGCGGTAAAAATAAATCTGAAACTCGCCCGGATGATCATTCCGGGACGCATTCACCCGTGTGCGGCCGGTCATCTGGTCATGGCGCAAACGCTTCTTAAGGCGTGGGGGGCACCGGCGATCGTAACATCGGTGCGTATTAACGCCGAGGACCGCCATGTTGGAAAATCAGCCAATACCACAGTAAACGGCGTTACTGATACCAACGGCACGCTTTCCTGGCGGCAGGTGGACGGATCCCTGCCGATGCCGATTATGTCGTTGCATGACAAATGGCCGCTCTTTGCGCCGCAGAGGTTGTGGCCGGCCCGAAGCCCGAATTTTCAGTACACCAATCCCGTCACAGCCATGGTGATCAAGGCCAGTGGTTTCTACCATGCCTTGGATCGTGAGATCCTGAAGGTCACGCACTTAAGCGCTGCCGCATATCAATTGCGGATTGACGGCCAAACGGTTGGAACCTTCAGCAGTGCTGAACTGGCGCACGGTGTCAATCTGGCCCGGTATGTAACACCCATGATGGAGCAGGCTTATCGGGTTTTGGCACTGGCATGGCAACGTACCGAAGTGCGATTTGCGGGTTGGCAGCAGGTTCAACTTCCAATGGCGAACATTTTTCATCGTCCGACATTCTTCCATGCGCCGCGCGGCCCGATATTCCCGGTAGATACCGAATCAAATCCGGCGGCCCGCCGGGCGGTGGATAAAATTATGCGTGGCTTCTCCTCTTTGCAGCATGTGGTAGCCAAGGCGGAGCGGCAGGCCGCGCAAGCTGTACCGCACGAATATACATTGGTTCCAATTGGCCAATAATCGAAATCAACCACAAAATCAGGTAGTTGGCGGCATCAAGCCAGATAGTTTTCCGGCCTGGCAACTTGTTTATGTTGCCAATGTTTGCCCGGGGCTGTGTAAACATTGGCCAAACCAAACCGCTGTCATGGTTCGTCTCCAACTGGCACCCGGTGCCGGAATACGCAACACGAGTTTCATGAAGAACAGTACCCCCGAATGGAACGATCCCCGATCGCTTGGAGATTATTTCCCGAAAGCGTATGGATATTTGATACAAATTGGTACAAAAATGATAAAAAATGGCTCTTCCGCTTCCGCCGGGTTGTGCCATACTTTACATCTGCACAAGTAATGCAGTGTTTATTTTTGCGAGGAAGTGTTAACCATGCTGCGGCCGTGTAAGCAGCGGACCTCTTCCTGGAACTTCTGAACGTGGATATGTCTATTATCGGTTCTTTTAAGGAGTAAGAGAAATGCTTTCATTAATATCCCAATCATGTAAGAGTATCACAATTCGTGCAGCGGGAGCGGTGTTGCTTTTCGCTGGGGTGAGCATTGCCAACGCGACCGTTACCACGCTGAACTGGGACCCCGGTCTGACCGCGGCCGGCGGAAGTAACGGCAGTGGCACCTGGAACAGCAGCGGCGCGTACTGGTCCAATGGAACATCCGATGTGGTGTGGAATAGTTCCGATGCGGCGGGATTCACCACTTCCGGAAGCGGCACGTATACCGTTTCGGTGGCCAATGGCATTAGCGCTGTCGGTGTGACCGTCGGTAGCAGCACGGCAAAAAATAACTACACGTTCCAAAGCGCTGGTACCGGGTCCTATACACTCACTGATTCCGGAATCCTGGCGATCAAGGGTGGAACGGCAACCCTGCAGAACCTGACGATCGATAATAGCACCTATAACAACAACAATCCCACGGGGATTTCGGAGGTCTACACCGCGACACTGAACATCGGAAGTGGCGGTTATCTCAAGGGGGAACAAATCGCGGCCGGATTGGGCGCTGCACCGGGTGTGATCAACGTAAACAGCGGTGGTACCCTTTCTGAGTCGGCTCGCATTCAGATTAACTATGGCGCGGGGAAACTCACCGGAAACGCGCTGAACGTCGACGGCGGCAGCGTCATTATCACTGGAACCGGGGCTATAGCATTTCTCAATGATTCCAATTTGGCCAACAGCGCAAGCGAGTTGAACGTCGGTGCCGGTGGGACGGGTGGTACCGTCACGGCCAATCAGATCAGTACGGGCGGAAGCGGTAGTGGGCAGACGGGAACACTGAATGTTGACAGCGGGGTCGTTACGGCGACCGATAACAATTACGGCTCCATCACCTCTGGAAGCTCCAGCAATTCCCATCTGGTGACCACAATTGTCAATTTGAACGGCGGCGTGCTTTCGGTTCATGACATCACCGAATCGCTTAATGGGACAACCAGTGCCGCAGTGCCAAACACCACTGTTGTGAATTTCAACGGGGGCACGCTTCAGGAATATAATGCCAGTGTCGGCTTGATCGCCAATCCCGGCGGCAGCGGCGAGCATACATATACACCAACGAATCTTAATGTACTGGCTGGCGGGGCGGTAATCGATACCAATGGATTCAGTACGGTGATATATAATCCGCTGCTCAATGGCACGGGTGGCGGGGCGGATGGCGGCCTGAAAGTGGTTAACAGTGATCCCGGCAGGACCGGTGGGCCGGGGTCGTTGTCGCTGACGGGTGCCAACACTTACACGGGACCGACGGAGATCACCCAAGGGGCTGATTTGCAACTTCTCGGCCATACCGCGGGCAGTGCGGCTGGTGGCTTTAATGGTTTGGCCACCATCGCCGACACCAGCCTGTTGCAGATTGATTCCGGCGGTACGTTTAATGTTGCCACGGACTACATGCCCGGCCCCCAATCCGGAAACTCCGCGACTTCCTCCAGCACTGTACAGGCGCAAATTAACGTCGGCGGACTGAACCTGCAGGGTGGTACCATTGACTTTGGCTTTTACGGCAGCACCGTACAGGAGATATTGGCCGGTACTGCCGCATCGGTCAGTGGAACCAACGTCATCAATCTGGCTGATTTAAGTGCCGGCGGCGATACGAATGTGCCTGTCGGTACCTACACTCTGATCGCTGACGCCGCCGGGGGGCTAACCGGCACGTTTGAATTTGCGAACGGCTCGACCACCGGCACGCTGACCGTCGGCACCATGACGTATACGGGCACATTGAATGATTCGGCCACGGCCGTAACCCTGACCGTCAGCGCTGTTCCCGAACCCGCCACTTTGGGGCTGCTGGCCATTGGCGCTATGGGCCTGGGCTTGGTTGGCCGCAAACGCCCGCACCGCCCGGCCACCTTATGTTGAGCGGATTGCCAGCATGGCATAGCGGCGCGGATATTCAATGGCGAAGGGGGATTGTTTCGGCACCGGCAGAAGGTTATTGTGATGAAAAGTGGTACAGGATTTGATGAAAAGTGGGACTGCGATGCGCGGAAGATTGGCATAGAATAATCAATTGCAAAGTGACATTTTGGCGGTGATGGATGGATGCGAGGAAATGCATCCGAAAAGTAAAAAGCGAAGCACGAAATGACCGGGTGACGATATCCGGTGTTTGGCGCTCTCTTGTGCGGGTAGCAAGCCCGAAAGGAGATTTCTATGATCTGCCAGGCATTGAATCGGCTGCACAGCCGGCAGCGGTGGGATCCGAATACGGCCAGTAGCAACAGGTTGCGAAGTGTGTCTGCTTTTACGCTCATTGAATTGCTGGTGGTCATATCCATCATCGCTTTATTAATATCATTGCTGCTGCCGGCTCTGGCCAAGGCGAAGTACGCCGCCGAACAGATGGTTTGCGCATCAAATCTGCGGCAAATCGGCATGGCGCTGCAGGAATATTCCAATGAGTTCGGTGCCTTTCCGGTGACCAATGATGATATGCTTCCCTTCGGCGGGTTCCGCACGGCATTAAGCTCCAACTTTGTTGCACAATGGGGTTTTGCGCTGCTTTACAACGAAAGCTTTGGTGTGGTGAACAACAAAATGGTGAATATCCGCCCAGGCATTCTTACTCCTGATGCGAAGGGTATTTCAATCTTGTTTTCCACGCAGCCCGGTGTGATCAGCCAGCCGAATCAGATTCGGCCGAATTTTTATGATCCGAGTTCCGGCTTGCTGAATCGGTGGGATTTCTATTGCGGTTATTGCTATTGGGTAGACCGCGGAATTGGTAATGCGCCGCCAAATTCAAACTTTCCATTAGGATACAGCCAGGCCTACGATATGCGGGTGCGCGAGCTTGCGGGTGGCACCCATCCCAGATTGCCAAACTACAGTACTTGGACCTTCTACAATACCCATACAAGCCACATGCCGGCGGAAAATCCGCAATCCAATCCGGGTGCCATTCTGGCTTCCGATGTGGCGCTGATGGGCACGCGCGGCGTTTCGCCAACCGATCCCGGAACATACATGGGGGCCATGGCAACATGGGGGCAGGGAACGGGTGGTCAAGGTTCGGCCTATGCGCCGGCCAGCAACCACGTGGACCGGCCCAACAACAATTACCTGCCGGATGGCGTGCATGAATTATACAACGAAGGAGCGGTGGTATGGCAACCAATGTCGCAGGTTAAAATACGTACAATGGAAAAAATATCTTACGGATCGGGTTTTTACTTCGCGTGGTAACTGCGAAGACAATGATTGCGAACTGATGGCATCCAACGGCCGCTTTCATAATGTGCTTTTCGATACAATGTGCTGATGAGGAAAATTGGAATGGGTGATGACAATCTGGTTTGCGGAAGACGGGCGTTTGTCGGAGGTGTTTTAGCTGCGGGAGTGGCGGTTGGGTTGGGTGATGGTCCGTCGATTGGCAAAACGGAAGCATCTCCACCGGGGGCGGCGCCGGGGCGAGTCGGCATTTCTGATGTGGCATACAGTCGGGCCTGGAAACGTGCGGCGGCGTATGTGGCGCGCATGACATTGGCGGAGAAGTTCCTGCAGGTCAATAACCCCGGCAGCCAGGGGCCATGCAACGGTCACAACGGCGTGCCGGCCATTGCGCGCATTGGCTTGCCGCCATATAACTATGCCTCCGATGAAGGGCTGCATGGGCTGGTTGATCCATTTGTGGCCACATCGTTTCCGCAGCCGCTGGCGATGGCCTGTTCCTGGAATCCCGATTTGGCGCGACGTGTCTATACGGCGGTATCCGATGAGGCTCGGGCCTACCATAAAAAGGAAAAGTGGGGGCTTTGTTTTTACTCCCCGCAAACGCTGAATCTGCACCGTGATCCCCGTTGGGGGCGCTGCGAAGAAGCTCCGGGAGAAGACCCCTGTCTGGCCGGAACATGGGCAGTGGAGGTTGTGCGCGGCATGCAGGGCGATGACCCGAATTATCTCAAGGCGACAGCCTGCGCCAAGCATTTTATCTGCAACAACACCGATGATGATCGGCAGTATGTTTCAGCCACCGTGGATCCACGGAGTTTCTGGGAATATTACACCCGCGCTTATCAGGCATGTGTATTGGAAGGTGATGTTTTTACGTTCATGGGGGCTTATAACGCCATCAATGGCGTCCCGTGTTGCGGCGACCGCTTCCTGCTGACTGATCTATTGCGGAAGCGGTGGGGCTTTCGCGGATATGTTACTTCGGATAACCCGGCGGTCTATGATATTTATAATCCGCACCATTATGTTCCAACCCGCCATCAGGCTGCGGCATTGGGAATTCAGGCCGGTTGCGACCTGATCCGCTACACGGGCCGCCAACACGACTTGACCAGCAGCTTGCCCAAAGCGGTGGCTCTGAACCTCCTGAGCGTTGCGGATCTGGACTTGGCGATTACGCGCCTGCTGACGGTCCGTATTCTCCTGGGTGAAATGGATCCGCCGGAAAGTGTTCCGTTCAATCGTATCGATTTTGACGTCGTGGATTCTCCGGCCCACCGCGCTCTGGCGCTGGACGCCGCGCGGCAGTCCATAGTTCTGTTGAAAAATCAGCATCAGTTTTTGCCACTGGACAAATCCAAACTGTCAAATGTCGTGGTAATCGGCCCGACCGCTGGATTCCATCTCGGTGGTTACAGCGGTCGTCCGGCGGTGCGCATGTCACCGTATATGGGTATTGCGGCGGCATTGGGAATTACCGTGGACGAACACCATGGACAGGTCAGGCCGGATGAGCTTAAAAGCGTTGAGGTCGGCATTAAAACCCAGCCATCCAGCGAAGGCGGAAGGAATATCTGGGGGATTCATGACGGTTCCTGGGTGGAATATCATCCGCAGGATTTCACCGGCAAGAATCGTATCGCCATCCGTATGGCCGGTATTGGAGCCAGAGCGATTGTAAGCGTTTGCATTGACAGCCTCGATGGTCCGCAAATTGCCGTGCTGCATGTGCCGAACACCGGCAGTTGGCAGAGATGGAGCACGGTATCGGCTCCGATCAGCGGAATAGTCGGAAAGCACAATGTTTTTCTGAAATTCAGCGGTAAAAGTGCAGGCCCCGGCAGAGGTTTGTGCAATGTGCAGTGGTTCCAACTGCAACCGCTGCACGCGCTAACGGTTCGGCAACCCCGTCCGGGCCATCCCACAATAGCATATTACCCTGGATGCAGTGTGATGGGGCCGAAGGATGAGCAATTGTTTGCCGAAGCCTTAGAGGCGGCACGGCGGGCGGATGTGGTCATTATGGTTTGCGGTGTCGATCAGAGCGTGGACCGTGAGGGGTATGATCGCAAAGACATCCAACTTCCCGGCGTGCAGCATGAACTCATCAAAGCCTGTTATCAGGCCAACCCCAAAACCGTACTGGTGCTTAACACCAATAATACGGTCGCGGTGAATTGGGAACAGGACAACCTCCCCGCGATTGTGGCAGCGGTGTTTGCCGGGCAGGCGCAGGGAACGGCAATTGCGGATGTGCTGTTTGGGAACTATAACCCCGGCGGAAAAACCTGCTGTACGTGGTATAAATCCGTGGATCAGTTACCTGCGTTTCATAATTATGACATCCGCAAGGGACGCACGTACATGTATTTCGAAGGGGAAGCTTTGTATCCGTTCGGCCACGGCTTAAGTTACACCACCTTTGCGTTCAGTAATCTGCGCCTCGGATCAACTGAACTGTCATCCGGCCACAGCGTCAAGGTATCCTGTAAAGTCACCAATACCGGTTCACTGGCCGGGGCTGAAGTGGCGCAATTGTATGTAGCGGTACCCAAGTCGCCGGTGAAGCGCCCCATCAAAGAATTGGTGGGCTTCAAACGTGTGGAACTCAAGCCCGGCGAATCGCGCGAAATTACCTTCGATTTGCCGTATAATACGCAAGCGTTGTGGTATTGGCATGAAGGCAGCCGGAAGTTTGTTCTGCAGCCCGGAACATTGAAGTTAATGATCGGCAGTTCCTCCGCGGATATTCACCTGCGCGGTGAGGTCGAATTGCAAGCTTATCAATCCTCCGCCCTGGGTGGTCCGGAGACATTGCGCACAACGGCCTGTTCTGTGTCGTAATCGGGACTGTGGTTGAATATTTGCCGCGAGCTTATCGCGGAAGAGATGATGTTGTATGTCCATTATGCCAGACCAGTCCGTTGCGTTATCATCGGAAAGCGGCATTCCGGGAATCGGCGCAATTGTTTTTGCGGTCTGCGCGGCGGCGCTGGCGGGCCTGCTGTTCGGCTATGATACCGGCGTGGCTTCCGGTATTCAGGGATATCTGCAGTCCTATTTCCATTTAAGCGATGCGCAGCTGGGTTTTGCGATTGCCAGCCTGGAACTCGGATGTGTGCCCGGGGCGATGCTGTCCGGGACGCTGGCCGATCGATTTGGCCGCAAAAAAATGCTCATCGTCTGTGCGGTGCTCTTTGCGGCATCGGGGGTGCTCTCGGCGATACCGCAGTCCTTCACGGAGCTGATTCTGGCCCGGATGACAGGCGGTCTGGCTATCGGGGCTTCTTCGATGATCGCTCCGGTCTATATTGCGGAAATAGCGCCCGAACGGCATCGTGGCCGACTGGGTTCACTGTTTCAACTCGGCATTGTCATTGGAATTGCCGGAGTCTATTGGGTCAATTTCCTGATCGTCAGTGCCGGGAGTCATCTCCACAAGGCTGCGGCAGGCGGTATGAACTGGAACCAGACCATGGGCTGGCGATGGATGCTGGGGTCGGAAACATTGCCGGCCATTATTTTTCTGCTGATGATATCCTCGGTTCCGGAAAGCCCGCGATGGCTGATCATTAATGATCGCGAAGAGGATGGACGGAATATTTTAAAACGCTTCATCGGCTCCGCGGGTGCGGATCGGGAGATTAAAATCGTCAAAGAGACCGCGGCGCGGGAGGAAGGCAGATTTTCCGAGCTTTTTACTCCCCGTTACCGGCTGCCGTTAATCATCGGATTATTTCTGGCTGTATTCCAGCAGTTCAGCGGCATCAATTCCATTATCTACTATGCCCCCCGGATATTTGAGGCCGCGGGCGTCACGGCCGGCCACGCCTTCGGCTACACCGCGATAATGGGAACCGCCAAACTGCCGGCGATTTTTATCGCCTTTTCACTGGTCGATAAGGCGGGGAGAAAAATGCTGCTGGCAATCGGGACAGCGACCCAGGTTGTGGCGCTGGTATCGGTGGCGACAATATTTGCCGTGGCTGATCGGGTGGTGACAACCAAAGTCTTTCAGGGACGAATAACGCATGTCAGCACCATTCACTTCAGCCACGCCCAGGTGTGGATTCTTCTGGGCTGCATTTTGATATTCTGCGTTGCCTTTACCATGGCAATGGGGCCGCTGGTCTGGATTATCATCTCGGAAATCTTCCCCGCGCGCATTCGAGGCCGGGCGGCGTCCGTGTGTGTGGTGGCGCTGTGGCTGGCCACATTTGTGGTGGCACAGACTTTTCCGATGCTTAAATCAGATATCGGTATATCGGCGACGTACTTGATCTATGCCCTCTGTTCGCTGATAACCTTCCTCTTTACAATTCTCGTTCTGCCCGAGACCAAGGGCCGAACTCTTGAGGAAATCGAATCATACTGGCGCAACCGTCGCGAACCAAAGCTGTTCCGCGGCCCCGACAGTACCTGATCGTGAGGTGAGATATTTATACGCAATCGGATATTTGTTAAATCAACCTCCTTGTTCTATGCTATCACATATCAGTCAGGCTGTATCGAAAGCGATGTGCCGTGGTCCTGCGGCAGCGGGAATCCAACGGCTCGTTCATGGATGGTTCAACATTCCAGGTGCGGATTCTCCGGTCGGGCCGGGGCGTGGACATGGGAAATGATATTTTGGATGCCGCTAATCAGTAGAATCAAAAGGTCTGTGGTGATGCAACCAACAGACTGGAACCTTGCAGAGCGTAACGCATGATAAATATAGCCTTGGTCATCGATGCAATCGGAAGCTATGGAAGCGGTCTGCTGCGCGGAATATCACGATTTGCGCATACCCACCCCAACTGGACTGTTGAATATGAACCCTGGATGGAGGAAGAAAATCTGCCACGCTGGCTTTTTCGCGGAAAATTTCAAGGGGTCGTATGCCGGATTCGCAACCCCCGTCAGTTTGCGTCACTGCGGCGCCTGCGGGTGCCAATTGTCGATCTGGGATCGCTGGAGCCGCCCAAGGGTATAGCCAATATCCACAGCGACCATCAGGCCATTGCGCGGCTCGCCGCGGATCATCTGCTTCAGTGTGGCCTGGAAACATTCGCGTATTGCGGTTTTGAGTCTCAACAGGCATCGGAACGCCGCGCCAAAGCCTTTCAGGAGTATTTGTCCGGGAAAGGGTTCAACCCGCAGGTCTTTATCAGTCAAAGCCGGCGCGGTGCCGGTGTGAGGCGCGCACCGGGCTGGCGGTCAAGCATTGATTATGCCAATTTGTTGCCGTGGCTTAAAGCCCTGCCCAAGCCGGCGGGTATCATGGCGTGCAATGACATCTGCGGCCGACTTGTGCTGGCGGGTTGTCAGCAGGCCGGGATACATGTTCCGGAGGAAATTGTGCTCGTCGGCGTGGATAATGACGAAGTGCTCTGCGAGTTGGCTGTGCCGACCATGACCAGTGTTGATCCGGCAGCTGATCGGATCGGCTTCGAGGCGGCGGAAATGCTTGACAGCATTATTGGCGGCACAAAGGTGCCAACCAGGCCGCAGTTGGTTCAGCCGGCGGGAGTCATCACGCGCACCTCTACGGATACCATAGCCGTAGCCGACCCGCTGGTGGCGAAAGCCCTGAGATATATCCGGGAGTACACCGGCAGAGGACTGACGGTTGACAGTGTGCTGGATCATCTGGCCGATGCCAACATGCTGGTGTCCCGCTGCACACTCGAGAGGCGATTCATGGCGGTAACCGGATTTTCTCCGTATGAGGAAATCAACCGTGTGCGGCTCAATCGTATCGATCGATTGCTGCTTAACACCCGCTATCCGTTGACGCGCATCGCCGAACTCACCGGCTTCGATGCCGAGTCGCATCTGAACCGGTTCTTTAAAAGATATCGCGGCCAAACGCCCGGCCGGTTTCGTCTGCAATCGATCTGACGGCGTGCCGCGACCGGCAAAACGGTCGCTGTAACAAATCCGCGAGCCTTGACTTTTTACCGGACATGGTTTATAAAATTATTCATCTTTGGATAATTATCATTATTCGATCCAAAGGCGCAAGGATTTTAATATGGTATGTTGGAAGAATCGCGATCGCGACTACGTCGTGTCGATGCTTCCTTTGGCCGCATCCCACCATTCTGGCACGGTCTTCTCACTCGACACCGCGTCGCTGGCGAGAATGCATGGAACGGCCCAAAGCCGGGTGGTCAATTTCTGGGGCGGGGACTGGAAACGGTTCCTGGTGCGTGGGCCGATGAAACTGGCTATTCGCGTGGCGGAAAATTACTCCATTAATACAATCCTCCAGGCGGCGATGTTGGACCCGCTTTCGCAACACCCGGCACCCTATTACTTCGGCCACCGGGCTTGGCAGGAGCGAGAGACGCAGCGGCGTGAATTTCGGAACCAATTGGTTGCCGCATGCGCAACCGGAAAATTGTTCGATGATCCGCCCGGTGGGAAGACAGGGGGCGTTGGGCTTGCCCTCACCCGGCGAATATTGCATGTTATGAATTTGCTGGAGCACCGCGACCCCGCCGTATGGGCGGCCAATCAGCGGTTCGCCTATCTCTCGATTCTGCGTTGGTGCATGGCGCGCTGCGGCTCCATACCAAAATATTCCGAAGCGGCGCAAATAGCCGAAAAATCCTATTTCCACTTGGACCTGTTTCGCCGCTGGGAGGCAGCCGAGAGGTCGCGCGGAATACTGACCTCGCGGGCAATTGAAAAGGGATTGAGGTGGGGCCGCATGCATTTTTATTACCGTGGTTTGGAAGCCGTCACTATTCGGAACTTTGTAAAAGGGCTAAAAGGTTCGCGCCGCAAGATGGCGGCGAATTGAGATCATTTCGGATTTCGGATGCTCTGAAATCCGTGAAATAGTTGGTTTCTATCAAGGAGTATCCCCATGTTCAAGACAATTGGTAGTCGAATCAACATGACGGGTAGAAGAGCCGTGCTGAATGCGGCTAAGGGCCTCGCCACAATGCTAGCGGTAGGGATCGGAGGAATCGTGGTGGTGCGCGGGGAAATCCCTAGTCCCGCGTGCTACAGCGCTAATAACCAATGTCCTTCTATCTCGACATCAACATGTCAAATCCTAGATCAGTATGGGGGACAGGACGCGGCGTCCCTACCTATGATTTACTCCGGGTACAACGCCGGAGCAGCGGGGTGTGGTGACAGCTTGGTAAATGGCGTGTGGGACGGGGGATATTGCGGCGGCTTTGTAGCCAATATAGGATGCACCACGCCCGGATCCCCATGATTTGGGCCAATTATGACATGTTCGCGGCATGTGTTCGGCGTGCGAAACGGCTGACAGCGGCATCGGCTAGTGTGGCCGAGTGCTGACTCGGGACGCGACACTCTCGGCGGCTGCTACATGCTTTTCAGACTAAACGCTACGTGGAACGCTTTCATGCCTGTTGTGGGGCGGCTTAATGCTTGGCAGGATGCGCTCGGTAGATGGTCCGGCTGTGTAGTCAGCAGAGCCTCCAATCGTGCCATTGGGAAACGCCTGGGTGTACCATGCAATGAATTAGATATGAAATTGGGTGAAAACAATGATTACCTTTCCATGTTTCTGTAAATCCTCCCTACTTTTTGCCGTCGGTGCCGTGATGGTTATGGATACGGGTCAGGCTGGGCGGCTATATGGCTCGGACCTTAATGGCCGCCTGGCTAACCTGTTTGGACAGTATCGGCTGATCAAGACAGTTGACATGAAGGCTCTAGCTGAAGAGAAAGAGTACGTTTCTTTGCTGCCGGTGCCGAGGCCCGGAAGAACGAGCATCGGCACCCTTCGTTGGCATTACAAGGCGGAGGGGCGGAAATATTACGTTAAGACCGTACCATCGCCCGGTTTTGTTGCTGGAGGAAGTTATATCATTACTTATAACGGTCACCAATATGATTTTTTCGACCGGGCAGATGGTAACCTTTACTTTCGCACCAAGGACATGCGGAGTTGCCCGGTGCTTTCACCGAATCCATTTTTCTACCCCGTTAGTTTCCTCGATACTACCAGTGATCAACGGTTTTCCTACGCAATAATGCTCTGGCAAGCGCGCAGCCGAAAGACGGAAAATCGCATTATTGCGGTTGCCCATTGGGAGCAATACGTCCCTCCGGGCTACAGCGCCGTTGCGGAAGTTCCGGCCAATGGGACGATGAATAAACGACCGTTTCTCTTCAAAATATTCTTCGGACGGGACGTGGCCTACCTTCCCATTCGTGTGGAATCAGTTTATCGCAAGGGCGGCGGCCCGATTTGGCGCTACGACATTTTGTCGTATGCGAAAACAATAATTAATGGTCACCCATTCTATTGGATGAAATCCGGACGGTTACGCGGTTATACCCAGCAGGGCCAAGTTTGTGTCGATTCGCGCACGGATGTGCAAAAATGCGTCTTTAATAAGCGGTTGCCTGATGGTGATTTCTCTGTTGATTTCAGACTTGCCCAGCGGATTTTTACCATTACAACCGGGAAAACGCGGGGGCGAGAGGTTTACGCGCGCGGCGGCCTCCGACCGCCGTCTGCGGCCATTTGGGAGCCAATGGCATCATGGTGGCCCACGTTCGGGCTAGCTTGTGCAGCCATTGTGATCGGTGGCGGAGCGTTGATATTTTTTCTCTACAAGCGTATCCGGCACCGGTAGGTCTAGATCTCAATCGTGGAAGCTACAGCATTATTCTCGGATGCGATTTGTCGAGACCAGACTGAACTTCTTAAGCGATCTTTGAGTATCGGAAAATGTCGATGAATATGAAAAGGCGGAACGATCTTGCGAAATGGCTCGTTGGTGTCGCGATTACTACAGTCACCGTCTTAGTGCTGGCAAAATTGTTTACTCGAAAAGCGATCCATGGCGCGCAGCCTGGGACGGCGATCGTTGAGAATATTGAATACCAGTTTCCCCCTGCTTTGCCGGGGAGAGTGGTAACCCATACATTTGTCATCAGAAATCAATGGGGCGGGGTGCTTCGCTTTACGAAATTTCAACCGACATGCATCTGCACGCGCGGTGAGCTTGGCAAGACAGTGCTTTACCCCGGACAAGCAACCCGCTTGCGACTATCCGTGAATCCTTCCCCATATCAGGTTGGCCAAGAACTCGGAGCGATTCTCCGTGGGCAGATAAACGGACGGCTGGTTGCATGGTGTTATAGTCTTAGCGTTCGAGCCGCCTACCCGCTCCATATACCCAGGAATGCCATCCCCTTGAGGCTTGGAGTCGTCGATATGGGGCAACAACCAATCGCACTTCGACCTTTGGCGATCTCGCGCCGCATTTTACCGATGCAGTGGAATCACCTCACTTGCCGGTCGGATGATCGGGGATCGCAGGCCAAGCTGCGGCGCGTTGGGGAAGGCCACTGGTTTCTATACGTTTCGTATAAGCCAGTCAAGTTCCTCGGCCAGATAGTCAGTCATATAATCTTCACATTTTGGAACAATGACACGGCGCAAAACTATCAGATGTCCCTGCCCGTCGAGGTGGATGCTCGGGGACCATTATGCCTCTCCACTTACGCTGTGCTTTTGGGGCCTGTGCGAAGCGGAGCACAAACGACATCTCGGATTTCGATCCTCCCGGCGAATGCCGCGGAAAAGCTGCCGATCAAGGTCCTAGGCGTTATATATTCTAATCCACGTGGGTTTTCCGATCGCGTCACCGGCACGCCAGAAAGACCGGTAGTCACTACCTTTTACACTGCCGGAAAAAGTTCCGGAGACGCCACGGGGCAAATGACCATATCGGTCGGCTACGCCGGCCGGAATTATGCGCTTCGCGTGGCGTATCTCGCAGTCGTTCCGCAAAGCAAGATTGGGGCGGATGAAAAATGAACAACATGGAAAAAGCCCCGATGGATATTGGCGCAGGATGGTTCATTGTGCGCCATGACTTCCGGAAAAGCCTCATGGTAACCATTATACCGCCGGCCGTCGGGGTGACCTTGTCTATTGCCGCACTGCTGAAAGTTATAGAATTCATTCACCATCCCGACCGGCAACGCGTTCCATGGTTTGATCTGGCCTCGATCGGAAGCGAATTATTCCTCGGTCTGTGGCTTATCAGCGGAGCGCTGCCAGAAGCCGCGCGGCGGGTTGCCATTGGCTGTTTCAGTGTGTTTGCGTGTTACACGTTCTACGAAGCTCTTGCCGGCAAAACCGATTGCGGCTGCTTTGGGCAGGTGAAGGTGAACCCGTGGTTTACGGTGGTTTTGGATGTCGCAGCCGTTCTGGCACTGGTTTTTCTGGCCAAGCCTGCGGCAAATCTGCTGTGGCTCCAAGCCGTTGGGCAAGCCGAAAATGGCCCGTTGTGGCAGCGTTGGGAATTGGCTTGGCCGCCGGGATCGCGTCGGCGATGTTGCGCCCCAAATTGGCGGTTGCAGCCAACGGACTGGCGACGGCTGACAGCGGAAAGTTGGTGATCTTGGAACCGCACAAATGGCTGCGCCATCGGCTTCCGGT
Organism: Planctomycetota bacterium; assembly: GCA_021810145.1. GTDB lineage: Bacteria > Planctomycetota > Phycisphaerae > WQYP01 > WQYP01 > JAMDCX01. The sequence goes on along the minus strand of JAJZJL010000031.1, from coordinate 18,418 downwards.
GCTGGCGCATATTGTGAGCCAGCGCGGCAACAGGCCATTGGGCCAGCAATTTGCAACCGGCAATTGGATCATCGTGTTGTATCATGCCGGTTGTGGTGAATGCCAGCAGACGATCCCGGTTTACGAGCAGTTGGCACAACGGGAAACGCTTCCTGGAAAACGTGCCCATGTTGCGTTCATCCGTGTGCCATCCGGTGCCGGTATTTCCACGCGAGGGCTTTTTCATTCCGACCTCCCCCTGCACGCAACGCTGGACGCCGGTCACCAGTGGTTCGCCACAACGCCCATTGTTGTGGAATTGCGTGATGGAATTGTACATCGCGTAGCCACTGGCCGTTCGGCTATGAACCCACAATGGATGAACATAGCGGCGTATCATCGTGAAACTGCAGGTGGTACTGACGCGGTACAATGGCCAAATGGGCAATGAGCAATGAGCAAAAATAGGCCTGATGAGCCGCTCGCATTGAGGAACGAACAATGAAAATCGGACATCGCGCGAATCTGGATGGTGAGCCGCAGATTAGTAACATAGGCGTTCATCCAATGTTAAGACTGGCGCTGCCATCCGGTTCATTGATCGTTGCTCCTTGGCCACTGAGGTCGCCGCGGCCGCCGGCGTTTACCGTCACAGAATTGCTGGTCGTTACCGCCATTATTGGCCTGCTGATTGCGTTGCTGTTGCCGGCTATCGTACGGGCGCGGGATTTGGCGCTGCAAATCGGCTGTGCTTCAAACCTGCGGCAAATCGGCGTCGCGATGCAGGAATATTTCAATGAGTACGGGGGTTATCCCGTGACGAACGATAATATGCTCCCCTTCGGTGGATTCCGCACCAGTACGAGGAGAAACGTTGTTGCACAATGGGGATTTTCCCTGCTTTACAATGAAAGCTTTGGTGTGGTCAATAAACAGATGGTCGATGTTCGACCCGGTATCCTTACGCCCAGTGCGAATGGTATTTCGCTGCTCTTTTCCACGCAGCCAGGCGTGATCAGCCAGGCGAACCAGATAAAGCCGAACTTTTACGATCCCGGCACGGGCCTGCTTGACCGTTGGGACTTTTACAGCGGGTACTGCTACTGGGTGGACCGTGGAACAGGCAGGTCGCCCCCGGGCTCCAACTTTCCAACGGGTTACAGTAAGGCCTACGATATGCGTGTACGTGAGCTTGCGGCTGGTCCCCATCCGAGGTTGCCCAACTACCGCTCCTGGACTTTCTACAATACCCAAACAGGCCACATGCCAGCGGAAAATCCGCAATCCAATCCCGGCGAGCTTCTCGCTTCCGATGTCGCGCTTATAAGCCCACTGGGGCTTTCGCCCGACAAGGCACCGCCGTACATGGGTAAATCAGCGACATGGGGACAGGCCCCAAACGGCCAAGGTTCCGCTTACACACCGGCATCCAACCACGTCGATACATCCAATAACAACTATTTGCCGGATGGCGTGCACGAACTGTATAACGAAGGCGCGGTGGTATGGCAGCCGATGTCACAGGTCAGGGTACGCACAATGGAGAAAGTTTCCTACGGCAAGGGTTTTTACTTCGCGTGGTAACAATTGCCCGTAGCCGCGCGAAGCGTTGGCGACCGCCGCGATCCCGTGCGGAGCTGATGGCCGTGCCAGGCGTGGATCCCCATCGCCCTCAATAATTATTCCAAGCGGAGCGCATCAACAGCTTCGCACCGGTATTCTTCCCCCGGTAGCGCTGGAACCGTGTGGCACCTGGCATCCTGCCGACGGCCGCCTGGTGCCCCGCCCCAAGCCACGATTTCTTGACGCCTGGCGTATGTACGCATGATTAAAAGTGGTACAGCACTTGATGAAAAGTGGGACTTGTATTCACTTCCCAATGATGGGAAAGTGTCTTTCAGCCAGTGACTTGCGTGCTGCACGCGGGTTCAGGCGGTGAGAAAGGATGGTTGATTGCGTCGTGCGGCAATGCACGCGTGCGAGGGGCATGTAAGGTGCGATAATCAATGCCCACCAGCCGGCGCGGGCCGGTGCCTGGCCTTCCCGACCAAAACCGGCAGGATGGCAATGGTATCGCCCTGACGAAAATGAGCACTGTAATTGATTAAATTCGGAACTTCCCTTTGTGGGTGGGGGAAGTATGTTTACTGACACTGGAAGTTAACAGGCTTTGAGATGCATCCCGGCTGGAGCATCGGCCGCGGAAGAACACTGTGCGTCCGGCCGGATCGCCCGGTCACGCATGCATACAAAGCCGGCAGGTAAGGAGTGATACACATGAAGGCGTTTCTGCTGCACGATGCGCAAGACGGCGTCGGCGTCGCGGTTATTGACATCAAGGCCGGACAGGAGGTGCAGGGGGCCGCACTGCATGGTCAGGCTGCGCCGCGCGTCAAGGCACGGATGGATATTCCACTGGGTCACAAAATCGCGCTGCGCGATTTTCAACCCGGTGACACGATCATTAAATACGGCTGTGATATCGGTAAAGTTGTTGCGCCGATCAAGACCGGCGAGCATGTTCATGTTCACAATCTCAAAACCAAGAGGTGGTAAAACAATGGTTGACGCTTCATTCAGTGGTTATCGCCGCGAAAATGGCCGGGTTGGCATCCGCAATCATGTCGTGATCCTGCCGGTGGACGACATTTCCAATGCGGCATGCGAGGCCGTTGCGAATAATATCAAAGGAACGCTGGCGCTGCCGCACGCGTACGGGCGGCTGCAGTTCGGCGAAGATCTCGAATTGTTTTTCCGCACGATGATCGGAACCGGCGCGAATCCCAATGTCGCGGCATGTGTGGTGATCGGTATTGAACCGGGCTGGACGCAGCGTATTGTCGATGGCATCGCCAGAACCGGCAAGCCCGTGGCGGGCTTTTCAATTGAACGTCACGGCGATATCCAGACCATCGCGGCCGCATCGGTCCAGGCGAAGCAATACGTTCACTGGGCCAGCGAACTGAAACGCGAACACTGCCGGATCGATGAACTGTACATTTCGGTAAAGTGCGGTGAGTCCGATACCACTACCGGTCTGGGATCCTGCCCGGCGGTGGGTAATGTTATTGATAAAACCGTGGCGCAGGGTGCGACGGCATCATTTGGTGAAACCTCCGAACTCACCGGTGGCGAGCATATTGTAAAATCCAAAGCCGCGACTGCTGAAGTTGCCGAAGCCTTCATGAAGGTTTGGGCCAGTTACAGCGAAATGATTTTCAAAGAAAAAACCGACGATCTGTCGGAATCCCAGCCGACCAAGGGAAACATTCGCGGGGGGCTTACGACCATTGAAGAAAAGGCGCTGGGCAATATTGAAAAACTGGGTAAAAAAACCAGGTTTGTCGGTGTTCTAAAACCTGCACAAGCCCCCGGCGGCAAAGGCTTGTGGTTCATGGACACGTCATCCGCCGCTGCGGAAGCGGTAACACTGTGGGCGGCCTCGGGAGCGGTGGTGCATCTGTTTCCCACGGGACAGGGAAATGTCATCGGTAATCCGATTGAACCGGTTATCAAGCTTTCAGCCAATCCCGTGACCTGTTCAACCATGAGCGAACACATTGATCTTGATGTATCCGCCATACTCCGCGGAGAAATGTCGGTCGATCAGGCCGGGGACAGGTTGCTGGAAATCATGTTGCGCACGTGCAACGGCCGCCTGACTGCCGCGGAGGTGCTGGGACACCGTGAATTTGTTCTGACCAAGCTGTATCGCAGTGCATAGGATCATACATATGCGGATTGTGCTGAGGCAAAAAAAGATGGTGCCGGCACCGGTTATCGGTACGCAGTTAAACGGAAAATTCCCGGACGTCGCCGGTTTACCGGGCGTTGGTGATCCGGTGGTATTGCGGACGTGGACTATGGCAATGCACATGGCCTCGGACGTCGCATATCTGCGCCCCGATTCGGTGCTGCCAACGCGTTTGCACCACGGTATGGCTCTGGAGTTGTCCGGACGCGGAGCCGGAAAGGGCGTTGCCGTGGTACGGTCACCTCGGTTTAGAGAACAAACCGTTCAATTGGCAGCGGATCTGGTCCGGCAGATCAGAACAAATTGCCGTAATTATCGGTTCCAGACCGAGATTATCGTGGCGGCCGTGCGCCGTCCGATACATGTACTGGAAGCGGCACTTGCGGGCGCGGAGATATGCACCATGCGGTTTGACGTACTGCGGCAGTTGTACCGGCACCTCTTAACCGATACGGGCATTGAAATGTTTCCCAACGACTGGAAAAAGGTGCCAGGCTCATGAAGGCTCTTCCACTTTATCTCGATGGCCAATGGGTGCACACGCAGACGAAAATCGGCGTTGTGAATCCGGCTCTTGATGAGATCTTCAGCGAGGTCTGCACAATAGATCGTGCCGCTGTCGGACAGGCCGTTGCCGCTGCGCATCGGGCGTTTCAGCAGTGGCGCGAAATCCCCGGAAAACAGCGCGGCGAATACCTGGAAAAAATTGCCGACGAACTGGACCGCCGGGGTGATTATATCGCCCGGACGATAACCATGGAGAATGGCAAGCCTCTGGCACAAAGCCGGGGGGAAGTCGCCATGTCCGTTGACCACCTGCGATGGTTTGCCCAGGAGGCCCGACGCGTATATGGTCGAACCATTCCGCATCAGGTTCGCGGCAAGCGGCATCTGGTGCTCAAAACGCCGGTAGGCGTTGTGGCCGCAATCAGCCCATGGAATTTTCCGCTGGTTCTGGCCCTGCGCAAAGTGGCGCCCGCTCTGGCCGCCGGTTGTACGGTTATACTGAAACCGGCCAGCGCCACGCCGCTTTGCGCGCTGGCTTTAGCCGAATGTGTGCATGCCGCAAAACTGCCGCCGGGGGTTTTTCAGTTGGTGTTGGGACCATCGGCGGATATCGCCCAGGAATTTTTAACCAATCCTCTTTGCCGCAAAATCACATTTACCGGCTCGACCGAGGTGGGAAGGGCGCTAGTCCACGGAGCGGCGGCGCACGTAAAACCACTGTCGCTGGAACTCGGAGGCCATGCGCCGCTATTGATCTTTGAGGATGCGGACTTGGACGCGGCGGTGGAAGGTGCCATCGTTACGAAATTTCGTAATACCGGGCAATCTTGCATTGCCTCCAACCGGATATATGTGCACAAGCCCGTTTACAATGCGTTCCTCGAGCAATTCACGAAAAAAGCACAAGCCATGCAGGTCGGCGATGGACTGCAGGATGGTGTGCAGATCGGCCCGTTAATTAATAACCACGCTTTAACCAAGGCGCTTGAGCATATTGACGAAGCGGTTCGCCGGGGTGCCAGATTGCTATGCGGCGGCAAGCGGCTTGACCGCAAGGGCAGCTTTCTTGAACCCACGATTCTCGCGGATGTCCCGGATCAGGCATTGTGCATGTCCGAGGAAACGTTTGCGCCGGTGGCCCCGGTGTGCTCATTTAATACCGAATCTGAGGCGATCGAACGGGCCAACGCATCACCGTATGGCTTGGCGGCCTATGCGTTTACACGAGACCTGGATCGAACTATGCGGCTGATGGAATCATTGGAAGCCGGCACGGTCGGCATTAATGATGCAGTTCCATCAACGAGTCAATGTCCGTTCGGGGGTGTGAAGGAAAGCGGATGGGGACGTGAATTGGGTATGGAGGGTTTGGACGGCTTTATGGAAACGAAACATATTTCATTAGGAGTGCATGTATGATCAGCAATCAGGTGGAAACTCTTCCTGCGCCGAAGTTAGACGCAAGGGTGCTGCGTAATGGGCCCGTATCAGTGGGACTTATTTTTCTCGGTCGAAAACGCCCCGGGTTCGATATGTCCTGGGGTGCACAGATGGAGAAAAAAGTGCGTGCCTCGCTGACCGGAACCGATATGACCATCTTTGAGCCGCCCCACAAGGCCGTTGATGACAAATCCCTGCAACAGGCGGTGGCCGCGTGTAAAGCCCGTGAGGTGGAAGTTCTCTTGTTATTGCAGACCACGATGGCTGATGGACGGCTTGCCCCCACTGTGGCGCAGTTCTGGCCGGATCCGCCGGTGCTTTGGGCCACACCTGAAAATCCGCAGGGGGATATGATCAGTTCCTGCTCTCTCGTTGGTGTGCATTGCTGGGCATCGACCTTCCGTCAAATGGGCCACAGCTACGAAATGGTTTATGGTGACCCGCAATCGCCGGCAACGCAACAGAGCTTGACCGGCGCTGTGCGTCTGGCTGCAACGGTTCGGCGGCTTCGAACGGCCCGCCTGGGAGTGATCGGTGGTCAGGCTCCGGGCTACTTTGCTATGGGCGCGGATCCTTTTTCGGTTCACCACGGTCTGGGGGTGCAAATGCAGACTTTCAGTCTCATGGAGTTTGCGGATGTGGTGCTGGGATTCAAAGACGCCGAAGTGGCTGCGGATGTCGAAGCGGTTAAAAATATGGATTTGAAACATAAGGACACCAGTGACGAAGACCTGCCGATGGCCTCGCGGCTCTATCTGGCGATGCGCTGGTTCATGAACCATGAGTCACTGGATGCCATGACCATTCGGGAATGGCCCGAAATACCCAATAATTTTGGTCAGTGGCCGTATCTGGGCATCGCCCGGCTCACGGATGAAGGTCGTGCGGTGGCCTGCGAAGGCGATGCCGACGGTGCCATGACCGCCTGGATAGGAGAATCACTGGGCATGGGACGGTGCTATTTAACCGATTGGCTTGAGCACGATGCGGAAACAATTACGGTGTGGCACGGCGGGGCGGCACCCATGTCGCTGTGCGCAAGGGCCGGCGAACCGGGAGCACCGGTCATTGCGCGGCATTTTAATATCAAGAAGCCGGCGATTATTGAAGCCACACTTCGCGCCAGAATGCCGGTTACAGTCCTGCGATTCTGGCGTTGTGACGGGAAATATTACCTCTCTGCGCGGGAGGGCCGGACGATTCAACCCCGGCGCCATCTCATGGGTACCAACGGCCTGGTTCAGTTGCAGAGCCAGGATCCGCGCCAGTGGTTCGATGACCTGTGCCACCACGGTATGCCGCATCATGTGGTTGTTTTTGAGGGACATCATCTGGGCTTGCTCAAACGCTTTGCCCGGGTTATGCGCATGGAATTTATCTGATACCATGCTCCGATAACAATGCGCCGGGCAATATCAATAATGCCGGATTGTGACAATCCGCAGCAATGGAATACTCCGTGTGGTCCGCAGATTGGCGCATCGGTCCAATGGACTATTCCTGCTCGCATCGATCACGGCTTGCCAGGTAACCATTGGTGCGTTTGCGGGAACTTCCTTATTGGCGGGGGTTTAAGGAAACCGGCTTTTCGCCGGAATCGCGGGTGGAGTTTCCCGTAAAAGGGGACGGGAGATACTATCTTTACGCCATTCGACTCTCGGGCAACAAATTCTATCATGGCTCCATTGCGCAACTGCGGATTGATCCGGTTCTCACCGGCCAGCGCGGAGCACGGGTTAAAATTCGTTCCGTTGGTTTTGTGCCATAAGTGTTTACACCGCCACCAATACCAACACCGGCATGGCGACAGAAAATAAGGGCAGGCACCCCTGGGCCGCCGTGTTGATACGTCGCATGGAGTTGTGTGAGCTGTTGAAAAAAAGTCAGGAGGCCTGTTTCCGCTGTCTGTGTCGATAGCCGCGGGGCGGCATGTTCAACTTTTTGCGAAAGACCGTTGCCAAATAATCGGGACTGGAAAAGCCGGTCAGAGATGCGATTTGTTTGACGGACAAATGAGTCTCACGAAGCAGCCGCTGCGCCCGGGAGAGTCGGCATGCGGTCAGTTCCTCAATCACGGTTCTTTTACGGGCGGATCGGAATCGTCGTTCCAATGTTCGTCGTGTCACACCCAGGCTTTTTGCGATACCGCCGACCGATAGGCTCCTGTGGCTGTAGTTCCATATCAAGTCCAGGGCCTCACCCGCCAGCGCATCATCCAATTGCCATCGGTTCGACGCGTTGCCGGTTGCCGTGACATCAGCGCGCGGTGTAATGGCTGTAAACATTGTCGCCAGCAGGGCCAAACCTTCAAACGAGGCCGTCAATTCTTCTTTGGGGCATTCCCTGGCGATTTGGATGATTTTGTGAAAGGCGTTGGCCAAAGCATCGCGTTGAATAACCGATCGCACCGGGTGGGCTGGGACAACAACGCCGTTCTGCTGCCAAAGGTGCGGCAGATGCCCGTTGAATGAGACCCAATATTCCAGCCAGCCGGTCTTCGGGTTGGGGCGGTAACGATGCCATTCGTCGGGCATGAGCATCATGACCATACCCGCGTGAATCTTGTGTTTTCCCGCACTGGCGGATTCAAATTCCCCTTCACCCTTGTCAATGTAAACCAGTTGGTATTCCGGCAGCACGCGTCCGATATTCCATGAGAATTCATACATATCCGGGTGCGATGGATTTGGATAGGGTTGATTGACCCCAAAGTGCTCGGTTCCGACGCCGGTGATGTAAAGCCCGATGGCAATGGCCTCTTCATTGACGGGAAAATAAGCGTGAAGTGTGTCGCTTTTGTCGTGCATAATACACCCAATTATTAAAGATATTGATCCAATATGTCCATATATCATGATATTACACTGATAAACGAGATGTCGCAAATATACAGGATATTCTTTCTTATTTTTCTTGACTTTGCCGATGTGATGTATTAGCCTCTTATTAAGGTTGTCGGACACGTAAGCAAATGAGCGTGTTTAAGACCTTCGGGTGTTTTCTTGTAACATCCCGTTTGATTTGAAGGAAGAAAAGAAAGAATCTGTGCCGCATGTCACGCGGCATGACCGTTTCCATCCGGTTTGTTGGTGGTGTTGCGGTCTTCCTAAAGAATATCGCAAGAGGTTTTGGAGGTATCAATATCATGGCAACGAAAGTCGTACAAAAAACTCTGGCGGCATTGGCGATGGGAGCAATGTTCACGGCATCAGGCGTTGTGACGGCTACAACGCTGACTTGGGATAGTAGCGCCACGACTCCCACCGCCCCGGTTGATGGTCCAGGCACTTGGAGTGCCAGCGCGGGTGCCTACGCGAACTGGTCCAATGGCACGACGGATGTCGTCTGGAACAACACAACCGACGGCGGATACATGGCGTCTTTTGGAAGTTATGTCGTGGGTTCGGCCAACGATGCCGGCACGGTAAAGCTCGGCAGCAATATCACCGCTGGCGGATTGGAATCCAATGCGGCGTACGCTGGAACGACTTACACCATTGCGGGCAGCGGGAGCTACGGTCTTACATTGACGGGTTCCTCGGTGGTTGTTAATGCGTCTCTCACGCTCTCCGCTAACACCACGTTCCAACAGGGGCTTAACCTGACGGGCGGGAGCGGCATGCAACTGTCTTTCGCTGGACAGACCAACACGAATACGGTAGGCACAACGGTTGGGGGCGGGGTAACCCTGAACATGTCAAACCTCAACGGCTTGACGAACGCGAATTATGGCGCTCCGCTGGGCACCGGCCAAGTAACGGTAAATAGCGGAGGAATACTTAATCTAAGTGGTGGGAGTTCTACCGGAACACTCGCCAATGCGTTGTCCATTGCGGGAATAGGTGCCGGATCAGGCGCGCTGACGCTTCAAGGTGCGAATATTACGTACGATTTAACCGGTCCGATTACCCTTGTTAACGGAGGCCCCAACAGCGACGCGCAAATCATGCTCAATGGGAGCACCGGAGTGGTGGGTAATTTCAACGGGGTCATAAGCGGAAATGGCAATTTCACTATCAACGGACAAGGGGGCGGCACTGCCTCTAAGCAAACAATTAATTTGAACGCCGCCGAAACCTACACCGGCAGCACACAGATTTATTCTTATGCCGCCAGCACGCTGGTTACTCTCAACGGTGGTACCAACACGCTGCCCGCCGGTACGAGCCTGAATTTGGAAAACGGGATATGGAATGGTCAGGCCAGTCCGTTGGTCGTTGATCTCCACGGCAACAACCAGGATGTGGCGATGCTTAATGTAACCAATATCGGTGGACCCGGCAGCATAGTCACTGTCAAAGACTCCACCAATTCCGGTGCCACACTGACCATGACGGGTACGGGCCCCGGCACTTCCAAGCCGGGGACGGTGGCGGCCTACGCCAACATTGTCAGCGGAGGAACGCTCAATTTTTTGACTAACTTCACCGATAGCAGCGTCAATGATGGGGTAGCTGTTTATGGTGGAACGACTGTCAACTTGGCCAGTGGCGTTACATTCAGTGCGCCGCTGAATTTGTACCTTGCCGCAAATAACAGCAACGCCACCTTTAACCTCAATGGTGGCACGTTAGCCTCAAACGGAATTACCACCACTGGCACAGGTGTGGCTACAGTGAATCTTGACGGGACTTTGGCCATGACGGCAAATTCACCCGTAACGGGTTCGACTTGGATAACCCCCGGCATTACGCTGAATGTGTTGAATCAGGGCGTGACGCTCAATGTTGCCTCCGGAGTCCAGGGTGTCGTGGACTCACCGTTCCTGCAAGGCCCGAATAGCAGCACGGGTGGAATCACGGTGGCAGGCGGAGGTACGGTGGTGCTGGCTGCCGCCAATACCTACACGGGTCCAACCACAATTGCCTCCGGGACACTGGCTTTGGGCTCTACCGGTTCGATCGCTGACAGCTCGCTGGTTACCATAAAGTCCGGCGGGGGTCTCGACATTTCGGCCATCACCGCGGCACCGACCACCCTCAAGGGTCTGAATCTTTCCGGCGGAACCATTGATGTGGCGATGGATGCTGGCGGAAATGTTTCGAGCCTTGTCGTGAGTTCCGCCGCAACAATCACCGGCAGCAACACCATCAGCTTCGCGGCGGCCTCCGGTGTGACCGCCCTGACTCCGGGTACTTACAATTTGCTGGCTGATGCCAGCGGCGGATTGACCGGGACATTCCTCTTCGGGAACGGCACGAATACAGAGAAATACCTTTTGGGTTCCGACAGCTACATGCTTACGCTTGGGAACTCCAGCACTGCGGAGACACTTAATATCGGTGCTGCTGTACCGGTTCCTGAGCCAGCCACACTGGGTCTGCTTGCCATCAGCGGTTTGGCATTGCTGGTAACCCGGAAAACCAGGTTGCGCCGCGCCTGATTGCGTTGCACCTTGACACCTTGCCATGACATGGAATGTTGTGGCAAGGTGTAGTTAAAGAAAACGGAATTAAGGCAGGCGTTCGTTATGAGAATGGTTTGTTGCATATTGTAAATCCAGATATTTGGCGGTGTATGTCGGCAAGCTTTTTGTCCTTTTTTCAATGAAAGGTGACTGACTATGATCATTTCTGAACTTTACCCGTATCGCAGGGTTGCTTCGAACCGGAATTTAAGCAAGGGTTTTACTCTCATAGAGCTTTTGGTTGTGATTTCGATTATCGCCCTGTTGATTGCGTTGCTGCTGCCGGCCTTGGCGCGGGCGAAAAGCTTGGCATTGCGAATCCAGTGTGCTTCCAATATGCAACAGGACGGGATCGCTATGCAAGAGTACGCTAATGAATTCAGAGGGGTGTACCCACTTTCCAATACCGGCGACTGGCCATTTGGAACCTATGGGGGATACGATTCCGCCAAGGGGGTTTGGACAAATTATCCGACATGGGGATTCGGTCTGCTTTACTACGATTCTTTTGGAACCGTTGGCGATACCATGGTCAATCCACGACCGGGTATCCTCACCCCCAGTCCGCAGGGGTTGTCTCTAATGTTTTCCACGCAACCCGGAGGATTCAACCAATCAGCCTTTTTTCCTGCAAATTTTTATACCAATGGGTTGGCCACCAACTGGAGCGACTCCTATAGCGGATATTGTTACTGGCTAGATCGGGATAAAGATTCCTACAGTCCCGGTGAGGACCAGGCGGGCGCTTATCTGCAGCAGGTAGGTGAGCCGGCGAACGCCTATGTAAGCTCTTATGTCTACCTGCCGGATTATTATAAAACAGAACACAAACCTGCTACCAATCCGCGTTCCGCGCCCGGTACGATACTGTTGACGGATGAGGTTTTTTTCCAAGGACCCGTTGGGTTGAGAGGATTGGCCAATTTCCCGTCTTCGGGTGACGTGAGCTCGGATCATGTTACAGAGAACAACAACGACCTGCCAACCGGCGCGCACGAGTTATATAACGATGGTGCGGTAGTGTGGCAACCGATGTCGCAGATACATCCCAGGATCGAAGTTCAGGCGGGACTGGTCATGGGCTGGTAAATGGGCCGCTTTATTATCTCGTTTCGGCATGAGAAAGCCGTGTTTTTGCCTCGCGCTTGGAAAAATATCATTGCTCCATGGGTGAACAAGTTTGCAGTTCCTTGTTACCGCAAGAGCGCGGAGGATGTTGGCACACACTAAGTGGGCGTCAGGGGAAATATTGATGATAAGATCCATTTCAGTGATCGTATGCATAGCATTGTCTGGTGTAATTTCTGTCGCGGCCAAGGCCGCAACCGTTCAATCTCTTATCATCCACGTTAACCGTCCGGTAATATTGGAAGGCCAGTGCGTTGTCGCAACCGCCACCGCAAAAACGTCTGACGGTCAGCCTGCCGCTGGTGTAAAACTTCGAGCTTTGGTTAACGGCAAACCATGGTGCGCCAGTGAGAGGACACTGCCCTCCGGGGTGGCGCATCTGCTCTTGCCGTTACCGGAGGTGGGGAACAACGTCATTACCGTGCGTAGCGGCAAAATCACTTCCCCACCACTGACGGTGCTGGTTAAACGGCGGCTCTTTAACATCGTTACCGATCCCAAACATTTGATTGGCATGGAATATGAAGTCTGGTTTGGTCCCGGTTACGCCCAATGGGGCCATGAGGAAGCCGAGCCTGTTTTAGGGCGTTATAGTTCGCTGGATCCACGTATACTTCGGCAGCAGGCGCTGTGGTTCAACCAGATGGGTATTAATTTTGTGGAGACGGACTGGACGAACAATCTGACCAAACCCTTTCCCGACGCCCCGGCCCGTGAGTGCATCGCCGCGAACAATGCGCTGTTTCATCTTTATGCGCACATGCGGCAGCATCCCAAAATCGTTTTTCTTATGGGGCCGGAGCATAACTATTGGATAAATCATACCACGCCCTACACCGGCCCCTGGTACAGGAAACAGATTAATTACGTGTACCGGCATTACATCCATAATCCCAAGTATCGGAACATCTATTTGCAGTATCACGGCAAGCCGTTGTTACTTTTATACCTGAACGGGCCGCGTACTTCGCATCCACCGGTGGTGCGGGATTCGCGGTTTACCATTCGCTATGTTGGTGCCTGGCTGCAATACACCAGGGAGCAACGCTATGGGGTGTGGTCCTGGTATGACCAGAAGGCAACACCAACACTCTATCATGGAAGAGCGGAGGCGCTTACCGTGGCCAGTGGTTATCCGGCCATACGTCCGCCTGGCAAGGATCTCAATAACTGGCTCGGACCTGGCGCAGGTGGAAAGAATTATGGCGAAACATACCGTACGCAATGGCGTGTAGCGGATAAATATCTACCCCATTTCCTGTTTTTATGCCAGTGGAATGAATTTGAACCGCCGGATCAGTACAGCGTGAATTTGAGCAACGATATGGAGCCCACACTGATGACCGAATTGGGATCGCACCGACCCAGCGGCTGGGGCTTTTTCTATACCAACCTGACACGCCACGAGATTCGTCTCTACCATCGACTGATCCTGGCCCGGCGGCTTGGTCGCAAGGCAGCCGCTACGAAATAGTCCCTGTATTTGAATATTTCCTTTTGGAGGGTTTGGTCATGTGTAAAAATGCTGACGAGAAAGAAAGGGTCGTGATAAGAGTACTGGCCATCGCGGTTGGTTTTGTTTTAACCGGTTCCGTGGCACATGCCGCAGGCGGAGGCTATGTATGGGATGCCAGCGGCTCAAATCCCGCTGCGCCCAGCGACGGCGGCGGCATCTGGAGTACTGCCACGGCCAATTGGTCGAATGGAACAACGGACTCCGGTTGGGGTAATACATTTACCGGCGGCAGCCCCTATAGTTCGGTGCTGGGTTCAGGTACATTGGAATCCAACAGCTCGTTTAATTACATGTATTGCCCCTCATTCATGTACGATCCCACGGACGGGATGTATAAGGTCTGGATGTGTTACAACACGCCATCGATGCCCGGTGGTGACCATATCGGATTTATGGAATCCTCCACGCTGGCAGGTTTGGCAAACGCGCCGGTAACAACGGCGTTGGCCCCTAATTACAGCAATCCGTCTTATTTCAATTCTCTGGATGTCTGTGATCCCAATGTTTACGTGGATCCAAATACCGGCATTTATTACATGGCGTATGACGGTAATACCAACGGTACGAAGCTTTCAGAAACGACACGCATCGGCATCGCGGAGTCCACCAACGGTGGGGCCACGTTCACTCCTGTGTATGCCGGCAATAGCGCCAGTGGCTACTCGCTAATTGCGCCGGCTTCTCCGATTGATTCGAACGCATACGGTACCGGACAGCCGGCGGTGGTTCGTGCCAATGATGGTTATTGGTACATGATATACACCGATGCACAGGGCAACGGCGCGGCGGATACCATTCAAGTTATTCGTTCCGCCTCGCCCACGTTTTCAAACTACACCACCGTGAGCAGTTTTTCCCCTTCTCTGGTGGGCGGATACTCTCTGGATATGGCGTACAATGCCGCCACAAGTCAGTTTATTGTCGTCGCCAACACCACGCCGATCGCAACTACTCCAATCGGCGATAGCAGTATGCAACTCAGTTTTTTCAACTCCAACTGGAGTCTGGCCAGCCAGGAATCGATCGGTGCGAATAATCTTGGTTTTTCCTTCGGTGAAGGAATTGGACTGCTATCGAGCTCGGATAAGCAACTGCTTAATAACAGCCAGCTTACCTTTGTCGGCGGCACAGTCAACGCGACCGACCGCACAAATAACGAATGGGCCTACTGGGTGCGCGGAAATTTCAGCTATCTGAATCTCGCGGTCCCCAACGGCGTGCCACCGCAGAACATCGCCACATTTGGCACCAATAATGGTGCCGCCGGAACGATCTCTCTGGGGGCCAACATAAAAGCTGGTGGGCTGACGTTCAATCCAGCCACCAGCGGTAACTATACCATCGCGAACAGTGGTTCATACACGTTAACGCTTACAGGGGCGTCTGTTGTAGCCAATGCCAACGCCACCATCTCGGCCAATACAATATTCACCAATGGGTTGAATCTCACCGGCGGGAAGCAGTTGACCTTAACTGGTAACAATGTCAACAGCACTGGAACGACCGTGACGGCAGGAACGCTGTACGTGTCGCAGCCCACGGGTGCCAGCAGTGGAAATTTCTCAGCACCGTTGGGAACCGGGAACGTCACCGTGGATACCGGCGCGAGCTTGGTGCTCAACAGTAACAACGGCACTGGGGCTCTAAGCAATGCCATCAGCATCAATGGGAATGTCAGCAACGGCTTTGGTGTGGCCAACAGCAACGGAGCGCTGCAATTCACCGGCAATAATCAGGTCTATAACGACAATGGAAATATCAGCCTCGGCAGTTCCAATAACACGCAGACGCAGATATTCAACGATGGGATTAACACCACTGTGAATCTCAACGGTGCAATCAGTGGAACCGTCGGCCAACTAAATCTCTGGGGTCAAAGCGATGCCAATAATGTTGTGCAGACCTTCAACCTCAATAACCAGGAAACCTATACTGGTAATACCCTGATCGGTTCGTATGCAGATGGAACCGTCGTCGTGCTCAATGGCGGTGCCAACACGCTGCCGACCAGTGGGACCCTGTCACTGTATTCGGCCGACTTCAACAATGGGAATTCGCCTGTGTCGCTGGACCTGCATGGCAACAATCAGTCGGTTGAAGCTTTGCGCGTGCAAAGTATCAACAATAACGGAAGCGTACTGGTTGAAAACACTTCCAATACCCCGGCAAGCTTGACGGTTACTGCGGGAGGCGCGAGTGATGCATCCGGTTCGGCCAACATCACCATCCCCGGCGGCACTTTTACGCTGGGCAAAGGTGTGACACTTAACGCCAGCCCCAACCAAACTTGGGGAGCGTTTCTTGGTGTCAACTCCACGATGAATGTGGATACCGGGGCCACATTTAACGCGGGCTTTTATTCGATGATTCAAGGTACGCTTAATGTTGATGGCACCGCCACCAATACGGGCGAATGGCTTGTTTCGTTGGGCGGTGGTCCCGGAGCGATCAACATCAACCAGGGTGGTGTGGTGGAATCGTACCAGACTCGCATCGGAACCAACGGCGGCGCGGCGGTTGTCAACGTCAACAGTGGTGGAACCCTGGCGGCGAGTTTGGTGCATTCCAGCGGTGGAACGATTAACTCCACCACGGATTTTCTGAATATTAATGGTGGAACCTTGGAAAATGGTCCGTTCACCAATCCCTCCGGGGCATGGATTACCAACCACGTTACGGTCCAATTGTTGGCCGGTGGTGCCACAATTAACGACAGCGGTCAGTTCAATGTTGCCAATCCCGGCAACCCCAATGGCACAACGAACAATCAGATTGGCGAAACCTACAATCTGCTTGTTGCGGCTCCGATTGTTTCAGGAGTAACGTCCGGCACGGATGGAGGATTGACAATTACGGGAGGCGGAACGGTGACTCTGGCCAACGCCAATACCTACACCGGCCCTACCACCATACAATCCGGAACACTGGCATTGGGGACATACAGTTACACCAGCGGCAATGGAAGCAGGGTTACCCAGGCCGGTTCGATTGCTGACAGCTCGGCAATTATCGTGAATTCAGGTGCCACTTTTGACGTTTCGTCCCTGCCGGGGGGCTACACCATTGGCAGTCATCAGAGCCTGCTTGGTGCTGGTTCGGTTCTGGGCAATCTGGCCGCGTACGGAACGCTGCGGCCGGGCTCAACTGGTTCAACCGGAACGCTGACGTTTAATAATAACCTGAAATTCTCGGGTGCTACCATCGATGTTGCCCTGAATTCCAACGGAAATGCCAGCAATATTGTCATTCAAGGAACAGCGGCGGTCAGCGGAACGAATATCATCTCTATCTCCGCTCTGGGAACTACCTTGCACAGTGGTCTATATAACCTGATCAGTGATGCTAATGGTGGCCTGACGGGCACCTTCCTGTTTGGCAATGGCAGCCACACCGAAATGTTTTCCCTCGGTTCCAGCAGTTACACGCTGAGTTTGGCTAATTCCAACGTGGCCGAAATGCTGAATGTTGCCGCCGTTCCCGAACCGGCCACGTTGTGTCTTCTCGTTGTCGGAGGTATGGGCCTGCTGTCTCGGCGTGTTCGGTGGCGGACAGGCGGGGCATAAATGTTGCTATATTCGGCATTGAGTCTCCCGAATGGTCGTGTGTGCAACGTGCGGTGTCGTTGTTCGGCGTTTGGTATTTGATCTTTTGTGATCAGCATTTTCAGGAGTTTGTTATGCGAAAAGGGGTGCTGCCCTTTACCGGCATTTTTAAGTCATATAGTGACCGCACTGGGTGCCGCATTCTGTTGTTGTCAATTTTGCTTTTCGGCATGATTTCGGCAAAGCAATCGTTCGCCCTGGACAGTGAATATTCGCCACTGGGTCTGACGACCGCACAGATTAACCGGCGGGCGGAGTCGCTTATGCGGCGTATGACACTGGCGGAAAAGGTGCGGCTTCTTTCAGGTAACAGCCACGAGGCTTTGCATTCCATAAAGGGTGTGGGTATCCCGTCCATAAAAGTCAGTGACGCAACGGTGGGGGTGGTGGATTGGGGGGCTTCGACAGCCTATCCCGCGGCTCCATGCCTGACGTCCAGTTGGGATCGGCAATTGGCCCGGCGCGAGGGTCGGCACATCGGCATTGACGCCCGTGCCAAGCATGTTGGAATTCTGCTGGGTCCCGGGCTGAATCTGCTGCGTCAGCCGCAGAATGGCCGCAGCATGGAATACATTGGAGGCGAAGATCCATTTCTGGCGGCCCAAATGGTCGTGCCGTACGTCAAGGGCCTGCAATCAGAGGATGTGGCGGCGTGCTGCAAACACTTTGTGGGCAATGAAATTGAAACCATGCGGCCATGGATTAATTGCATCATCAGCCGGCGCGCATTGGAAGAAATCTATCTGCCGCCATTCCGGGCCGCCGTGCTTGAGGGACGGGCGTGGGCGTTGATGACGGCATGCAATCGCATCAATGGTGAATATGGCTCGGAAAATCATTTTTTGTTGACTGATATTTTGCGAAAAAAGTGGGGATTTAAAGGCTTGGCGATGTCCGACTGGGGTTGCGTATACAACACGCGGCGGAATCTTACCGCCGGACTTAACCTCGAAATGCCGGCAACCAATAAATATTCGCTCGCGGCTATAAGTGGTTTGCTCGCAAAGCATAAGCTTTCCATCCGCCTGATTGATGAACGCGTTGTCCAGATCCTACGCCTGATCGTCGCCATGGGGTTTAACGAT
>JAJZJL010000030.1 GCA_021810145.1 Planctomycetota bacterium | reverse complement strand
AATCCAATTATCGCCACGGCCACTGCCATCACGGGAAGGATTTTGCTTCGTTTGTTCATGTCTCCACGCAGTCGCAATGGTTAACGAACGGCGGCCAACGAACAACAAAAACGCTTCAGTGCGTATCACGCCGAATTTCTCCGGCGGCTATATATGTAAACCCTCGCCCTCTAACATGTACTTCCCGGCAGTGCGGCACCGCGCATGCCGAAACGTGCGGCACTGTATTCCCGCGGATCAACAGGATATGGGGATTGATGATCTCGCGGAAATTAATACGTTAACATAATACTAGCACTAAAAAAGAAAAAAAAAAGCAAGCAGAAAATCACTTTTTTTTTATTTTCCGTACATGTTGGCTTTTCCGAGGGGACTGAGCGGGGGCCGTTGGAAACCAAAAGGCACCCCCGAAATCGCGCTGCAACACCGGCCACTGACCAGAACGCCGACTTCCGCCACGGCGCGACACACAAAACAGGCGGCCCAAAATCCGGCCCAGTCATGGCCGAAAATGCGGCCCAGCAGGCTCCGGCAGACAATTGCAACGAATTGCGAGTTGATTACGAAACCCGAAAAAAATCAAGGAAATTTGGCACACAACACAGACGTATGCACATGCCCGCATCGTAGGGGGATGGGCCTGAATGGATTCGAACCATTGACCTCGTCATTATCAGTGACGCGCTCTAACCAACTGAGCTACAAGCCCGAACAACCGGGGTGTTCCGGCCACCGGGAGTAATATATTACTCTACCGGAGTGCCCCGAGTCCAGACCCGTAATCATCTAACGACTTGCCGCCAAAGTCAAGGGTAATCAGCTACGTCCGAATTTTTTTTGGAAGGATATTATGGTACAAACCGGACCACTTACAACGTCACACGATGCGTCACCAGTGCCTCATGGCACAGGCATAATCCGCGCTGGGCCACCGATGAAAAGTCACTTTTTGCGTTGCACGCTTCAGTGGCGTAATCCGGTTCGCTTGCGTTCGCGCTGGAATGACGCTGCCATTTGTGTCATTCCTCTGAAAATACCATCAACCTCAGGTAGATGGCGGCACGCGGCAAAGCGGAAATAGTTGGCTCTAACCTGATCGGTAGCGATTGCGTTATTTTTACAACTTCCTTGCCGGTTGGAGCGATGTTTTCCATGCGCTTTATGCCGTCTGCCATCGTTCGGGTGTTGACGACTCGCCGCAACCATGAAGAATTTCCGCAAGAATTTCAATACTCTCCGTGATGCTCGTGCCGGAGCGGTTAAAATAGCGGTTGCCGTCGGCAAAAAATACTCTGTGATTTTGTACGGCCCGTAATTGATTCCATCCCGGAATATTTTGTAGAACGTGTGCTTCGCGTCGCGTTCTATGGATGTCAAAACCACAGGGCGCGACAATGATGATATCCGGATTCGCCTCCAGAAGTGGCTGAGGGGCAATGGCGGCAGAATGTTTGCCAGCGTTGCCAAGCAGACAAAATCCGCCCGCGAGTTCCACCATTTCCGGCCCCCAGTTACCCATGGCAAACAACGGATCCAGCCATTCCAATACCACCACGCCTGGCCGGGGCTTCTCCGCGACAAATTGCGCAACTTTGGTCCGGCGCAGAGCATCCGCTTCAAGATACTGCCTGGCCTCGGTGGTTTTGCCGATGGCCTCGCCGATCCGCCGCACGTCGCGCTGGATTTCAGCGAGCGTTCCAGCCTTCAAAGACACAATGTGTCCGCGCAATCGCCGGCAGTGCCGCGCCAGATCGTGGTCTCCGGCGGCGCAAACAACGCAATGCGATTGCGTGATAATCACATCGGGTTGCAGCGATTCCAGCAGCTCAATATCAACGTGATACAACGCTTCGCCGGAAGTCAGCCGGCGGCGTACCGCGGTGTCTATATCCCGGCTGGACATGGTTATATCGAAGGTAGGCCGGGTAATGACTGGAAGTGATTTTACCGTTGGCGGGTAATCGCATTCATGGGACCGGCCCACGAGGTTTTCACCGGCACCCAAAGCACAGAGAATTTCCGTTCCCGCGGATAACAGTGAAACAATTTTCATGCACAGCCACCGGATGAAGTCGTCGGCGTATTGACGGCCTGCAGCTCCTCGCGTTGCCGGCGGCTCATGAGTTCAGCGATACCGTCTGCCGGCTTTTTGCCTTCAAATAGTACCGCATGAAGACAGCGGGTGATGGGCATATCCACATTGTATCTCCGGGCCAACTCGACAACGCTTTCGGTGGTGGCGACCCCTTCGGCTATGCCGGACAATTTTCTCATCGCCTCCTGGCACGTAAGGCCCTGCCCGATCCATTGTCCAAAGGTGCGATTGCGGCTGCCGGGAGAAAAGCAGGTTGTGGCCAGATCACCAAGTCCGGCCAGCCCGCTGAAGGTAAGCGGCTTGGCTCCCATGGCGGCACCAAGGCGGGAAATTTCAACGAGTCCACGTGTTAACAGTGAGGCCTTGGCGTTTACCCCCGCCTGGATTCCATCCAATATGCCTGCCGCCACCGCGATAATATTCTTCGTGGCGCCGGCAAGTTCCACGCCGATAACATCATCATTGGTATATATGCGAAGAAAGGATGTGCTTAACATCTGCTGGGTTTGCTGTGCCAGTTCCGGATCAAGTGTGGCGGCAACGATCGTGGCGGGGTGGCCGGAAGCAATTTCTCCCGCGATGGCCGGTCCGGCGATGGCGACTGTCGGCCGCAATCCCAATATCTGCTCGATAATTTCGGTCGGTCGCAGAAGCGTGGTGTTTTCAATACCTTTTGCCAGGCTGAGAACCGGAATGCCGGCGGGAATATACGGTGCCAGCCGCTGAAGTGTGGGGCGGATAAATTGCGTGGGCACGGCGCAGATAATAACTTGACATCTGAAAAAGGCGCTGGAATCGTCCGATGTCAGTTGCAGTTGCGGTGGAATGGAAAAGCCCGGCAGGTAGGTTACGTTTTCATGCCGGTTGGCCAACTCCGCAATATGTTCAGCCCGGCGGCCCCAAAGTGTTGCGTGCAGGCCGTTGCGGGCGGCAATGGAACCGAATAATGTTCCCGTGGCACCATCGCCAATGATCGTCATACGTTGTGCCGTGGATGGGGTCATGCAACTCCATAGCTGTAACCAGTTATTTTATTACCGCGCCGCGGCCATCTTGGCAAGACGCCGGGAATGGCCGCCAGCCGGCAGCCACAATCGCAGGCAGCGACGGCGGCGACTGCGGAACCTTGGCCAAGGGCGGAATCACGCACAAATTCCGTTCAGCGATTCTCAATGGGCGAAGCGGCGACAAATGACGTGGATAACTCCTTGCGAAGCTTTTCCGATATCAGGCTGTATCGGCGGCGTGATTCGTCGCGCAGGTGGATCAGGGACAACGCGATGTCCCGGGCGGAGACAGGATTTTCCAGCAGTGGAAGATTTACCAGCACATTAAGTTCCGCGGATTCCATCGCCGCCATAGCCGTTGCGGCTGCTACGCCCAAATCAGAAATCAGCATTCGATTGACTTTATCATGCAGAAATTCGGCCGCTTCAATAATATTTGCCGCCGTGGCCGCCACCGCCTGCGGTATTCGAATCGCCGCCGCGACAACCGCGGGATAAGCCGGATCGGCAGCGCGCTGCGCGGCGGGAAGTTTCATGAACGGGTTTAAGGCCTCATACGCCGCCTTATCCTCCTGCATCAGTTCGCGCAGCACTTCGCCCGCCCGCATCAGGCGATTATCGTAATCGGTAAGAATGGCTTCAAAGGTCGAAAACCGGGGCTTGCCTCGCGTGTAGGCGATCACCATTTGCAATTGCGACGCTGCCAGGGCGGCAACCAACGCGGTCATCGATCCGCCGCCCGGTGTGGGTGTGCGCGCCGCAAGAGATGCGAGAAATTCCCGCACCGACAACTCTTCCAGTACAGAGGGAGCTTCTATAATTGTTGTTTTGGACTGGGGCATCTTGGCTATCCTTTACCAACTGATTCTTTATGTGCATCATGGTAAAGCTCTGTGGCCAAAATAGCTATGCCCGGTGCCACCTCTGTTTTTCGCCCTCATTTGCGGCCAGATTGAATTATTTTTCCACCGCCTTGACGCGTGGCGAACCTGCCGGATGCGCTGGCATTACACCGTGCCGCGTTTACAGCATTCCGGCGAACATTTCTTCAGTGGCAATGACCGGTGGGCCGCTGGTGAACAGGCCATCCACAAATACAATTTCCGGATTGGCTTTGGGCAGGAACGAAAGCAATCGGATATGACCGATGCCGGTATTGTACAGGCAGTGGGGCGTCCCGGATGGGATGGTTACGGTGGTACCCGCAAATACGGGCCGTGGTTCCTGGCCGACAAAAAGTGTTCCCTCTCCTTCAAGAAATACCAGAACCTCGTCACAATTATGGTAATGCGGCGGGCAGTGGCCGCAGGCTTCATAGTGTTCTTCAACAACGGCACAGTTGTTGCAACCGCTTTCCGGAGAGGCCAGCATGCGAACTTTTCCGAGTCTCTGCTTTTGCTCCAGTTGCGTAAATTGTTCTTGCGTTTCCATAAACAGACCTCCATCAACAAAAGACGGTTCCGACAATATTTTTAACCAGCCCGGAACGGTACCAATGATCAGGGAATCCTGTTTGATAAGCTTCCCCGAACGGGCTGTAATATTCTTCGGCATAAAGCCGCGGTAAGTTGATCTTAAATTCATTCAAATTGGTTATCGGATGCCACGATGGGACGTTGCGAAATACAGGCGGTGACAAAGTATTGCGTCACGCGGTACAATACCGCTGTCCAAGCTGCATGTCACAATGGCGAAGTCGGGTGGAAAAGGAGACAGCTATGAAGGCGTATGTTCAAATGATGCGGCCCACGATTATGGGCGTGATCAACGTAACGCCAGACAGTTTCAGCGACGGTGGACGATTTGCCGCGGATTCGGGAATTGACCATCAGGCCTGCATTGAGCAGGCCATTGAATTGGCTCGGCAGGGAGCGCGGATATTGGATATCGGTGGGGAAGCATCATCGTTTCATCGGCCCGGGGTCGTGCCCGTTCCCGCCGAGCAGCAGATTCATCGGGTTGTGCCCGTGATTCACGGTTTGAAACGACGCATTGATGAACCATCGGAACTGGACCCTTCAACGATTATCAGTGTTGATACGCGCTGCGGTTCGGTTGGGGAAGCTGCCATTTCAGCCGGTGCAAGCATGATTAATGACACTTCTGCCGGCGAATTTGATCCGGAAATGTTTCATAT
The DNA here is from genome assembly GCA_021810145.1 of Planctomycetota bacterium. GTDB lineage: Bacteria > Planctomycetota > Phycisphaerae > WQYP01 > WQYP01 > JAMDCX01. The sequence continues at coordinate 33,463 of JAJZJL010000030.1, read as the reverse complement.
TGTCGCGCAGCACGGATGCTTTATCATATTAATGCATATGTGGATGGAAAGTCCTCAACATCCACCGATGGCGCGGGAAAATATATGTGACGATGTTTTCGGGTATCTGCGGCAGCGTGCCGGCGCGGCCATGGCGCAAGGTATAGCGCGGAATCGGATTCTGCTTGATCCGGGGATCGGTTTTGGTAAAGCGATGGAAGATAATTGGCGATTGATCTCCAATATTGATCAGTTGGTGGCGGAGGGCTTTCCAGTGGTGCTCGGCGCGTCGCGGAAGAGATTTTTATCGACTATCGGCGCGGATGTAACACCGGGTACATGGGATCAAAGAGATATGGCCACGGCCCTGGTGACCGCTCTGGCTGCCCAGCGCGGCGTGCTGGTGCATCGCGTGCATCATGTGCAGTTGGCGGCAATGGCATTGGCGGTTCATGCGCATTTCCCTCGCGTTCGTTGAATGCATCTCTCCTGCGACGGTTGGCTAGTTTGGCAATTGCGTGGATAATTCCCCGGACGAGATTCGCCTTGGCGCATTGCGGCGGCCCGGAATGTGTATGTTGTTCAAGCGCGTTGTTGCGGATGGAATGGTTGAATGCAGTTTTTGGTTCATGGCGGTTTGACAGCGGATGTGGCGGAGGCGATGGTCCGGCAGGGCCATCGTGTACATCAGCTCGCCGAGCTTGCGGGAGAAGCCCCCGCGCCGGATTCGCCAAAGGAATTGTTAAATGAATTGGCACACCGCCAATGGTGTCTTCTGACGGACGACCGGGATTTTATCCATCAGGTGTATGATCAAGGCCTGAAATTTAATCTCTCCATTGTGCTGCTGATTGCGCAAGGGGATCAACGCGGTTCGGCGGTGGAACGGCTTTTTGAGCGCTATAAACGGCTGTCACCCAGGCGGCTTTACACCGTTACGTCCGGACGTGTAAAGGTGCGACAACTGCCCGGCTGAAAATTAAATATGATTGAACTTTCTGAACAAAATGCATTGGCATATCTGCGCCGCCGCGGAAGCGTCTCTCCGGAAGGGGAAGTGCTTGTGCAGAGCCTCTCCGGCGGAGTTGCCAATGTGGTGCTTAAAATAATGGATATGAACGCCGGCGAGCCGGTGGGAACCGATATGCGCACCGTGTCCCAAATGAAGCGCGGTGTGCCGGACAAGCGCATGCGGTCCGGTGCCTGTTTTGTGGTCAAGCAGCCGCTGGCGGAGTTTCGTACCGCGGCCAGATGGGCGGTGGATCGTGATCGGGTTTGGGTGGAGCGTGACGCGCTGCTGATGCTGCGGGAAATTCTGCCGGTCGATACGATACCCGCGGTATTGTGGGAAGATCAGGAAAATTGTGTACTGGCAATGTCCGTGGCACCGGTGGGGGTGGTGAACTGGAAAAAGCAGTTGTTAACCGGACAGGTGGATCGGCGAGCCGCCGAGGCGGCAGCGGGAATTCTGGCAATGATTCATTCAACAACGATGAATGATGACAGATGGGCGAAGCGGTTTGGTGATCCCCGCGGATTTATACAGCAGCGCATCGACCCTTATCTGCGGTTTGCCGGGGAAAAAAATAAATCGGCGGCGGCGGCATTGCAAAAGGTTGAAGTGCTTCTGTTGCAGTCACCGATGTGCCTTATTCACGGTGATTTTTCACCCAAAAATATGCTCTGGCGCGCGCCGGGAGAAGGCCAGAGTGCCCAATTGTTTATTCTGGATTTTGAAGTGGCATTTTACGGCAATCCGGCGTTCGATGTTGCCACGCTGCTGAATCATCTGCTGCTCAAAGCATTCTATTTTGGCAGGCGCTGGCGAGCTGCCATGATTGCGGCGGATTATTTCTGGCAGACCTACCGCGAAACCGCACCCCAAACGCTCGCTGCGGCGGCATCAAACCATGGCGGGAAAATTCTTGCGGCACTGCTTCTTGCCAGAATCGACGGCAAATCGCCGGTTGAATATATCACCGATGAACAGCTTAAAAGCACCATTCGCCAATGTGCCACGGAATTGCTTCTCGGCGCCGATGATTCCTTGGATGCCGCGATTGATCATATTGCCGGATATCTTGATCGCGATATCTCCGGGGTTACAGAACGGCAATGATGCGCGACTGATTAAAACGGTGGTGGATACCGATTGTCGAAGCGGCGGCACATCGGCATCCGGGCCTCGAAATGCCGGCCAGGGGGATGACAATTCTATTTCGGCTAAGGGCTGACAACTCTACTTCGGCCCAGCAAGGCTGTTGGATATGCAGTTGACGCACGGGTGGGCTGGGCGTTAAGCTTGAACTCAAGTCGTGTCCTTGAAATGTCTGCTGTTAAACTGAGAGTTATTCCATGCGCGAATCTGCTTTATTGGGTCGAATTGCAGGGACAGGGCAACACGTTCAGATTGTATTGACGAACTGGTTTCGTAAGCTAACGCGTTCCGTTGCTTATTGCGCGTCGAAACCGGAACAAGTGTTAGTGCTTGGCGCAATCGGGCAGCCGGAGGCCAAGCGATCGCAAAGTTCTCATTTCCGGGGCGCATGGATGATCGCGTTGCTGGTCCTGGCTGTAGCTGCAGAAATTCCCGGTCAATGTGCCGCACGGGCAGTCGGTGCCACAGCTTCGGCTCAGTCCATGGTGTGGAATGCGCCGCTCTATCGCGCTATATTAAAAAAAATTCATGCTCCGATCTTCCCGGATCGGGATTTTAATGTTCTGAAATTTGGGGCCTCAGCGGATGGGAAAACGGACTGCGCCCCGGCCTTTAACCATGCCATTCAGGCCTGTCATGCCGCCGGTGGCGGAACGGTCATTGTGCCCAAGGGGACGTATGAGTGCAACGGTCCGATCACACTTTTATCGAACGTGAATTTTCATCTCGATGGTGGATCGCAGATTAACTTTGGCTTTAATCCAACTGATTATCTCACCGGTAAGGCGGCTGTGAAAGGATGCGTGCTGGTGCGGTACGAAGGGGTCTGGTGTTACAACTATTCACCTTTGATTTACGCGATGGGCAAACACAACGTGGCGGTAACCGGGCAGGGCGTTTTCAATGGGCAACGCAACGATCCCCATTCCACCTGGATTCACTGGTATAACTCGCAGGAGAAGCTCAAGTGGAAGGATCGGCTGGTAAACTGGGCCTACTCGGATCATCTTACCGCCATGCGCAAGCGGGTATTTGGCGCCGGCTGGCATTTGATGCCTGAATTTTGTGATTTTGAAAAATGCCGAAACATTCTGGTACGCGGCGTGACGTTTACCAATACACCGTTCTGGACCATTCATCCGTGCTTTTCCAGAAACGTTATTATTGAAGGTGTGACGGTTTACAACCATGTCAAAAATATGGATGACGGCATCGACGTGGATTCCTGTGACGATACGTTGATACAAAATTGCTGCATCCGGAATGATGATGACAATATTGTTATCAAATCCGGGAGAAATGCCGATGCCTGGAGCGTTAATGGCGGAAGACCGTCGGAAAATATCATCATCCGGCATAACTGGCTGTCACATGATATTGGCTTTGGCAGTGAAATGTCCGGGGGAATTAAAAATGTCTTTGAACTGGATAATGAGTTCGGAAATTCGGCCAATATTATTTACATGAAGTGGGGCGGCGAACGCGGTGGATACATTAAGCACATTTATATAAGGGGAATTACCGCCGATTCGGTACGGTGCCTGACGCAGCCGGCCATTGCCTGGGCTGGCGGGTACGCATTGCCGAACGCGGGTTTTGTGCCGGAGATTTCCGATTGGGCTATCAGCGATGTACATATTAATCGCGTGGAATCAACAGGTTCTACGGCCATCGGCCTGGTGAATCTGGATCCGTCACCCATTGAAAATGTGATATTACGCAACATTACCATTGGCTCGGTGGCGGCCAAGGCCCCCGCGGTCTGGTTGAAAAATGCCAGAAATATTCACTTCCAGAATGTGATCATTGCGGGCCATGTCATTAAACCGCTACATGTCGCTGCGCGGTGGCATGGCCGGAAGGTTATATTGACCTGGACGCCATATCCCAACGCGGCGCGCTATATCCTATACATCGGCAGAAAGAAAACGGTGCAGGTCAAAGGCGGCAATTCCGACCGCTTCACCTTGAATATTCCGGACAACAAGAAACCCGGCGGTTATATCGGCCTTGGAGCCGTATCAGCCAACGGCATGGTGGTTATGCGGCAGGATGTAAAATGGCCGGTGCAGAGCCTGCCGAACATGAAGCATTTATCGAGCCTGCTTACCCGGGCGCGGGCTATGTTGCAACACGCGGTCAAGCCGGTGCCGGTGGTGCCGATGCACTACACGCCTCGGCAACGCGCCATTTCGCATCTATATTATTGCGTTCATGCCGCCGAACTGGTGCTGGGAAATTCTACGGCAACATCGGCGAACGTCACTGCGGTGGAGGAAATGCTGTCTCATGCCATGCGGTCACTGAGCCAATAGCGTTCTCCCCGGCGGGGCGGAAATGCGTTGATGCGGGACATCGGAATTAATTTGGATTGCGGCTTACGGCAGATTTCCTGAAAGCACCTTGTGGATAGCTGCGGCCACGCCGGCCTGGCTTTGTGGCCCGGTGACATGTTTGGCGGCGCGCTGAATCTCCGGTGCGGCGTTTCCCATGGCGAAACTCAACGTGGCATTTTGCAACATCGGCAGATCGTTGACATCGTCGCCAATGGGTATGGCAAGACTGCTGTCGATATTCATCAGATCGCACAGCCGCTGCAGGCCGCTCCATTTGTCAACCTGTTGGGCAAAAACCTCAATGACATGACAGTCAAATGCCGGTGCGCGTAAGGCCAGAAAATTGATATGGGATCCAAATTCACTGGTCAATTGCGCCGTGATTTCCCCGCTTTGCGGCAAGTCAACGACAATCCCAAGCCGTAACACATTTGAAAGCATATGTGTGTCCGGCTCATCCATGCTATGCGCCGGCATTTTATTGCGTGAGAACCATTCCTCCGATGCCGCATGAATGGGGCCGTGGTTGGTCATGATATATCGTGGCCCCGGGTTCTCCGGCGTATCAACCAGAAGCAGTACGGCGTGACCGAGATTGCCAAAAAAATCGATAAGCGTTCGTACCGTGGCGGGATGGATGCTTTGACGGTGCAACGTCGCGCCCGAGGCCAGATCGCAAATGGCGGCTCCCGTAACAAATACGCCCGGCCCCGACAAATTCAGCGGCTTGATAATATCAATGGCCTCGCGAATACTGCGACCCGTGCAGATGCTCACCGTATAACCCGCCGCGCGGGCTTGTGCCAGAGCGTCAATATCGGCGTTATTGAGTTTGTGCTCCCGGTTGATCAGCGTGCCGTCCAGATCGCACACAATCAGCCGATGTTTACGATTCAATGCGATTTCTCTGGTAGCGGAAGGAAAATGTGTGTGCGTTGCTGTCATCTCAGCAAGTTTAGGCCATAAGGTGGCACGGAGTCAAAATCAACGGTTAAGAATTGGTAAACACCAATGTTGAATCATTGGAAAATGCCAAAGAACGCGATAAATCTGCTATACTTTTCCCCCGGTGATAGTTTGAAAGGTATATCAATGGATGTACGTGTTCTGGATGTCGGGCAATGTGGATTTGATCACGCCGCCATCCATCATTTTATACAAAGTGTCATTTCGGCCACGGTGGATGCGGCCGGCACGGCGGAAGAAGCCCAAAAGCTGCTGGAGAAGAACCGGTACAATCTGGTGCTGATCAATCGCATTTTGGATCGGGATGGTTCCAGCGGAATTGAATTGATCAAGCAATTGCGGCAGATTCCCGATTGTCCGCCGTTGATGCTGGTAAGCAATCTGCCTGATGCACAAGCCAAAGCAATGGCAGCCGGAGCCTTGGAAGGTTTCGGAAAATCGGCAATCCATTTGCCGCAAACCGCGGAGCATCTGCGTGATGTACTGAAAGCAGGTGTAATGTAGCAGGCTATCACAGGCTGGTGGGACAGCGGCCACGTTTGAGTGCAACGCAACCGCCTTTACATCCAAACTATCACCGGCTATGCTCCCACACGCTCTATTCGTTGGTGCCGGGTGTGGTCATTGGACGGGTTTATTTGCAAGGATCGTTAATATGTCGCCATGGGATCGTTGGATTCCGGGGGTTTTATCCCGGGCACAGGTGACCGAGTTGATTAAAGGCAATCACTTGGAAAATTTTGATTTCAAGGCATGCGATCATTCCTCGATTGATCTTCATGTCACCGGCGAAGCGTACCTGCTCACCGAAGGATCCGTTAAACCGTCAGGGGGCAACTACCTCCAGAGTTTAAAAACTCATGGCCTTGCCAGGGCATTAGACGGTAGTTCTAAAACTAAAAGCAACGGATTTTTGCTGGAATCGCGTAAAACGTATTTATTTAAGTTAAAGGAGCGTCTCGGTACCACCAATGAATTTAAATCTGCTGATTTTTATGGGCAATCAACGGCGAAAAGCTCCATCGGGCGGTTGGACGTGTTGGCCCGGCTTATTGTTGATGGATCGCAACTTTACGAGGGATTCACGCCACCATCGCTTAGGGAGGGAAACGGTTGTCTCTTCTTGGAAGTTACGCCCATCACATTTCCGATCATTGTGCACGAGGGCGATTCGCTTACTCAATTGCGGTTCTTTATCGGAAACCCGGACGATTCTGAAATACACGGTGCGACGATCTCAAAGGTGTTACTGCCCAACGGAATGTCCAGCGACGGCATGCTTAGCGTTAACCTTGAGAATGTGTTAGTCGCGGGAAAAGATGCCGTAGCATTTTGCAGCCGTAGAGCGGAAAATTGTAGCCCTATTGATCTGTCCGCCTCAAAAGCTCTGCCGCCTAATGATTATTGGGATATCGTACCATCGGACCATAACAAACGGTTGCAGATTCAGGCTGGCTCTTTTTACATCATTCGTTCCTATGAAAAGATCGCAGTGCCGGGGGGCGTTGCCGTATATTGCCGCGCTATCGACGAGTCGATCGGCGAGATTCGCATTCATTACGCCGGATTTGTCCATCCGTTCTTCGGACTGGAGCGAAAAGACGGCGAGACGGGAACACCCCTGATCTTCGAAGTGCGTGGCCATGATTTAGACGTCAGCCTAAACCATAAGGAGAAGATGGCAAAGCTTACTTTCTATCGTATGTCTGAAGATGCCATTCAGGAGGAAAAGGAGGCCGCCGCCAATAAATCTTCTTCCGTAGCATCGCCATATATGAACCAGACATTACAGTTGTCGAAGCATTTTGGCCCATGGTCGTAAAGCGGTACAATACCGTCGCATGGCCGCGAGACTGAAAAGAAGGATAAACATGCCGAATTCTTTGTTTGCCAATATTGCGCAGGATATCTCGATCGCATGGGTGGCTGCCAAGGATGCTGAGTTGCAAACAGATCTTTGGCGCGATCTCCAGAATCTGGTGGTTGAATGCGAAGAGATGTATCCCAAGATAGATCAGTGGATCGGCAAAACCGTAAGGGCTGGAATCCAGTGCGGCCAACGCTCCGGGTTTGTCGGCTACCACAAGGGTGTTCCGGTGGTCAGTTCTGTTGTTAAGCGGGGGGCGAACGCCAAGTTCTGCCACCTCAAGGTAAAAAAAGGCCTATGGGGATCCAATGTTGGTGAGTTCTTTTTCGCCCTTATGGCTATGGAGGTGCGAGCCAGTGCGCAGCGGATACATTTTACCCTGCCCGAGAGTTTGTGGGAGGAAAAAAAGGCCTTTTTTTCCTCTTTCGCCTTCCGGGACGTGGAAAAAAGTGGCAGGCAATACCGTTTGTTTGATGATGAACTGCACTGCACTGCGTCGTTCGACATGGTTTGGAAATCTGTCATGGAGAAACTCCCGAAACTTTCCGCTTCGTTGGAGATAAATGGGGCCTCGCAGGATAGCGATCTGTTGATGAGCGTGCGCCCCCGCTTTGCTGATTCTATATTACACGGCCACAAGACCGTGGAGGTCCGGCGGTCATTTTCAGCTAAATGGCTGGGGCACCGCATCGCGCTATACGCAGGTGCCCCAATCAGTAGTGTTGTGGGTGAAGCGGTGATCGAGCAGTTGGTGGAGGATACCCCCTTGAACATTTGGCACCGGTTCGGAAATGCCATGGGGTGTACGAAAAGCGAGTTCGATGCCTATGCCAAGGGTGCGAATAAGGTATTTGCTCTATTGCTGGGACGCGTGCGATCTTACCCGAGCCCATTGTCACTGGGTACCGCTCAGACCCTGGTCGGCAAGCGACTGCTCCCCCCACAGAGTTACGCGAGACTTAAGGTCGATTCTCCTTGGGCAAGGGCTATTCCAATCGCCGGCCTTCTCCATCATGCCGAGGGGGCATAGGAAACGAAATGACGCAAGAAACACAACCGACTCCCGCACACGCATGGATTCGCAGGGCGTGGTGCGTTCGCACCGCATTGGGCTTGTTAACGCTCGGCTTTTTTTCGAATCTCCTGTTTTTATATCACAACTGCCCCTTTGATCTATCCGAAGATGAAAGCCAATATTGGCTCTGGTCGCGCCATCTGGCATGGGGGTATTATTCCAAGGGGCCGGGGATTGCGGCAATTATCTATGCCGCAACCACGGTGGGGCACTGGTTGGGACAACATGCCACCATGCCCATTATCCGCACTCCGGCGGTGATATTCGCTTTTTTCAGCGGGTTGGCCAGCTTTTTTCTGGCACGGCGCATGTTTCGTGATGATCGTGCGGGATTGATGGTTATTGCGCTATCGGCGGGGGTTCCGGTATTCGCGGTAGGCAGTTTGATTATCACCATTGATTCACCGATGTATTTATGCTGGGCATGGGCCTGCGCGTGTCTGTGGCTGGCGGTGGAACCTCGCTATGCGGCCTCCGGAGAATTATTGCCGGACCAACCGGGCCGAGCCACAGTGGGGTGGTTGTATCTGGCCGGTCTTCTGGTGGGGCTGGGAATATTGTGCAAGCCGGTGCTGCTGCTGATTCCGCCCTCCGCGGCCATTGCGGCGTGGTCCAACACGTATTTACGCCGGAAGCTTGCAACGTGGCACAGTCTGGGGGCATTGATTCTGTCCCTGGCTCTGCAAGTTCCCACATTGATATGGAATGCGCAACATCATTGGATTATGTTTCGTGCCATTGGCGGCGAAGGTGGGTTGCGGGGGGCTAAGGGAGTCTGGTGGCATCTGAGCCACGCCCCATTGAATGTTGCCATGTTTGTGCTTTCACAGGCCGGCATTTTTGCCGGCATTTTGTTCGTGCTGCTGGTCCTGGCTTTCATTGAAGCGATTCGGGGGGCGAAGAAAATAAACGATCCCGCTGCCCGTTCGGTGTGGGATTTTTTAATCTGGATGACGCTGCCGATTTTTATTATGTATTTCCTGTTGAGTTTCTGGAGCAAGGTGGAACCGAATTGGCCGGCCGGGGGATATTTTACCGGCATGATTCTTTTTGCGGGCATTGCCACACGCTGGTGGAATCAGCCGCTGCCGAAACGTAAGGCGGCCAGGCGCTGGATTATTGCGGGCATTGCCTGGGGATTTGCGCTGTTTGTTTTTGCTGAAAATGTGCAGTTGCTCTATCCGATCATGGCCAAAATTGACCCGAAGGGCCGGCATTTTCCCGCCAAGCGATTCGACCCGGCGTTTCGCCTCCACGCGCTGAAAGTCCGTGGTCAGGCCATTCAAAAAATCCGCTTATCCATGTGGAATGGTCACGGCCCGCTGCCGCTGGTGATGGATGATCGTTGGGATACCTCCAGCTCATTGAGCTATTATCTGCCGGGACATCCATTCGTATTTTGCCTGCAAACAGCGATGGGCGGAAAACATTGTCAGTTTGATCTCTGGCCCGGTCCCAATCAAATCAACCCTCGCACGGGAAAGCTGCGATATCTGGGCCGAAATGCCGTGCTAACCGGATCGTTTTCGCCGCAGGTATTTGATCGGCTCATCAAACCGTCGTTCGCGCATGTCAGCAAGATGTTCGTCGTGCCGCTTTATTATTATGGCGTGGTCGTGAAACATCTGGATGTATGGAAATGCTACGGCTTCAAAGGCATGCCTGGGGTGAAAAATCCGCAGAATTGATCCGGCCCGGCGATTTTTTTCAGCCGTAACACGGCCGTTGATACATGCTGTCGCTCACCGTTTCGGTGGTTTTTCAAGCTGCTGCATGATCTGTCGATACGCTTCTTCCACGGCCTGCGGAATTACACGCACTTGCCCCACCACGCTCATAAAATTCACATCCCCATTCCACCGTGGCACGATATGGGTGTGCACATGCCCCGGTACCCCGGCCCCGGCGCAGCGGCCGATGTTGATTCCGATGTTAAATCCCTGCGGATTCATGGCTCTGGTAAGCAGTTGCTGGCCGAGGATTGCGAGTTCAAATAAATCGGCGCGTTCTTCCGCGGATAATTCCGGCAAATCCGGCGTGTGCCGATAGGGTGCTGCAAGCAGGTGGCCATTCACATACGGGTACCGGTTCATCAGCAACATGCCGAATGGACTCCGGCGAATGACAAAATTGGCGGCATCGTTTTCCGGGTGCTGCGCTAAATCACACAAAAAGCACTCCGCGGTCTGTCCGGTTACGCTTTTTATATAATCCAGCCGCCACGGTGCCCAAAGCGTATCTGCCATAATCAGCTCCACGTTAAAATTGCATTTTAACACTCCGCGGCATTTTCGTCGCCCGGCGCTTTTGATGCGGACTTGAAGACGTGTAGAATACCCATCTTTGTTCGGGTAGAACAGAACATTCACTGAAAGGAATGCTTAAAATGGCTGGGGAAAAAAATGCTGCAACGTCCGCGCCGCCGTGCGCGATTGTGATTTTTGGCGCTACCGGCGATTTAACGGCCCGCAAGCTGCTTCCGGCTCTTTACAACCTGACGCGCGACGGATTGCTGTCCAAGTCCACGGTGGTGATCGGTTTTGCTCGCCGGCCCAAAACCGACGAGGAATTTCGCGCAGAGATGCTGGAAGCCATCAACACCTTTTCGCGCTGCAAACCCGTGGATGCCGAACTTTGGCGCGATCTGGCTCAGCGTATCTTTTATCATCAAAGCACTTTTGAAAATGCCGCCGGCTATCACAGCCTTGCGGATCGTCTGGCGGATGTGGATAAAAAATTTAAAACCGGTGGCCGCCGGCTTTATTACCTATCCACGAGTCCGACGGAATTTGGTCAGATTGTTGAACGGCTGGGTGATGCCGGGCTGGGCAATATTGATCCGTTCAACAGCCAGGCCTGGCGGCGGGCGATTGTTGAAAAGCCGTTTGGCCGCAATTTGGCCACCGCACGGGAACTTAATCAACATATCAACCGTGTGTTTGATGAATCACAGGTGTATCGCATAGACCATTATCTGGGCAAGCAAACGGTTCAGAATCTGCTGGTGTTCCGTTTTGCAAACGGCATTTTTGAGCCTATCTGGAACCGCCGCTACGTGGATCATATCCAGATTACCGTGGGTGAAACCCTGGGTGTGGAAGGGCGGGGCGGATATTTTGAAAATGCCGGTACCCTGCGGGACATGGTGCAAAACCATCTCATGCAGTTGTTGACACTGATCGCGATGGAACCGCCCGTGGCACTTGATGGTGATGCCATTCGTGATGAAAAAGTCCGGGTGCTGAAATCCATTCAACCCTTCACGCCACAGGAGGTGGCATTGTATACGGTACGCGGTCAATACAGTCCCGGCACCGTGGATGGCAAGCCGACCATCGGATACCTGCAGGAGCGCGGCGTGGCACCCGACAGCCAGACCGAAACATACGCCGCGGTGAAACTGGATATTAACAACTGGCGATGGCATGGCGTGCCATTTTATTTGCGCAGCGGCAAGCACCTTAAGCGGCAAGGCTCGGAAGTCAGCATCCACTTTAACAGTGCCCCCGGCGTTTTATTTAATGCCCCCGGTGGAAACCTGGCTCGCAATATCTTAACTTTACGGATTCAACCCAAGGAAGGCATTTCGCTGCTGATTAACGCCAAGCGCCCGGGTACCGTTACGCGCATTGCTCCGGCACACATGGATTTTGAATACAACGAAGCCTTCGGGAGTTATTCCCCCGAAGCGTATGAGCGACTTCTGCTGGATGCCATGCTGGGAGACTCCACATTGTTTATCCGCCGTGATGAAGTGGAAAGCGCATGGAGCATTATTGACCGTATCGAAGAATCTTGGACTTCCGGAACACCGCCGCTGGCAATGTACGAACCCGGATCATGGGGACCGCAGGCGGCCAATGAATTACTGGCCCGTGATGGCCGTACCTGGGACTGCCTCGGCGCAGACGCTTCGCGCTGATGCAGATCACGGGGCCAATAAGCCGTACCGTCAACCGCGCACGGAATTCCGTTTTCGGTGTGACATCCTTCTGGATATCCCCGCAAGATGTCGGAGGATGTTTGCGTTTTTTTCTCCCGTAAGTAGGCGGCCAAAACTTGCCGCGCGGGCGCTGTTCTGCGTAAGATGAGCATTGTGAATGATTAAGGAGTTATGCATGCAAACGCGATCTTTGGGAAAAGGCGGTCCGCAGGTTTCTGCAATCGGGTTGGGTTGCATGGGAATGAGCGAATTTTATGGCCCGGCGGATAATGCCCAATCGATCAGCGTGATTCATGAGTATCTGGCGGCGGGCGGCAATTTTCTTGATACCGCTGATATGTACGGGGTCGGTCACAATGAAACGCTGGTCGGCAAGGCCATAAAAGATCGACGATCCAATGTCTTCCTGGCGACCAAATTTGGCAATGTGCGCGGACCGAAGGGGGAATTTCTCCGGGTATGCGGTACCCCGGAATATGTCAAACAGGCCTGCGATGCGAGTCTGCGGCGGCTTGGGGTTGATCACATTGATTTGTACTACCAGCACCGTGTGGACACCGCTACGCCCATTGAAGATACCGTGGGTGCCATGGCGGAACTGGTGCAGGCCGGCAAGGTAAAATATCTTGGCTTATCCGAAGCGGGCGGCGAAACCATTCGCCGCGCCGCGAAAGTTCATAGAATCTCCGCTCTGCAAAGCGAGTATTCCCTGTGGACGCGCGATCCGGAAGATGGTGTGCTGGATATATGCCGAGAGCTGGGAATCGCCTTTGTGGCCTATAGCCCCCTGGGCCGCGGCTTTTTGACCGGTCAGATAAAAAAGCCCGAAGATCTGGCTCCCAATGACAATCGGCGAAATCATCCACGGTTTCAGGGGGAGAATTTTCAGAAGAATCTGGAAATCGTCAATCGCGTTAATGACATTGCGCGCGAAAAGCACTGTACACCCGGTCAGCTCGCTCTGGCGTGGGTGCTTTCGCGCGGAAGCGATATTATCCCGATTCCGGGAACCCGCCGGAGCAAATATCTGCACGAGAATCTCGGCGCATTGAATGTGGAACTGACCGCCGAGGATGTCAGCCGCATCAGCGATGCCGCCCCGAAAGGTTCAACCGCCGGTCTGCGGTACCCGGCACCTATGATGGAACGGCTTGGCAAGTAACCCGAAAGCCCGCGCAACTGCGGCGTGTTATGCGCCGTCAGAGGGCAACCAAGATGCAGTTGATACTTTGACGTATTGCGGCAGAAATTCCGATGGCGAACAGCGGCGGGACGTTGAGCGTAGGGTAAAATGCCATGTCGGCAATGACGGCTTAACCGGATGGAAGCTGGGCCGTAACTCTGACCGGGTATTGTCGGCGGATGGAAATATCGTTACAGTTTGTTCAAGTATGGAACAGTTGCGGTGTGTTGATGATTAAAAAGATGATTGGTTTTCTCGCGGCGCTGGCTCTGATGGTTGCGGGCTTCAGCCGCACAGCACAGGCTGATTCCTTTGAATCGCTGGGTAAGCCACCACCGGGATGTATGTTCGAAAATCAACTCAAACCCGGCATGGTGGGTTATGGCCTGACCGTGATGCACGGCGCGGATATTCAGAAATTTCATGTCAAAATCATCGACGTGGTGAAAGACTTCGGCCCGGATATGAATGTTATTCTCGTTCGTTGCTGGGGATTGGGATTGCGACATTCCGGCATTATTGAAGGAATGAGCGGATCGCCGGTGTACATTGATGGCAAGCTGATCGGAGCAATTGCCTATGGTTGGCACTTTTCCAAAGATCCTATCGGTGGTGTGCAGCCGATTCGGCAGATGCTGCATATTCCGCTGCCCAGCGGAAATAAAAAAATGGCGATGCGGGGCGGCTCGGGTTCGTTGACTTGGATGGAACACTCCGCCGAAGCTCACAAGCTCCTTGGCTGGTCGGCAATGGTCCGCCATCTCTATGGCGGCGGAGCGGGGCAAAGCACTTCGATCATGCGACTGGCAACGAAAAATGCCATTAAATTACAACCTCTGTCATCACCTCTGATGGTTGGCGGCGGGTCAGGCAGCGTCATGCGTTATCTGCAAAACGCCTTTGGTGGAACGGGCATGGTTCCGCTGGCGGCAGGCGCTGCGGGCAACGGCGGCAAAGGACAATTGGGGGGCTTGGCGATGACGCCGGCCGCGGCCATGAAATTGCGGCCCGGTGCGGCCATTGCGGTGCCGCTGCTTAACGGCGATATGGATATGTCCGCGATTGGCACGGTAACGGATGTGGTCGATGGACATGTCTATGCCTTTGGTCATCGGTTCTTCGCGCAAGGTCGATCCACCTTGCCAATTGCCGGAGCCTATATTTATACCATTCTCCCGGATCTCGAAGCGTCATTTAAGCTTGGCGCAAGCTATACCCGGCAGGGCCGTCTGGTCATGGATCAGGCGACGGGAATTGTGGGGCAGCTTGGCAAGCCGGCACCATTCGCGCCGGTCACCATGACCATCCAATATCACAATCCGTCATGGCAGAAAACCTTCCATTATAATTTGTTCCTGGATCCCCGAACCAGTATGCAGGCTTTGGGTGGGGCTCTCATCGGCACGATGACCGCCAAACGAAAAGTCGTGGCGAAAACCGGTAATTACACCGTGCATGTTACCGGGAATATTCATTTTGCGGGCGCTAAACTGGCGGTAAATGACTATTACACGACCGGCTTTTTTAATCCCGATAAAGTCTTAATGCCCGCGGCTTTGCTGATGAATAATCCATTCAAAGATTTGAAACTCAAGAGTGTGAATTTGCATATCTCCGCCAGGCCTGTAAGCCGGTCCGCGGTTATCACTTCCGCGGTTGTGCGACGCACGACCGTGGCACCCGGCGGAACGATTCGTGTGCGTCTGACCATTAAGCCGTTCCGCGGCGCAGAACATTATGTTTATCTGCACATACCGGTTCCAGCCAATACCCCGGACGGGAAGTACAATTTGGTAGTCGGGTCTTCCAATTCCGTTATTCAACAGGAAATGACGTACTTTCCGCAGCGCTTTGCGCCGGGCAGTATTGATGAATTAATCGCCGATATCCGACATCTCACGGCTTATCGGGATAATGCTATATATGCCCGCCTGGTGCTGAACATGCACGGTGTGGATCAGCAACAGATCTCCATGCCAAATCTGCCATTAAGCCGTGTCGCGATTATGGCGGAAAATCCGCCGGCCAATTTGTATCCGCTGTTTAATTCAGTGCAGGAAGTTGTTCCGGCCGGCGCCATTATCGAACAGGGCGGGCAGCAGTTCACGATCAAGGTAAGCCGCCATGCCGATCAGCGTTTTGTAAAACTTACACCGGCCCCCGGATTTCCTGGCATGTCTGGGCCAATGGGGCCGCCACCGGGATAATCGCGCAAGGTCGCAATGACTGCCATCGCGGCAACAAATTGCAACGGACTAAATCAGTTAAAGATGTCTGGCAAGTAACTGGAGATTTCATGTTTCGTAACGCCAAGCTTGGATTAAAACGACTTCTGCTCCCTGTCGTGATGGGCCTGTTGGCCGGATCACCCAGCGCTTTTGCGGTGCATCCGCAAAGCTGGAAATTCACCGACGAGGCGGCATACGCTTCTGGCCACTTTCACGGGGTTATCGTTAACAATTACGGCGATCTGGCATTAAGCCGGCACTTGAAAACATTGTTGCCAAAAACGGGCTTTGATTTTATCAATGCCATTGCCGTTTCGTCCAAAGGAGAAATCTGGTTTGGCACTAGCCCCAAGGGAAAGGTGTACCGAATGGTTAACGGTAAACCCCTCGCGGCCTATACGCCACCCAAATCGTCCGACCAGATTCTGTCCTTGGCCTTCACGAAAAATGGCAAACTTCTGGTGGCCGCCTGCGGCAGTAAAGCCAGACTCGTGGAATTAACCGTCCGTGGCGGTGGAAAAGTCACCGCCCGGACAATATTTCAAAATGCAGATGTCCAGTATATCTGGTCGATTTTGCCGCTTTCGGACGGCTCGGTGATCCTCGCAACAGGACCCAACGGCGAGGTGTGGAAGATCAGCCCCGCGGGACGGGCCAGAATATTGATGAAAACCGGGATGCATAATGTCACAAGTCTTGCACTCGGACAGGATGGCTCGGTTTTGGCGGGCACGGATGGGCCGGGCCTGGTGATTCGGATCAATCCTAAAACCGGTAAATCTTATGTTTTAATGTCGGCAGACCATGCAGAAATTTCAGCTTTGGCGGTGGATGGTGATGGGGATATTTTCGCTGCAACGGCATCACCGCACCGGGCTAAACTTGATGGGGGAGTCTTTACCCCCGTTTTGCACCCGAATGGTCGTCCGGTAGCACTTGGCACCGGAATTCAGATGCCCGGAAAAAAGGGAAAGCCTGGTAAAAACGCTCAGGCCGGCGCAGCTGCCGGTAAGCCACCGGCTGAACCAACCCGCATACCGGGGCCGTTTCCATCCACCGATGGTGATGATTCCGCTCCCAATGCGCCGGCCGTCAAAAGCAATGCGGTTTACCAGATCAGTTCCAGCGGACGCGTTCGTGTTCTGCTTAAAGTGCCCGATATGGTGCTGTCCATGCTGTATGCCAAACATCACCTGATTCTTGGCCTTGGTGGCCACGGGCGGCTGTTGTCCTATGATCCCTTCACGCAAACAGAAACTCTGCTGGAACGCCTTAAGCAATCCGATCTGCTGTGCCTGGCAAAAACGCGAGGTAATCGATTATTGATCGGTACGGCTAATCAGGGGCAGATTTACCAGCTTACGGCCAGGACCCAACATAGCGGAACCTATGTCAGCAAAGTGCTTGACGCCAAACTTCCCGCTACATGGGGCGCTGCGCATATCGACGCCAAGGTGCCCGCCGGCGCGGCGGTGGATATTCAAACCCGCAGCGGCAACGTACGGGATGTAAAAGCTTCCGCACGTTTCTGGAGCCGATGGTCGTCGTTGATACCGGCCAACAGTTATCGGAAAATTTCCAGCCCCCCGGCGCGGTTTCTGCAATTCCGTCTGGTTCTCAAACGCGGTGGTCATGGCGCCTCTCCGGTCATTCGTTCCACGCGCATCAGTTACCAGCAGATTAATGTTCCGCCGGTGCTCAGCAGTGTGCAAACCAACTACCAGAGCAAACCAACGCATGCCGTACTTGTAAAATGGAAGGCCAATGATCCCAACGGCGATACGCTGCAATACACACTGCAATACCAGCAGAAAGGAATTCCTGTCTGGATTCGGATTGCCAAAGATATTTCCGCGCATCATTATCTATGGCAGCTCGCCGGTATTCCGGATGGCTATTATCGGGTGGAGGTTATTGCCTCGGATGCTCCGGACAACACGCCGTCCGCCGCGCGAAGCGTAGCCCGAGAATCCAGCCGCATAATGGTGGATAACACCGCTCCCACCATTGCCGGCCTGAAATGGCACCAGACCGCCGGTGGACACATCGTGGTTACTGGCGTGGCGTCTGATAAACGTTCGCCAATTACGGCGGTGAGTATTCAGGTAGATTCGTCAAAGAACTGGCGTCCGGCGGCCGCTTCTGCTACTATCTTTGACTCTCCGCTGGAAGGTTTCCGCGGGAGAACAGGTGTGCTTGGCAGCGGATCGCATCGAATTGTGGTAAAAGCTGTTGATGCCGCCGGGAACGAGGCCTACGCATCCGTGCTTGTAACAGTGCATTGATGCGGTAATTCTAAGTTTTGGAGTTGAGTCGTGCATTATCCGCATAAAGTCAGCAATCGTAAGCGCGTTCGCAAAATTGGCTTTCGCGCCAGAATGAAAACCAAAAAGGGGCGGCAATTGATGAACCGCAAACGCCGCATCGGTCGCAGCGTTAATGTGGTATAATATTGCTCCATGAGCAATACCCCATCTACCCGCCGGCCCAATCGTCTTATTGATTCCCGCAGTCCATATTTGCTGCAGCATGCGTACAATCCAGTGGATTGGTACCCATGGTGCCGTGAGGCGTTGGACCTTTCGCGCACGCGCGGTGTTCCAATATTTCTCTCTATTGGCTATTCTGCCTGTCACTGGTGCCATGTGATGGAACGGGAAGTGTTTGAAAATTCCCAAATAGCCCAGTACATGAATGCCCACTTCGTCAATATCAAGGTCGATCGGGAACAGCGCCCCGATCTTGATGAACTCTATATGCTTGCCACCCAAATAACCACCGGTTCCGGTGGCTGGCCAATGAGCGTTTGGCTTACACCTGAACTCAAAGCCTTTTATGCCGGAACCTATTTTCCGCCGGAAGATCAATATGGTCGCCCCGGCTTTCCATCGGTACTTTCTGCCATCAATGCTGCCTGGCACGACCAACGCGATCAAGTGATCCGGCAGGCGGACCATATTGCGCAAGCCATCACCGGGCATTTCACCAGCACCGGCAATGCCGGTGCGCCCATTGATTTTCCTCGATGGCTTTCCGCGCTGCTGGACGAATGCCGCCAACGCATGGATTTAACCTGGGGTGGCTTCCGAGGCGCTCCAAAATTTCCACCGCACCAGACACTGCTTTTATGGATTGTTCTGCTTGAACAGCACGCAGCCGGATCAACGGCGCTGGCCAAGCTTCTATCCGTCGATGTGGTGGCACAGATTCGTTCCTGGCTCACGCTTACGCTGGATCGAATGGCGGCAGGGGGGATCTATGATCAAATCGGCGGCGGATTTGCGCGTTACAGCACCGATGAACAATGGCTGGTTCCGCATTTTGAAAAAATGCTCTACGACAATGCGCAGCTCGCCCTGATTTATGCCCGGGCGGGCGTGCTGCTGACCCGCAGCGACTACACACATATCGCCAGAGAAACGCTCGATTTCTGGCTTCGTGACATGACCGCGCCTCAGGGATTGTTTTACAGCAGTCTCGACGCGGACAGTCAGGGCGAAGAGGGAAAATTTTATCTATGGGATTGGCAGGAGCTGCTCGCCGCCATTCCCGATCAGTCAGATCGTCAATTGGCTTGCCAATACTGGGGCTTCTCGCTTCAGGGAAATTGGGAGGGGCATAATATTGCCCGCATCAACGCGGATGTTTCCCAACTTGCCGAGCAATTTGGCGCAACACCTGAATGGGTGCTTCAGCGGTTGCAGAATATAAAATCGCAATTGCTGGTCATCCGGTCGAAACGGATTGCTCCGCATTGCGATGATAAAATTCTCACCGACTGGAATGGCCTGATGATTCAGGCATTGGCCGAAGCGGCGCTAATGTTGAATGAACCGAGGTATTACCATGCGGCCGATCGGGCGGCGTCGGCAATTCTTGCTGTGCATCGGGATGCTGCGGGTCAGCTCCTGCATGTCAGCCGGATGGGGCAGGCGGATATTCCGGCATTTCTTCCAGACGAGGCCTGTTTCGGATTGGCGGCATGGAATCTTGCGATGTCGGCCAAACAATTTGCGCCACAGAGTGCCACCGAATGGCTGGAAGTTGCCCGGAAAGCGGCACGAACTATCGGCGATCAATTTTTTCAGCCGCAGACTGGCAGGTTTTATCTCTCCAGCAACCGCCACGAGCAGCTTTTCGTTCGCATCCCCAGCGGCAGCGACAATGCGGTTCCGTCCGCCGCCGCCATCGCCATGAGCTTGATGTTGAAAACCGATCTGTCCGCGTCCGCTGCCGATTATGCCGCGGTTGTATCGCATGGTATTGCCGGACTTGCTCCGCTGATTCAACAATATCCCATCGCTTTTTCATCTCTTTTATCAGTGATTGCGGAGAATTCTCAAAGTGCGTTCAATCTGGCGGCACCATGAGTACCGTATGGCGTGTGATTCAATTATTTATCTTCCGGGTGCGTGGCGCTTGGAAAGTTTTAAGAAAGCGATTCGGACTGGTCGATACAATACCTCCGGCGACGTGTAGTAAACAGGATGATAATATGGCCGAGAGGCAACTTGATCTCTTTACGTTTTTAAAAGATCCGATTTCGCAGGTCAAACCATCGCGTAAGACGGATCGGTCCGGTTCTCACAGATCCGCCGACCGCGGGAAACCTGCAGGCTGCACGCTGCTCTCGGATGTGCCATTTCGGGAACATCATCGCTTTTACGACCAATTGGTTGCTGAAATGAAAGCGCATTATGGCATTTCAATTCGTAAATGGCGTTCGAGTATGAGTGGTGTGGCCTACGAACTGCATTACAACAATGGCGATGTCCGTCGCATGATCTCGGCCCCTCGTCCGCGATCTCCGGTCAGCGCGTGCATTTTCATGCATGAGGTGGGGCATCATGCGGTTGGTTTCAAAAAATTTCGTCCGCGCTGCCTCGAAGAATATCATGTCTGGCAATGGGCCTTCGAGCAGATGCGCAAACGCGCCATTCCAGTGGACCGTCGCGTGGAACGACATTATCGGCGCAGTATGTATCATTATGTGCGCCTGGCTAAAAAGAGGGGCCTCAAAGTCTTGCCGCCGGTATTGGAACAATTTCAAACCTGGCCCGGATAAGAAAGTGATTGCGGCATCACGCGATAAACGTCTTGCTTTTCTTTCCGCTTAAATAGCTTTCCATCACGCATCCTGCCAGGTTGTCACCGGTGCAGTAGAAGGCCACACCCCGGCACAAACGCGTGAGCTGGTCAATAAACTCCACCCATTCCATATCCCAGTAGTCCTCAACCAGGGCGAAACTCGCTACCCGTATGCCCGCGCGGCAGCATGTCAGAGCTTCACGCAATGTCGCCACCGCCGTTTCCCGTCTTGGCGGATACAGCAAATGAAGAATATCCCCGTCCACATGCGCCGTCGGCTGCCCATCAGTGATGATAAACATCTGCTTTTGCTCCGCCGGACGGGATTGTAGAATGCGTCTGCCCATCTGCATGCCCAATTGCAGATTCGTAAAGTGCTGATGCGTTTTTTCCGCCTGCGACAGCGGAATATGTACTTCGATCTCATACTGATGCGTCGATACCGGCTTCGGCATCAACAGCGGCAGCCGCTGTTCCGGAACAACGGTGGCGGTGCTGTAAAAGCCGACTATATCCACCGTATCTTGCGGAAAGCGCTGGCGGACCAGCGCGGTCAGAGCCATGGCCACCTTTTTTGCCGCCAGAAATCGGCCATAACGCATCATGCTCCCGGACATATCCACAAGAATGCATAGCGCACAGGCCGTGGTGCCTTCCAGGAGGTGCAGTTCCAGATCATTTTCATTAAACTTGATCGGCACACCGGGCGTATTACCGGCTACAACCGCCCGCGACATTGCATTGCGCAGCGATTGCAGCATGTCCAGTTCACTGATCGGATCACCAAACTGATATTTGCGCGTACCCTCCAGCCGCTCGGCACCGGCACCGGCATTGGCGGTGGGATGTCCATCGCGGCTGCCGCGCGGCAGGTGCGCGAAAATTTCCATCAGCGCCTTTCGCTGCATGGCATTAATCGCTCGCGGCGTGAGGCGAAATTTTCCGGCCGCCTTTTCCAGCAGCCCATCTTTCATTAACTGCTCAAGAATGTCCGCATTCGCAGGATCCAGTTTGGATAGAGCTTCAAGGGCGTGATCCCCGTAGGAGAGAATGAAGTCAAAAATGCTCTGATTTGCAAACAGGCTGTCAGGCGTGGGAAATTCTGACCCGTCAAATTCACCGTAATTAAAGAGCATTGCACAGCATCCCGATACAATCCAGCCAATTGAATACCAGTGTTATTATAGCCGCGCCAATCGGTCTGGAGAAAATCTGAAAAAAAGCGTCTTCAAAACAAGCCTGGCGCGATGCTGGTTCGATATATTTTAATCGTGGCATTCCATCGCTTTGGTCGCTGCGGCATGCTGCTATTAACCACGCATGACAGACGGCGCTGCTGCCAGTACGCTCAAGGCTTCATTCAAAGCGGCGGCATTTGATCATTGCGCGTTTGCGACGGATAATCTCCATCATGGAATCAGCACAGGAAATCTTTAAGGCCTTTCTCCATGAGCATCGACAAAAGTATACGCAGGAGCGTCGCGTGGTGCTTGAGGTTATTCAAAGCTTTGATCGCCCCTTTGAGGCCGAGGAACTGTTATTGGCATTACGCCGACAACAACACCGTGTCAGCAAGGCCACCGTATACCGAACGCTCAAACATCTTGTGGAATGCCTGCTGGTGAATCAGATTTTCTTTGGCACCGGAAAGCAGAGTTATTACGATTTTGTTGGAACACAACGCGGGCACGATCATCTGGTGGACGTTCAAACGGGAAAAATCATTCCCTTTTCAAGCCCGGAAATTGCCGCCTTACGAGACCGGATCGCCAAGGAAATGGGCTTTACGTCCGTTGCCCACCGGTTTCAGATACTTGGAAGGCGGATCAATATACCCCCCGAGCGCTAATATCGGTGTTAATGCACATGCCGGATAATCTGACCACGCACAAGAAAAACCACTTCCTCCGCAATATTGGTGCAATGGTCGGCGATTCGTTCAAAGTTCTTTGCAATCATGATCATCGCCAGATCCGCCGGAACATTCTGTGTGTCAGCCACCATGCCCGCCTGCAGGTCCTGATAAATCTGATGGTAAAGTGCGTCAATGACGTCATCACCCCGGCACACTTCTGACGCCAATGCCGGATCGCTGAGTCCCAGACATTTCGTGGTGTCATCGACCTGTTTGAGCGTGGATTCCGCCATGGTTCTTAATTCATGGGGAATTTCTGATACCGTGGCGGAAAACGATGGCAACATCTGTGCAATATTGTACGCGCAATCGCCGATCCGCTCGAGATCGCTGTTGATTTTTACGATCGCAAAAACCGTGCGCAGATCAGACGCCGCCGGCTGATGCTCGGAAAGCATATCTATGGCCGCACGTTCAATTTTGACTTCTTCAGCATCGATTTGATCTTCGGTATCCCGCACACCCTGCGCAATATCAGGCCGACAATGAATCACCGCCTGTGTAACTTGTTCCACCGCGCCCTGCACCAGAGCCGCCATATCCACGCAACGATGGTGCAGAAGTTCCAATGCTTCAACAAACTTAATCGACACGGACTGCTCCACGTACAACGGAAAAATCGACAAACTTTACCAAGTATACCCCAGTAATCTCCGCGGGGCGAATGATCTGGCGTGTTTATCGCCGTTTCATTGTTTTTGCCATGTTTTTCCGGCAACGCATGGGGGATATCCCATGCCTAACTTTTGCGCCAAATCCAAAGCCGTTGAGCGCGGCAGCGTTTGGGCCAATACATGGCGCGGCTCAGGGCCGCACATCCGTTTCACGAACACGAAGGATTATCGCTCGCGGGGTCAGGCTACTGGTCGAACTTGCAATAACCACTGGCTAATCGTGATAAAAAAGCCACTTTCTGATGCGTTTGATACGACCCACATGACACTTCACTGAACGCGTGGATATAATGTCTTTTGAATCTCCTGAACTAATATTCAGTGGATGAGGATTCGACAAGGGAGGTGACCAATGTGGGCCAATGCCGTATGGAGTAGAAATGCCACGTGGTTCCTGGCCGTCTGGAGCATTTTGCTCGCCGGGTCAGCAATCAACACCTATGCCCAGACTTACCCATCATATCAAGGTTACACGCCATACTATTCCCAACCTTATACACCGCCACCACCGCCGGTTGCGCCTCCGTTGCCCAATTCCGCTCCAGCCGTGCCTGGGCCACCAGTTATGGCAACCCCGCAACTCGTGGCCCCTTTGACCCCCGCACAAATCGATCAGCTTGTTGCCCCGATCGCGCTGTATCCGGATCCGCTGCTGGCACAACTGCTGCCTGCCTCCACCTATCCGCTTCAGGTGGCGTTGGCCGCGCAGTGGTTGCAATACAACCCCAATCCCGGAGAAATTCTAATTGAAATGCAAAACTGGGATGCATCGATTAAAGCGATGGTTCACTATCCCACCGTACTGGCATATATGAATGCGAATCTGCAGTGGACACAAGCCTTGGGTGTGGCTTTTCTGAATCAGCAGGCGGATGTCATGCAGGCAATTCAACGTTTGCGCGCGCAGGCTCTTGCAGCGGGCACGTTGCAATCCACCCCGCAGCAACAGATCATCTCCGAAAATGGCCTCATATGGATTGAGCCGGCTAATCCGCTGGTGATCTATGTGCCCCTGTATGATCCCTATCTGGTATATAGCCGGCCAACGGTCATTTATTCCGGACCCTATTTGACTTTCAGTATCGGCTTTGTAATTGGCACCTGGCTTAATAACAGTTGTGATTGGCACAATAAATGGATTATCACCGGGCGGAGTTGGCATCCATACTGGCGGCGTGACAGTCGCGGCCAGTGGATACGTAATCACCCGATATATCCCGGCAATAACCAGCGGCCTGGTCCGGCGCGAAGTCTACCCGTTCGTTGGACACGCAACCCCCGTGAGCCGCTTCCGGCATTACCGCCGAACGTGGCCCAGCCAGGTGCCGTGCGCCAATATCTTGGTTGGCCCGGGCACTATCCGGTAAACCGTCCGGCTCCGCCGTTTAGACCGGCAAATATACCCGGTGGCTTTCGGCCGCAACCTCCGCCTGGAGTATTTGGCGGCATTTATCGCAGCGATAACAATGCAATACGTGCTGAAAATCGTGGCCGTCAGAGTTTACAGACGTTTCGTAATCACGTTGACCGTGGTGCGGTACCTCGCCCGGAATATCGCGCGCCGCAGCCTCTGCAGCGCCAGGCTCCGTCGGCGTTTCAAGGTATGAATTCCAATCGGCACACCCAGCAGGACAGTCAGCGCGGAAGACAGTCCATGGGCCGCCGCTGACGGAAGTGAACGACAACACCAATACTTACGCCCTTTTTTTTGGAGAAGCATATGAGTACGTATCGGGCTATGTCAATCCGTAGTGCTGCCGGTGTGCTGGTTGCCGGCGTGTTGCTGCTGGTTAGCGCGGGGTGCCAAAGTCAAAACCAGATGAATGCAAAGGCCGCTTCCGGCAGCCCGGCCATGTCGCAAAGTCAAGCGCACCAGCCGGGGGTCGGTCAGGAGCTGTTTTCCAGTGACGACGCCGCGGCTGATACACTGCTTGCCGCCGTCAAAGCGGAGAATCATACGGAATTGCGTCACATCTTCGGACCCGATATTGACGATCTGGTGTCCGGCGACAAGGTGGAGGATCATCGCCACTTTGAAGCGTTTGTCCTCCATGCCAAACAGAAATTCTGGCTCGAAAAGAAAAATGCGGATACATCCATTGTTCATATTGGCGATAAAAATTGGCCATTCCCCATCCCCATTATTCGCCTTCCCGACGGTAAATGGTTTTTTGATACACGCTCCGGCCAAGCGGAAATCCTCGCCCGCCGCATTGGTGCCAATGAACTTGACACCATCAAAGTATGTGAAGCATATGTGCTGGCGCAGCAGCAGTATGCCAGCGCCTATCATGATGGGGCGGATGTGTTGCGCTATGCTCAAAGGCTGGTAAGCACGCCCGGAACACAAAATGGTCTCTACTGGCCCGCTGCCGTCGGGCAGCCCGAAAGCCCCTTTGGCCCGCTGGCCGCTCAGGCCGCCGCTGAAGGTTATACGCCAGGTGTGCATAAAACCGCCGGCCCGCATCCTTTCAATGGATATTATTTTCGAATTCTCACAAAGCAAGGCTCCGCTGCTCCTGGCGGCAGATACAATTATGTCATCAACGGAAATATGATTGCCGGATTTGCTCTGATAGCATTTCCAGCCAAATACGGTTCGTCGGGTGTTATGACGTTTATTGTTAACCAGCAAGGCCGTGTCTATCAAAAAGATCTCGGCCCGGATACTTTGTCTATCGCCCGGCACATGACCCGGTATAACCCGGATAAGTCATGGACGCTGATTCAGCAATAGCCAACTGGCAGGCACGCTTCGCCGTGCCTGCCGGCATACCCCATAATAAAACTCCCTGATGCAGGACTCGACGACAGCCAATGCAGGAAATTGCTGTTGGCTAAAGCGGCTTGCTGGAGAGATTTTCCAGCTTCAGGTACGATAGAATAAGTGGCGCTTAGGTGTTGCGACAGGGTAAATTGGCGGAAATGGCGCGCGGCAGAGTAAATCCGGGATTCAATCTGCAACAGAGCTGCGCCAAAAGTTGGAATCAAAACGGGTATGGCTAATTCTGAGAATATCTACGCGCCGGGCACCGATGGCGGAAGTCACCCGGCTCTGGCGTCTTCGGCCGCCGGGCCGGAACCCATTTCCTATGCGGTTATCATTCCAGTATACAACCATGGTGGAACATTGGCCAAAGTAATTGACGAAGTGCTGGCCAAACTTCCGGAGGCAACCGTTTTTGTCGTCAATGACGGCAGCACCGATTCGACCACTACCGTGCTGCAAGGACTGGAATCCCAATATCCATCCGGCCCGACATGCCCGCTGTGTATTTTGCATCATCGCCAAAATCAGGGGAAAGGTGCCGCTCTGCTTACCGGATTTGCCGCCGCGCACCGCGCCGGATGCACACATGCCATCACCATTGATTCAGATGGGCAACATCTCGTTTCCGATATCTTTCGGCTCATCCAGATAAGCCAACTGTTTCCGGATGACCTGATTATCGGCGATCGGCAGATGGATTTTGCCGATGTCCCGAAACGCAGCAAGCGCGGGCGCGATATGTCCCGCTTCTGGATGCTGCTGCAAACTGGACAGGATGTTCCGGATACTCAGTGCGGTTTGAGAATTTACCCCTTAAAGCACACCCTCACGTTGACCCATATTTTTCGTCGTTTTGATTTTGAAACGGAAACGCTGGTTCGCCACGCCTGGGCAGGCTTGCAGGTGCGTTCCGCTCCCATCACCTGCATTTACTTTACAGCCGAAAATCGCATTACGCATTTCCGGCCACTGCGTGATACCCTGCGCGGCGTGCGGCTGAATGTCATGCTGACAACCTGGCGCATTATCAATCCCATGCCGTGCCGGAAATGCCGCGTTTCCCACGCCATCCCGAAAGTCTCCTGGCGGAGTTGGTCAAGCTGGCGGTTCTGGAAGAGGCAACTGGGCTTGTCGCAATGTGATGCCCTTGCGGATGCGATGCTTTCCACCGCTGTGGGCGTCGGCGTGCTGATTGCCGTTTTGCCGCTGTATGGAATTCAAACCGTGCTGGCTATCTACACGGCTCGACGGCTGCATATCAATATTCCGGTTACACTTCTGGCCACGCAAATTTCCCTGCCGCCATTTATCCCGCTGTTAATATTCATGAACATTCAGATCGGAACGCTGATACTGCACGACCGGTTTTTGTCTCCGGAATTTATGGATCATCAGCAACTCTCCTGGCATGGAATATTTGCCACCTACCTGGGACCGATGATGCTCGGCGGTTTGGCATGTGGACTGGCTTTGGGGACCGCGGCGGTCTTAATTACCCGCGCCCTGCTGGGGCGAATGCACCGCAAGCTGACGGTGGCTCCAGCCGCGGTTCCACTTGAATCGCTGGCTGTCCATGCGGAGATGCAATGATAAAAGCGTATGTGGAGAGTCGCCCGCGATGGACCTTCCACATACGCTCTAATCGGTGGAGAATTCCTTTTCCCGGTTTGCCAGTTGCGACCGCAACCGGGCGATGATGCTTGAGTGCATCTGGCTTACGCGCGACTCTGAAAGTTCCAGTGCATCGCCGATTTCCTTCATCGTCATTTCTTCGTAGTAGTACAGCACCAGGATCATTTTTTCCGAACGCGATAAGCCGCGGGTAATCAGGTCCTTGATGTCGCGCTGGTGCAGAATCGTCAGTGGGGAATCAGAACTCTTGTCCTGCAGGACATCCACTTCCCGGACATCTTTGTCACTATCGGATTCAAACCATTTTCGGGACAAACTGACCTGGGAAACGGCGCTGGAATCCTTGAGCATTTTGTCAAATTCATCCGGCGGTACACCCAGATGCGCCGCGATTTCATCATGCGTCGGTGCGCGCCCCAGTTTCATTTCCAATTGCCGCGAGGCCTGAATAACTTTGCTGGATCTGCTGCGCACCAGACGGGGAACCCAATCCATGTTGCGCAATTCATCCAGAATGGCCCCGCGAATACGCGGAGCGCAATAGGTCTCAAACTTCACGCCCCGATTGGGATCAAAAGATTCAATGGCATCTTTCAGGCCAAAGGTGCCGGCCTGAATAAGATCATCGAGATCCACTTCATCGGGCAGCTTGGAATAAATACGATCGGCGTTGTAGCGCACCAGCGGAAGATATTCCATCATCAGCAAATTGCGCATGACTTCCGTCTTGTTGGCCTTGAACTTCTTCCAGACTTCATTAATGTCCTGCTCAACGGCCGCCGTAGTAGTACGAGTTTTTGCCATGGGTCGCTCCTTGACCTGACCAGCGCCGATTTGGATGTTCACTCACGCATCCGATGGGCGCAAAACACCAGTGAGCTTCTTGCCCACTGAACTGTCGATATATCGTTATATCTCGTTGAAACCGGCTTAACGGAATGCTTGCCACCCGCCTTCCCGGTGCCGGTGGAATAATTTCGGTTATGGTGGTGCCGATTGTGACCTTAAATGGATCTTTGGAAATGCCAGCGCAGTCTGGTGTTGACGGGCAAATGATCAGAGTACCATACCCTGTGGCCGGAGAAATAGTGGCCGGTTGATTACGTGGTTTCAAATTGAAGAGCAAACCAAGCATATCGAATCCGTTCGTTGCTTCGGGCGTCCTTCCCTGCCGCATCAGAGTGTCACCTGTATCAACAGGATGACCGGTTTATGTATAACTCCGATGCTCTCACGAACTGCACGGTTATTCCGGCTCGCGCGCTCCAGGCTCACCAATTGCCTGGAAATTTACGCTCAAGCCAGCATCGCCGACTTCCCCAATAGTGTAACACGCCTTTTTTGGAAAGCAAGGGCATTTTTTATCGGCCTAATTTGCCGCTTGCACGCCCAGCAGGTGTACACGGAATTTCAGTGTGCTGTTGGCCGGAATACCGCTGCCCGGAGGCGATTGATCCCCATAGGCCAGAGCCGGCGGGATAGTCAATTCCCGAATCCCGCCCACGCGCATGCCTTTTACACCAATATCCCAGCCCGCAATAACCTGTCCGGCACCGAGTACAAACGGAAACGGTTGATTGCCGTGAAGTTTACTGGCGTCAAAAACCTTACCATTCATCAGCATTCCGGTGTAGTGAACGATGGCTGTATCACCATCCTTCGCCACGGGACCATTGCCGATTTTAATATCTTTGATGATCAATCCATTGGCCAACTTTCGCACTCGCAATGCCCCTTTGGATGCCGTTTTGGCCGTCGCGGGCGGTGTTGCTCCCGCCGGGATTACCGCCGTTGCAGGGGCGGCAGTAGTCGGTGCTTGGGCCTGTGGAGGCTGTTGGGTTCCTGAGTTTCCACATCCAACCATGGAAAGGCTGATGGCGGCGGTTAAGGCGAACATCAAAATTGTCGGCAGTTTTCTCATTTTGAATGATCCTCAAAAAAAAGGCTTTCACTTACTCGTTAGTCGTATTATGCGCTATTGATCCCGTATGGACAAACGCTGCCCGCATCACGCATTGGGCCAATCCGCGTTCGTAAACCTGCCGGCTTCCAGAATCGTTTTGCCATCAACTTCAATCCGGCAACCCGGCTGCCGTAAATCGCACACCATGTCCCAGTGCAGGCCGCTTTCATTTTTTCCGCCGGTTTCGGGATAGGCCGCACCCAACGCTGCGTGGCACGTCCCGCCGATTTTTTCATCAAATAACGTGTTGCGGGTGTACTGCTGAATGGAAAAATTTGTGCCGATGGCAAATTCGCCCAGTGTCCGCCCTCCGGCGTCCTGATCCATCATCGCCGTAAGAAAATCCAATCCCTTCGAGGCGCTGGCGTCCACCACTTTTCCATTTTTAAACTTCAGGACGATGCCATCGCATTCTCTGCCGTGATGCACCGCCGGAAAGCTGTATCGGATGACACCATTGACCGCATCCTCGATTGGTCCGGTGAATACCTCCCCGTCCGGAAAATTTTCATGCCCGCAACAGTTGATCCATCGTCGTCCTTCCACGCCCAGGCGTAAATCCGTGTCTTTGGCAATGACATGAATTTCTTTGGCTGTGTTCAGATAATCCGCCAGTCGCTGCTGCTTTTCGCTTATTTTTTTCCAGGCCGCAACTGGATCATCCAGATGCAGCAATCCACCGTGAAAGACAAAATCGGCATAATCACGCAGTGACATCTCCGCATCCTGCGCGCTGGCCTGCGTGGGGTATTGCGTGCCCACCCATTTGAGTTTTCCCTCCGCTGCACGCTCCAGAAAACGTTTGCTTATGGGTCTGCGGGCCTGCGCCGCGGCGGCCTGCTTTTTCGGATCCACATTGGTCATCGCCCGGGTATTTTCCTCCGCCCATAGACCGATTGACACATCCATGTTTTCCACAATAAATTTGGAAACCGGTGACACATATTCCAATTGCCGGGCGCTGGCAACGCGATAGAACGCCTCGTCCATCGCATCGGAACTCATTGACACAAATGGATGCCCGCCCGCCCGCAGTACTTCTTCATAAATGGCTTCAATCAGCGGCAGGCCGATGGTTTCACCTGAAATCCGCACCAGTTCACCGGCTTTAACGGATACCGAATAACCGACAAGTACTTTGGCAAGTTTATCTAAACGCTGATCACGCATGAAGTCGCATCCTTTCATAACAGACTTCGTGAATTTACCGCATCCACACCGCGCCTGCAACGTGAAAGGCTGTTCACGCGTCCGGTCGGGCCTGTGACCGCTTCTGCAACATTCATGCGATCAGTTGTGAATACCATTAGAAAATGGCCAATGAGTCACACTCAACGATCAGAAGTTTACCCGGACGCGCCGGGGAGCAATAATCCGTGCCCATCGGCACACCCGGCAAGCAACGGGCAAACTGATTTGCGGGTGCGGCGGGTATCTGCGATGGCGAATCGGATTGGCTTCCTGGCAGGATGGGATGGACCGCGGATAAGGCGGGTGACGCGGATACGGGGAACAATAATGTGACAACTTTAGATCAGGACTTGGCATTGTTTTGTGGGTACGGCGGGTATGTGCGATGCCGAGCTGGATTGGAGCATGGATTTGACTGATGGTGCCGGTAACGGCAGAGTTAGAAAGCCAAGGATCAGGGCCATGAAGAGCTTGCAGAATCTGTCACAGGCCCCGCCCGATGCCGGACCGGCGTTGATGTCCTCTTCGAGTGACATGTCCACCGAATGCCGCGCTTAGTCCGCTTCCATTGTCACTTGAATGGCCATACGCAATAACTCGCTGCTGCTGGCCAGATTCAGTTTTTCCTTAATATGTTCGCGATGGGCTTCAATGGTTTTCGTGCTCAAATGCAACGTTCTGGCAATTTCCCGCACGGGCTTTCCCTGGCCCAGAAATTGAAAAATTTCCAGTTCGCGATCCGTCAGCAGATCCAGTGACGATTTCAGCGGTTGATTACCGGAAACCGCCAACTGACGCAGAACACGGGCGGCTATGGCTTCGCTGACATAAATTTCACCCGCCAGAATTCGACGGATTGCCAGGAGTATTTTTTCCGTTGCTTCCTGCTTCATGATGTAACCGCGGGCACCGGCGCGTAAGGCCCGTTCGGCGTACATGCTTTCATCATGCATGGAAAGCACCAGTATCAGCATCTGCTCGTAGCGGGCCTTGAGATCTTTAATGAGTTCCAGACCCGGTTTTCCCTTCAGTGACAAATCCACAAGTACCAGATCCGGCTTCAATTTGGCCACCAGTTCCATTGCGACATCCGCGTCGGGTGCTTCGCCGCATACGCACAAATCACCGGCCGCTTCAATAAGCAGGCGCACTCCCTGCCGCGCCACGGGATGATCATCAACCAGAACAATGCGTGGCAGAACTTTAACGCTTTTCAAGCGAGGGCGAATAGTCGGCATGATGTATGGTCTCCAAAGCTGGTTCAGGCCCGCCAACAGAACAGACCACCGTGGTGCCTGTGCCCGGGCTGCTGCGAATATCAAGATGCCCGCCAATGACGCGGGCGCGATAATCCATAATGCGTAATCCCAATCCCCGTCCGCGCGGTTCCGCAAAGCCGCTTCCATCATCACGGATTGTCAGGCGCACGGCCGGGCCGAGAGTTTTGGAACTGATTTCAATGTTTTTGGCCTGTCCGTGCCGGAACGCGTTATTCATCGCTTCCTGCGCAATGCGATAAAGATGGGTTGCCGCCAACAGTGAGCATGAACCCGGTAACGCATCGGCTCGAATTCGGCAACTGATGCCGAGTCTCGATTCCGTTTGAAATCCCAATTCCTGCAAGGCTGTGGGGAATTCATCCGCCTGATCCAATGGCTGCAGGCCGCGCGCCAGTTGCCGGGTCTGGGCGATGGCCTCATTGAGCAGCGTAGTCAGATTCTCCGCTTCAACAGCCAATGCTTTCGATTTTTTCTTGAGTCGTTGGGCAATGGCCTTGGATACCATCGCGGCCCCGGTGAGCATTTGTCCCAGGCCATCATGCAGGTCTTGCCCGATTCGGCGCTGTTCACGTTCCGCAATGTGCAGAATTTCCGCTTCCATGCGCTTGCGTTCCGTTATATCCCGAACGATTCCCGTAAAATGTCGGCCGCCACTGCTGGTCTTCTGTTCGCCTACCGCCAGGTACATCGGGAACGTGCTGCCATCTTTGCGCAGGCCTGTAACTTCGCGCCCCAGGCCGATAATTTTCGCATGACCGGTGCGCAGATAATTATTCACATAATGATGATGTTCACTGTGATATGGTTCCGGCATAAGCAGATCCACCTTCTGCCCGATGGCCTCTGCCGCGGTATAGCCGAATATCCGCTCCGCCGCGGGGTTAAATGATTCGATGTTCCCGCGCTCATCAATGGTAATAATCGCGTCAACGGCGGTTTCAACTATCGCCCGGATTTGAGCCTCACTGCGGCGCAGCGCATCGGTCACTTGCGCCCGGCCCGTCACGTCAAAGCCCGTGAGAATGGCTATCGCTTCACCCGTATCCTGTTGCATATGCCGTGATGCAACATACGCGATAATTCGATGATGCTCCTGATTACAGCAGCACACCTGCTCAAAGTGGACCGGGCTGGTGAACGCATCGGGGTGCGCCAGCAATTCCATAAGCTGATGATAATTGTCCGAAGATAAAATGCGGTCTAGCGCGGGCTGTT
>JAJZJL010000029.1 GCA_021810145.1 Planctomycetota bacterium | reverse complement strand
GGACAGTTTTACTTTGGCCGTCAAGCAATGCTGCTGATTCCGGCCGGCACCCCGGCCGGATCGGCGGCCAACCCATATTACGGGGTAATCCCCCCCGTGGGAGGCGCCTTTGGTACTACGGTTTACAACAACCCATTCTTCCCCCTCTCTTACAACTTCCCCAACTCAACCGACGGTGCCGCCGCGCAGAACGGCGGCAGCTCCGGCTATCCCGTGACCATCAAGTCGGAGACCGGCGTTGCGTCCCATCAGGACGAGTACAGCGCGCTTTACGGCAACTCGTACGCGACGGTAACGTCCTCCCGCCTCGATGCTGCCTACGACGCGGTGCCCGAAGCGGGGAAGGGATTCACCCTTTCGGCACCGGCTCCCAGCGGCGAAGCGATGGTTTCACCTACCGGCACCGGCACCGTCGAAGCCTATGTGGACGGCTTGGCTGACACCCCAATTGCAAGCGCCGCGAATGCCGCCAAGAATCTCTCCGCAATTGCCGACTTTTTCTGTTATCGCCGAGCCACGCTGATCACTCCCGGTGCCTCAGAAATCGGGCGCACCACTTTGCCCGCCCAGCAAATGCTCAACGCCTATTACCGGATGTCCCCCATTATGCTTCAGGGCGTGCCGAGCTTCGCCGTGGATTGGACCGACGGCGCGTCAAACGACGGGACGCAGGCCAATAATACCCTCTATCCTGTACCCCTACCCGCTCTCTACCCAACCCTGAATTGGTACGGTATTGACGGGAACACAACTTCGCAGTCGGTTCCCGGGAATCCGGGTGGCCCGCTTTCGCCCGTTTCAGGCGGATCAGCGCAGTTGGCCGTCCTTGGCAACAGCCAAAGCGCGTCCGGTTCCCCAACAAACGTTGACAGCGTTACCTACGTTTTCTATGCGGGCAATAAAGCCGAGTGGCCCAAAGCCCTGAGAATTACCTATTGCGTGACCGATCCGAATAATCGGCTGCAGGGCGGACGGTGGATTACGCAGGTGGTGAATTTGCCGCAGTGAGGGAAGGAGTTAGGAGGGAGGAGTTAGGAGTGAGGAGGGAGGAGGGAGGAGTTAGGGCGAGCCGGTGGGTTTATCCCACCGGGCCGCGGGTGGGAGGGGACGGGATGGAACTTGGAATCTAGAACCTGGAATCTGGAATCTAGGATTTGGGACGGGGGCAGCCGCGGGTGGAAACCCGCGGCCGTGCGGTGGGGGTTGGGAAGGAGCCAGGAGTCAGGGGCGGGGGTTGAACCCGCCGCTGCGAAACGCCAAGAATTGAAGGTGATGTATGAAGACCATTATGAATAAGAATCTGGAAGTGAGAAGTGAGCAGTTAGAAACAAATCGAAGCGCAGCGCTTCGTTATTCTTCTAACTCCTATCTCCTGACTCCTGACTCCCTGCCATCGCGGCAACGCCGCGATTCGGGAATGATTTTACTGCTGGTTATTGCGCTGCTGGTGCTGCTGGCGTTGATGGGTACGGTATTTATTCTCATGGCCAGTGCGGACCGGAAATCGGCCTATGCCAGCAACTCCACCGCCAGCTTAAATATGGCCCAGCAGGGCGTGCTTAACACCGTCCGCGGGTTGATGTTGAATCAGACGCTGGATCAATCGAACGGCACCTACGCCGTGGGGCAATATTATCCCCTTGCCACCACAACTGCGCCCGTCGAGCCGGCGGGCTACGTGCCGAACCAATATTCATTGGCGCAGGGAACCACCGGCCAAATTGCCCGCTACTGGGATTACCCCGAGATTGGACCGATGACCACCGCCACGCCTTCGAACGCCCAATTCTATCAATCGGTTATCGTCCCGGGAGCTACCCCGGGAACTCCTACCCAATACGCCCCCAGTGAACCGTGGCTGGTCTCCACGCTCCCGTATGAGCCGTTCTCGAATTACGCCCCAGGGGAAAGGGTTTTTTATTGTGCTCCCCAAACCCTTTACCCGAACCAGCCGCACCAAGGCCTCCCTGTTGCACGGAGCGTGGGCGTATATATCTACGACGGCACCGCCAACACTTTTGCCTCGGAAGCCCCACCAGGAACCGGCGCATGGGTTGCGGCAGGCACCTCACAGGTCCCGGTCCCCGCCGGTGAGGCCACTCCCTTCGGAGGTGCCGGCACAATTACCACCCCGCTGATCAGTTGCCTCTCGCCCTACCTCTATGACCCGACAACGGGCGTCTACGACATTGGCTATTCCTTCAGCGGCGCGGCGAACCTTCCGCCCCTTGCCGGGGGCACGGTCGTAGTTCCCAACGCGTCGGTGGTTGAGCCGCGCTGGCAATTTTACCCTACCAACAACCCTCAGTTGACCAAGCTCGGCAACGCTACCTACGCCACAGGACCAGACGCCATGTGGAACCTTTTGCCCTACAGCGATCCCAACGGCACGCGCTACCGCTTCGCCGTGCGAATTGTTGATACCTCCGCGATGCTGAATGTCAACACGGGCTGGATCGCCAACGCCTTTGCCAACTCCGCCACCAACACATCGGAGGCCTCGGATCCATACGCGAAATGCGGTGCATTTATCGCTTCCGGCCAGATACTCAATGCGCCGAATCTGGACATTGATAACCTCATCACTTTCGTCTCCGGCACAAAGAGCTACACGGACTACACCTACGCGGAGCAAAACGGCTCGCCGGCGCAGCTGGGAAACCCTTCCGCAAATCCCACGACCGCCGGGCGGAGCGGGAAATACGGGGAATACACCCCCGTTGGCTCGTTCTACAACCTGCCGGTCTGGCAAGGAGTGCTGGACGACTACGAACAGCAGTACCCGACCAACGGTCCTCCGGGATATTTCGCCGTCGTGACGCCCCCGGCGCCCTGGTCGGCCGACCTCTTCGGTACGAATACGGAAATGGACCTTCTTACCGGCGGCGGTGCGGGCGGGGCAGCCTTTGGCTCGCCAACCTACTCGCGCCTTGCGACCTTGATGCCGGACACATTCGGCCTGCCGCTCACGTCTGCTGGGGATTATTATGGCTCCGGCTACCGCAGCCTTTACACCGACCTCTCTTGGAGCAGGGACTACAACGCCGTAACGATTAACAAGGCGACCGCGCCCGCAGGTGCCCCCGCGTCCGTGGTGGCCGCCGCTACGGCAATGCAGACGCAGATCGGCCCGATGCGGCTTGATCTGAACAACGCCACCCCATCGCAGGCCTTCTGCACTGAACTTTACGAAATGCTCGTCGATTGCGGCTTCAGCTACCCACACGCCGCTGCGTACGTCGTGAATTATCTCTCGTACCTCCAGGGCAATGGGACGGTTGCCATTGGTGGCGTGGACTACGCCGAGCCGCCGATTATCCAATATGTGGCTGCCCCGATTGGCGGCGGCCCGCCGGGCGAGTTCCTGCAGGACCCCGCGATCCCCAGCAGCATGGCCACGGCCGCATCGTCCGGCTGGCCGATGTACTGCATGGCCAGCGGCCTCAACCAGGTGCCGGCGACCGCTACCCCCGACCAGAACACCTACGTGGGTCTGACCGCCCAGCCTTTCCTTAACGAGCTTGAGGTGCAGATAAAGACCAACGGCACCGCCGGGACCTACGCCCAGGCGGGGGCGGCAATCCAGCATTGGACACTGGAACTGATAAACCCGTATCCGGGATCAAACCCGCTGAACCTGGTTGGCTGGCAGGTGTTGGTAAATGGCAC
Organism: Planctomycetota bacterium; assembly: GCA_021810145.1. Taxonomy (GTDB): domain Bacteria; phylum Planctomycetota; class Phycisphaerae; order WQYP01; family WQYP01; genus JAMDCX01. The sequence goes on along the minus strand of JAJZJL010000029.1, from coordinate 35,100 downwards.
CGTCGTCAACGGCGCGATCACCTCGGGTACGGCATTACCCCTTGCAAGCCTTACCGGGGGAAGCTTTCCCAACGGTGAAATGGGATCCTACGGTAACCCCGCAGGCTCGGGCGGCGCCTTCGCCGTTGTGCTCTCAGACCCCAGTGACCCGATCCTTTCCGTCGGAGTAAAAACTCCAACCGCATCGTCTAATCCCGGTTTGGCTGCCATTCCCGCCACTGGCACCATGGAACTGCTGCGCCCGGTGCCCAATCCCACAGCTCCCGGAACGGTCAGCTACGCCGTCGTAGACGTGCTTTCCTACAACTTTTCCGGACTGACGTTCACCACCGCGAAGACGTGGTATTCGGACGTGCAGCGGAGCAACAACCTCGAATGGAGCTGCGACTCATTTCCCGCCGGGCTTGCGATGGCCCCCGCCCTGCCGGCTCAGCCGACGCCGCTTACAGCGGCAGAGGGTGGCCCCGGCGTTGAGAACACACAGCCGATTGCCGCTGCGGGCAACGCTGGGGTGCCCCTGTTCGACCGGGTTTATTCGGGCGGTGTCTACGATGGTGCCGGCGATTTCATCGCGCCGCTGGACCCGAAAGGGTTTATCAACCTTGACGATTTCAACTGTATAGCCCGTGAAACCAATTACGTCGACTCGGCGACCGGGACCGCTGAGACCATCGCGAGCCAAATCAACGCCAATGTTGCGTACGCCACCCCAACGCTTCCCTACCCGCCGCCCACCGGCGTGACATCACCCCCAAGCGTCTCATCACCCTTTGCCTACACCACCAGCAACAATGGCATGACGTACGTGAAATATGCGCGCAGCCTGGGCGCTGCCAAGGACCCCACGTTCAGCAACGAAATTGACGATTCCGCGCTTTATTTTGACTTCGCATACGATCCGCGAGCCGCGTATAGCGCAGCGACTCAGGTATACGGATACCCGGAGGATCCTATCCTCGCTGTGAATACCGGCGGATCGGTCGCCCGGACCTCGTTTGGTGAAATGGCCCCCAACATCCTTTCGATGGTCAGCATCACCTACCGCAGCGCCAGCCCGGCCAGCGCCGCGTTGCCCGAGGGTGCCACCGACCTGGTGCGCCTGCCGGGGAAGATCAACATCAACACCGCTGGGCCTGATGTGTTGTATTCCGCCTTTTCCGATGACGGTGCATTGTGGAGCGGTTCGGTAGCACCGACGGCGCCGTATATATCCAACCTCGTGGATGCTGCTATTGCTTTTCGTGACAGGTTGGATACCACGGTAGCCAGCCCCGGCTCTTACGTTCCGAACTTTGTCGCAACGGGCACGGGTACCAGTGCCAACACAACTGTGACCATGGCGAAGAATCCACTGCTTAACTTTAAGTACAGTGCTGCTGGCTACGTCGGCACCGGCTTCAGAACCCGGGCTGACCTGCTGACGGCGATGCTGCCTGTTATCGACACAGCCGGTGGCCTTTATACCGGCAGTGTCGTGCCCACCACAATTCAGCAGCGCGATGCCGCCTGGGCGGATGTCGCGAATTTCATCACGGTCCGCAGCGACACGTTTGCCGTTTATGGCCTCGTGCAGGCGCTGCGCCTGAATCCGGCGTACTCGGCGGCGTACGCGGCCGGAAGCGCAACGTACCTGCCGACGGACTGGTACAACGCCAACCAGGGTGTCGCAATCGGTGCCGTGCCGACGCAGTATTCGATTTCCACCGACCCCACCAACCAGAATGCCGAATTCATTCTGGAAGGCAGCCGCCGGTTCATCGCCATCGTGGATCGGTCCTATTGCAACGATGGCGCAACGGTGCAACCGCATATTGTCGCGCTGAAGATTTTGCCACAGTAGGGGGATTGAGAATCTGGAACCTGTCCCGGCACCGGGATGGGATTTGGAATGTGGCGGTGGGTTTAGCGGGCGGGGCTGCCCCGCCGCGGGCTGCGCTATCACCGTGCAATGCCGCTGATACCGCATGGACGAAATCATGCCGGTTCGCGGGAGTTACTGAATCGCTATAGAATACGCATGGTAGCGTGAGGAAAGGATCGCGAAACATGCGTATTGCCATGGCCCAACTCAATCCCATCGTCGGTGATATTGCCGGAAATACCCGTCGCATCATGGCGGCGATTGATCGTGCGATGGATCAGGGTGCCGAATTGCTGGTGTCGCCGGAATTATCGATTATCGGCTATCCGCCGCGGGATCTGCTTTTAAAACCCACGGTTTTGCGGCAAATGAGCGAAGCGGTGGATCAGATAGCTGCGCACAGCCGGGGCATAACCACCTTGGCGGGTTACGCGCAGGAAAATCCACATCCGCAGGGGCGCACGCTTTATAATGCGGTTGCGGTGGTGCGTGACGGCAAGGTGATTCACCGCGGGGTTAAAAGTCTGCTGCCAACCTATGATGTTTTTGATGAAAGCCGATATTTCGAACCAGGCCCCAAAACGGAAACGGTGATGCTGGGATCGCAGCGCATTGGACTATCAATATGTGAAGATTTATGGAACGATGAGCAGGTTGTGGGCCGGCAGATGTACCCGTTTAATCCCGTGGAGGCGCTGGCCAAAGCGGGGGCGAACATACTGGTCAATATCAGCGCTTCGCCGTTTACGCTGGGGAAAAATGACTTCCGCCGCAAGCTCATCAGCCATCAGGCCCGCCGCTGGAATATGCCGATTGTTTATGTTAATCAGGTGGGGGCGAATGACGAACTGATTTTTGACGGCTGTTCCATGGCCTTTGATGCCGCGGGCAATCTGCTGGCGCAGGGAAAAGATTTTCAGGAAGATCTGGTTGTTTTTGATCTGCCGGGTCCGGCGCGGCTGGATTGTCCGCCGCCGCGGACGGGCATTGCCTCCGTGCATGCGGCGCTGGTACTGGGTTTGCGCGATTATGCCGGTAAATGCGGTTTCAAAACGGCGGTTCTGGGATTGTCCGGCGGTATTGATTCCGCGGTGGTTGCGGTGCTGGCGGCGGAGGCATTGGGGAAGGAAAATGTGACGGGTGTGGCGCTGCCATCGCGGTACAGTTCCGAGCACAGTGTAAGCGACGCGCGGAAACTCGCGGAGGCACTGGGAATAATGTTTCATGTTCTTCCCATAGAAACGGCGCATCATGCGATGGAACAAACGCTTGAGAACTTCTTGAGTTCGAGCGCGCCGGGGCTGGCGGAGGAAAATCTGCAGGCGCGCATCCGGGGTAATTTGCTTATGGCGTTGTCGAATAAATGCGGACATCTGCTGTTGACCACCGGCAACAAAAGTGAAGTGGCCACGGGCTATTGCACGCTTTACGGGGACATGTGCGGCGGGCTGGCGGTGATCAGTGATGTGCCGAAAATGATGGTGTACGAACTGGCCCGGCTCATCAATCAGCAGCGCCTGGACATGGGCGGGGTGCCGGCCATTCCGGAAGGGTCCATCACCAAGCCGCCGAGTGCGGAATTGCGGCCGAACCAGACCGATCAGGATTCCCTGCCGCCATATCCGGTTCTGGATGCCATTCTGCAGCTTTATGTGGAAGAGGAAAAATCGGTCTGGGAAATCATACGCGCGGGTTTTGATAAAGCCACGGTTTTGCGCGTGGCCCGGCTGGTGGATGTGAATGAATACAAACGCAAACAAATGCCGCCGGGATTAAAGGTAACAACCCGGGCGTTTGGTTATGGCCGGCGCATGCCCATTGCGCAGCGGTATGATCCTGCGGCCATGGCGCAGGAACCAACGTGATCATGTTGCGATTGGGCGCGGAGAGTGGGGGAACCATGATTTTTTTAATTCAGGCTGTAACTTTTACGATTGCTGCGCGTTTGGCACCCATGTAGGAAACGATAACCGGGCGCAATCGGATGGTCCGATGGCTCAGGTTGGGGGTTTTCCAATGGTCCAAGGAGTTTTTTATGCGCAAATGGATGGTAGCCTTATTGGCGGTTTTATTGATCGGAGCTGTTGCACCGGTGGTAACGCAGGTGGCGCAGGCCCAGGATGCCGCGACGACTGAACAGACTGGCACATTAACCGGCAAAGTGGTGGATTCGTCCGGGAATCCGGTCAGTGGCGCGATTGTTAATGTGATGCTGATTCCGGCAAATGGCCCGCGGCAGCGCGGCCGCGTGAAGCCTAATGAGGTGCAGCCTGGACAGACGGTCTGGATCAAGCGGGTAATGGTTCATGGGATCACGAAAACAGCGGATGACGGGACATTTACCGTCAATAATGCTCCGGTTGGCAAATATCGGATTTTTGTATTTGACCGTGGCGTGGGCTTTGGCCGCGTGCAGCGGCCCGTGACGGTAGCTTCGGGCACAACCGGCGATGCAGGGACCATTACTTTGCAGAAGGGCGGCATGAGGGGTGGTCGCCGTGGCCGACGGTAATGCCGATAAAAATGACGTCTGCCCTGCATGAGCCTGAGGGGCGCGGCGGTTTGCACCGCAGCCATTCGCTGAGCCATAGCGCCAAAGTCCCGATCTCCTTCTACCCGGCTCACACCTTCATCATGCAGAGTATCAACCCGTCCCGCAGGTCCACCCTGCGGGATTTTTTTGCGCGATATTGATCGCTACTTGACTTTATCGCTAAATAGGAATATAAGAATGAATATGAAGGCGCGGCCGGGCGATGCTGCGGGAGGCATTGGTGCCATAGAATAATGCGGGGCAGCATGGCGGTATTGGATAGCGATTTGAGATTTGAGATTTCAGACTGAGGGTGGAATCTGAAATTTGAGACTTGCGAATTGGGCGTCTGATATGCGGTTGGGGCTTGGTTGTGGGTGGGTTGTTGGGTGTATTCGGCCATTTGGCAACCTTTCATTGTGTGCCGAATTGTTTTGAGGTGTTCCATGAGTGTTGAGCGTGGCGTGCGTATCTTAGCCGGTACGTTGGTGCTGATCAGTGTGGCTTTGGCGGTATGGGTGAATCAGTGGTGGCTGCTGCTGGCGGCGTTTGTGGGCGTGAACCTGATACAGTCCGCCTTTACGGGCTTTTGCCCAGCCGAGAAAATTCTGGGACAATGTGGTTTAAAGCCCACGCATCAGGCGTAAAAAGGCGATGGATGTTGCCTTTGGGATTTTTCGAGTATTGAATCGGGAGCGTGGATCATGGCGAAGCGCCGGCTCCAACTGAAAAATATTGTCCGTATTTCCGGGCGTATCGGCGGGCTGCTGCTGGCGATATTGCTGGTGGTGGTGCTGATGCTTTGGAGCACCGGCGCTTTGAAGGCGAAAATCAAGCCCGGGTCGGTACCGGAGGCGGTCGCCAAGCCGTACACCGGTGCCACGGCGATCGCTGCATTTCAAAACATTCCGCAGACGCTCCGGGCGGTGGGAACCATCAGCCCTATTGCGCCGGTGCTGTTGACGCCGCGCATTGCCGGGCGGATTGTTTACAGCCGGTTAATCGCCGGAGCCAGGGTGCGAAAAGGGCAGGTGCTTCTGCAGTTGGACGCGGCACAGCTCAAGGCGCAGCTGGCGCAGACCGCGGCGGCGGTATTGCTGGCCAGGGCGCAGTTGCGCCAGGCGATTATTGATCAGAAGCGGGATAAAACCCTGCTTGCCACCGGTGATGTGACAACCGCCACGATGGATGTTGCCAATACCGCGGTGGCTTCGGATCAGGCGAATCTGGCCCATGCGATGGCGTCATTGGAGGCGGCCCGCGCGGTACTGGGTTATGCGACGATCCGCTGCACAATCAATGGCATTGTGATGCAGAAGTTTGTAAACGTCGGCGATACGGTTATGCCCGGTCAGATGATGGCTAAACTGTATGATCCGAATAAGCTGCAACTCGCGGCCGTGGTGCGGGAATCGATGGCGTCGAATCTGCATCTGGGAGAACGTATGCCAGTGCAATTGCAGGCTCTGCACACCGAAGTTCAGGCGCGAATCCGGCAAATTGTTCCGCGTGTCAATGCCCAAAGCCGCAGCTTTATCGTTAAAGCCGCGGCCGCTTTTCCCGCGGGGGTGTGGCCGGGCATGTACGGCAATCTGATTATTCCCGCCGGCTCGTATAAGGTGCTGGTGGTGCCGCAGGCCGCCATTGAGCAAGTGGGGCAACTGGACCTGGTGACGTTGCTTGTCCATGGGCGGGCGGTGCGGCAAACGGTGCAGCCGGGGCGGCATATAGGCTCCATGCGTGAAATTCTCGCGGGCCTGGCGGCGGGGCAGCGCGTGATTCTGCCACCGCAGGAATCATCTGTTTCGGATGCCGCATCTCACACCGGCAGCGCTTTGTCGGCGGAGGGTATGCGCCCATGAGCACGCCATCGGACGCCGGAGCCGGCGAACGCAGTGTTATTGAGCGGGTGGTGCATGTTTTTCTGCACTCGCGGTTGTCATTGGTGCTGATCCTGCTGGCCGTGCTGTTGGGTGCCGGGGCGCTGTTGATTACGCCGCGTGAAAAAGACCCGCAAATCATTGTGCCCATGGTGGATATTTATGTGGGCTTTCCCGGCCACAGCGCCAAAAGCGTGGAGCAACTGGTTACAACGCCGCTGGAAAAAATTCTCTATCAGATTCATGGCGTGGAATATGTTTATTCCACGAGTCAACGCGATCAATCCATGGTGACGGCCCGCTTTTTTGTCGGGCAGGATGTGGAACGCAGCGTGGTGAAGGTGTTCCGCAAAATCAAGCAGCATCTGAATCTGGTGCCCGCGGGCGTTACCGGCTGGGTGATCAAACCTGAAACCATCAACGATGTTCCAATTGTCACACTCACGCTGACGAGCAAAACATCCACGGCGGTGGCCTTGCGGCAAACCGCGGAAGAAATGGCCGCCCGGCTGGCCGCCGCGCCGAACGTGTCGCGCGCGGATGTGATCGGGGGACGGCCGCGCGTGGTCTATGCGTACCTGAGTCCGTCGAAAATGCACGCGTATAACATTACGCCCCTGGAAATTGATCGGGATATTCAGGCGGCGGATGTCACTTTGACCGCGGGAAGTTATCAGCGGAACAACAATGAAATTCGCGTGCTGGCCGGCACGGCGTTCACCAATGCCCGGCAGCTCGGGCGGCTGGTGGTGTCTGTGTGGCATCAGCAGCCGGTGTATTTAAGCAATGTGGCCAGGATCGTGGATGGCCCGGCGGAAGTGGATTCGTATGTCTGGCATAACTGGGGGCCGGCCGCGAATGTGCATGAATCACCTGATTTTCCCGGTACCGTACTGGCCGGGCATCCGGTGCGCAGCGTCCATGCCGCAAGTCCCGCGGTTACCATTGCAATAGCCAAGAAAGCCGGCAGCAATGCGGTAACGGTGGCGGCGGATATTATTGCGCGTGCCCGCAAACTGGCGCGGGTGATGCTGCCGGCGGACATCAGCATGATTGTTACGCGCAACAGCGGTCTGTCCGCCAATGAGAAGGTTAACGGACTGGTGGAAGGGCTGCTGGTGGCGATTGTCATTGTCATTGTCCTGCTGACGATCGGGCTGGGATGGCGGGAATCGCTGGTGGTGGCGGTGGCCATTCCGGTGGTGTTCGGACTGACTCTGGCGTGTAATCTCATGCTGGGATTTACCATTAATCGCGTGACCATGTTTGCGCTGATACTGTCGCTGGGGTTGCTGGTGGATGACCCCATTGTGGATGTGGAAAACATCAGCCGGCATTTCGCCCTGGAGGGGAAAGCCACGCGGCTTATTGCGCTGAAGGCTATTTCCGAGGTGCTCGGTCCGCTGATTGTCGCCACACTGGCGGTGATACTGTCGTTCGTTCCGATGTTTTTCATCACCGGCATGATGGGGCCTTATATGCGACCCATGGCCTTTAACGTGCCGGTTGCCATGCTGATGTCCATGCTGGTGGCGTTTACCATCACGCCGTGGATGGCCTATCACATGCTGAAAGGGAAGCACCGTGAAACCGAACTGGAAGCCCGCGAGGAATCAGCGGATCCGCACGTCGCTTCCGTGATCCAGCGCACCAAACGGTATCGGATATTTTCCGTATTGCTGGGTTCCATGCTGAAATATCGGCCGGTGCGCTGGGGATTTCTTGCGGCGGTTGCGGGCATCACCGCGGCCGCGGTGGCGCTGCCCGCCTTGCGGCTGGTGCCGCTGAAAATGCTTCCCTTCAGCGACCAGAGCGATCTGCTGATTGTTGTTCATGCCCCGCGCGGCACAACGCTGCAGGCTACCGATGCCGCCACGCGGGCATTGGTGCATCGCCTGGAGCGGCTGCATGAAGTTGTGGACATTACAAGTTATGTCGGTGTGGCCGAGCCGATGGATTTTAACGGTCTGGTGCGGCACTATTTCATCCGCGAGCAGCCCAATGATGCGCAGATTGCCGTGGATCTGGCCGGCAAGCAGCAGCGGCTGATGCAAACCCATGAAATAGCCCTGCGCATCCGCAACAGCCTGACCGCGATTGCCCGGAAATATGGCGTTCGCATTCAGCTTGTTGAAGCTCCCCCCGGCCCGCCGGTACTGGATACCATTGTCGGCGAAATTCATGGTTCGCCCGCCACGAGCTACCATCAGATGCAATTGGCCGCCCGCACATTGCGCCACCGCCTGCTGCTGGAGCCGGACGTGGTGGATGTGGATGACAGCGTGCAGGCTCCGCAGAAGCAGATGGTGTTTATCACCGATAAGCGCAAGGCCGCGCTGAACGGTGTTACCACCGGTGAAATTGCCCAGACACTCGCTCTGGCATCAGGTGGAAAAACTGCCGGCATGATTCACGCCCCGCGCCAGCGCCAGCCGCTGAATATTATTCTCCGGTTGCCACGGTCGCGGCGTTCGAGCCGGGCGGAGCTGTCCCGGATTTTTGTTCGCGGATCCAATGGCGTGCTGGTGCCATTGGCGGAACTGGGGCATTGGAAACGCAACATCGCCGGCGAAGCGATTTACCATAAGGATTTGCGCCGCGTTGTTTACGTCTACGCCGATACCGCGGGACGCCCGCCGGTTGATGCGATATTGGATACCGAGGCGGATCGTCTGCCGGATGGCGTTCAACCGGGCATTGCGGGCATGACGCAGGTGGGCAGCGGCTGGATTCACGAAGTCAAGGCGCGACCCCTGGCTGATCGATCCTTTTTGCATGACGGATCGGGAATCGCCTGGCAGTTGCCGCCCGGACTGCACGTTAATTTTGCGGGCGAGGGTGAATGGCGAATCACCATCAATGTTTTCCGTGACCTGGGGCTGGCATTTGGCGCCGCAATGGTCGGCATTTATGTGCTGTTAATTGCCCAGACCGGATCGTTCCTGTTGCCGTTGATTATCATGCTGGCGATTCCGTTGACCATTCCCGGTGTGATGCCCGGATTCTGGATTTTGAATCTGGCGACTGCGCATGATGTGGGCGGATTTCAGGATATGGTATTTTTCACCGCAACAGCCATGATCGGTATGATCGCGCTGGCCGGCATTGTGACTCGGAATTCGATTATTCTGATTGATTTTATTCATCGATCACTGGCCAACGGGCAATCGCTGCATGATGCGATTCTCGAAAGCGTGGTGGTGCGCATGCGGCCGATTCTGCTGACCGCCGCCGCGGCGATGCTTTCGTCGATTCCGATTTTGTCGGATCCGATTTTTTCCGGTCTGGCCTGGGCATTGATTTTTGGTTTATTGGCATCAACGCTTTTTACACTTTTTGTTATTCCAGTGACCTATTACATTCTGTTTATCAACAAGCCCGGACACGGACTTAATCCGGATTAGTCTGCAATTGAATTGGCGGAATGGGTCGGATGTGGGGCGGTGGAGGGGGAAAGAACGAACAACGAGTCCCGGCGCGCCGGGAAACAACGAACAACGAACAACGAACAACGAGCAATGGCGGCCGTAAGCCGGCGAGCCTGCTCGCCGCTGCCGCTGATGTCCCGCCCGGGCGAGGCTCAAAATGCTAAGTGCTAAATGCCAAATGCCAAATGCCAAATGCTCAATGCTCGTCAATCGCAGCGCTTCCGATAACTTGATCACTGATCATTGTTCATTGACGATGATTCCCAACTCCTTTGCCGCCCCGCCCTGCTTTGCCCGGCATTTTTTTGTTGACACCCGGGTAAAATAACCGTACCATTTAATTATGTTGTTGAGATTCAGTCTCAATAAGAAAGTTGAGACGGAATCTCAATATATATGGGATGCCTGTAATGACGCAGTCTGACACCACGGAAATTGAAAAAAGCATGGCCGTTGGTCTGAAACTTCCCCGCACCATCCGCTTTCGGCTGATCTGGCGATCGGTTGTTATTTCCATTCTGGTGTTGCTGCTGGGTGTGCTGGTCTGGCAGGGCATTGCGTCCAGTGGCAATCCACCGGATCCGAGCGACCCGGCTTCAAGAAATATCAGCCATGTATCCGTGATGGTCAACGCCGGCATACTTGTATTCCGGGAAGGGCTGGAAGCCATTCTCGTACTGGCTGCCCTTACGGCCAGTCTGGCTCGCACCGACCGCAATTACTGGAAACCTGTTGCCATCGGGTCGGCATTCTCCTTCCTCGCCACGGTTGCAACCTATTTTGTCGTTGTGGCCATTCTCGCGGATATCAACGCCGGCAGCAGCGCCAATATGCTCAATGTACAGGCTGGAACCGGATTGCTGGCGGTGGTCGTGCTGATGGTCATTATGAACTGGTTTTTTCATAAAATTTATTGGACCGGCTGGATTACCCATCACAACCGCCGCAAGCGGAACATTGTCGAAACCGTCGGCAACAGTCAATCGGCGGTGTATTGGGGCTTATTGACCATTGGCTTTACGTCCGTTTATCGCGAAGGTTTTGAAGTGGTAATCATGCTGCAATCGTGGCGGCTGCTGGCGGGGCAGGGCGTGGTACTCGCGGGAGCCGGTATCGGGTTGTTGTTGACGATTATGGTGGCGATTGTCACCTTTGCCGGACATTACAAATTGCCTTACCGCAAAATGCTGATTCTCACGGGTGTGATGATCGGTGCGGTATTGCTGGTGATGGTGGGGGAGAGCGTACAGGAAATGCAGCAGGCCAAGTGGCTGCCGACGCACCAACTGCCCGTGGCGTTTCCCGGCTGGGTGGAAAACTGGTTCGCCACCTTTCCGACATGGGAAGGCCTGATCTGCCAGATGTTTGCACTGCTTTTCGTTGCCGGAACGTATTTTGGCGCGCAGTATTTCCGGGTGTGGCGCCCGGCGCGGTTGAGCCGTGTCGCGGCCGGTTAAAGCACCATTAAAAATGGATTCAATATTGACTGTTGTGCTCTCCGCCGACCGCGGAGGATGGCTTATTTCAGCCGCAGCAGATACCCGGCGATGCCCAGACCAATCAGAGCCATAATGACCGCCACGCTTACGGCAAGTTCCCAGCGCATGGGCCTGGTTTTTTCGCCGGCATGTAACCGGCGGATCAGTGTCGCAAAGCGTATCGCCGCCGCGACATTCACCGCCACTCCCAGCATGACCAGTGCTATACCGATCCAGACTGAGGCCGATTGATTGGCCGCCACTTTCAGGTGAATATCTTTAATCTCGGCGAGCTTTTGCAGAAACAATCCGAACTTGGCCACCACAAAGCCAAAACCCATCAACGCCAGACCCGTGCGAATCCACGCCAGCATGGTACGCTCGGCGGCCATTTCCGTGGCGGGATCGGTTTTGATTTCACCGGGCGCATTCATGAATACCCCTTTGCTGCAGTTCCACCGAAGGTTTGATCCATCCACGTCTGCAGATGCCGACCCGGGCAGGATGTCGGTTGATCGGCCAGTTGCTGATGCGTATGAATCTGAAGGTTGTCATACGCAGAAAGCATAAAATTCAGCAACGCCGCCAATGCGGTTACTTGAGTTCCAGGCGGCTGCTGCAGATCAAAATTTCCCAGCACCACGATGCCGGCATTGTGCGTATTATGATTTTTCACATGGGCACCCTGAAATCGCAGGTCGCGAAGCTGCCAGATTCGTCCCATCCGGTCGACCGCATAATGATAACCGAAATCAGCCCAGTTTCGTCCGGCGGGGTCTGTATGCAGGGTCAGAATGTCAACGAGATGATAGCCCGTGGCGTTCACATCATCCGCCAGCCACGGATCCGGAAAGCCGGTGTGGTGAACGGTGATGCGGCGAATTTGGCCCATGGGTTGCATATCTTCAGCGCGCGGCAAGGCTGCGGTAATGGCGGAACGCGGAACCAGTTCCAGTGATTTCAATATGGCCAAGCCGGACGGCGGCGCTTTGGCACCGGGAAAAAAATCCAGCTTCAACTCCGTGCCGGGCTGTACCATAACCGCTTACCTTACTAATCCGCGGGGGCATAGGTAAAGTGCTGTCCACCAATTGCCGCCTGTACCATCAGCCCATCCAGCGGGAGTGTAAAGACCACCACGCCATATTGATAATTGGCCGCCGTTCCCGCGCCGCTGGCCGCCGCCACTGCGGTGGCCCGGGCGTCAAATGTGGTTTGACCGGATTGGAATCGGCTCAGGGCTAATTGGTCGCGGAAAAGTATTAACTCGGCAAAACGTTGTCCGCCGATCTGGGCACCGATATTGACCTGCGTCAGTTTGCAGTAGCCCAGCAGCGAGCCATTACGAATCACTTCTCCGCGCCCGGAGGCTCCGCCAATGCCGATGGCTCCGGCACCCACGGATGGAAGAATCGCATACGCATAAGCCGATTTAATCCAACGGTGCATACCGGAGCGAGATTGTTTGAAATCGGCCAGGGCGGCACTGCAGCGTTGCGAAAGATATTGTCTCCCCACACTTGTTACCGGAGTGGTCGGGCCATCCGAGCAACCGGCCAGTAATACAACCACGGCAAGCAGCGGCAGCATTTTCAGGTTTGTCATTCGCATCGTAATTACTCCTGTAAGGGAACACAACATTCGCCACTAATTCATATTCTATGCCCACAGGTGGTACTTTGTATAGCCTTGGCACAATTCCGCCGCGTCGGGATGTTGCATCATCGACGGCAGTCAATAAATGCCGCTCTGCGCAAGCATACCTTCCAATCAAGGGTGTCCGGGACACCCTTGTAACGCCTGTAAGAGCCTGTCGGTGTGTTTTCATCACTCAGCGGATGGCGGCAAATGCGGAATACGTTTTCAGCGAACCAGACACGCGACTCTGTGAGTGCCCGGAAGTTGATGCGGAAGGTAACGAGCCTTAATGATCAGCTCACCATGAATCGCGGCGGTAAGGCCGGTAAATGTGGCGATGGCGGCACGCGCTGCCGAACAATGGCACCCGGCTCATCGCGGGCGGGGGGCGTTATTGCGCACAGTGAGCGGTTTTGGGCCAAAAGCACGGCAGCATGACGCGCGGTAAAACGTGACATCCGCGCAAGGCGAATCCGTGGCTACGGCATTTGTTGCAAATGTTATTGCCGCCATGTATCGCCAGTGAACCGACAATCACCGCGCAACCAGAATCGGGACACCTGCCAGCCGGCACAATCAGCCATGGCTGATTGTGCAAGCAAGCAGATCGCCGCGGTCATATGGTTACAGACCATGGATAGTCCCGTGTTGCGGCCCCGGCGCGAAAGCCGGTTAATCCAGATTCATGGTCAGCAGGAATTCGCCATTGGTCTTTTTCTTTTCCAGGCGATTTTTCAGCAGTTCCACCGCCTCAATGGCGTTCATATCAGCCAGAACCTTTCGCAGGCGATACACGAGTTCCAGTTCGCGTTTGTCCAGCAGCAGTTCTTCCTTACGCGTGCCGCTGGCCGCGATATTGATCGCCGGATAGGTGCGGCGTTCAACGAGTCGCCGATCCAGGTGCAATTCGCTGTTGCCGGTTCCTTTGAATTCTTCAAAAATCACTTCGTCCATCTTGGACCCGGTTTCAACCAGGGCGGTGCCGATGATGGTCAGCGAACCGCCTTCTTCGATGTTACGCGCTGCGCCGAAGAATCGCTTGGGCTTTTGCAGGGCATTGGCATCCACACCGCCGGTAAGAATCTTTCCGGAGTGAGGAACTTCCGTGTTGTACGCGCGGGCCAGACGGGTGATGGAATCCAGCAGGATGACCACATCGCGTCCGTATTCAACGAGGCGTTTGGCCTTTTCAATGACCATTTCCGCCACGCTGACATGTCGGCTAGCCGGTTCGTCAAATGTGGAACTGACCACTTCAGCCTTGGTGGCGCGTTGCATTTCCGTGACTTCTTCGGGTCGTTCATCAATCAGCAGAATAATCAGATAGACTTCGGGATGGTTGGTGGAAATGGCATTGGCGATTTTCTGCAGCAGCACGGTTTTGCCGGTGCGGGGCGGAGCCACAATGAGCATGCGCTGGCCTTTGCCGATGGGGGTTACAATATCCACAATCCGCATATTGATTTCTTCCGGAGTGGTTTCCAGGAAGAACCGCTTGTTGGGGTGCAGCGGAGTGAGATCCTCAAAATTCACCTTTTCGGTGAGCATGTTGGGATCTTCAAAGTTGATGGCCTCAACGCGCAGAAGCGCGAAGTATCGCTCTGATTCTTTCGGCGGGCGAATTTGACCGGTGATAATGTTGCCCGTGCGCAGGCCGAAGCGGCGAATCTGGGACGGGGATACATAAATATCATCCGGGCAGGGGATGTAGTTGTATTCCGGCGAACGAAGGAATCCGAAGCCGTCCGGCAGGATTTCCAGAACGCCTTCTCCGACCATCAGGCCATTATCGGTGATGCGTTTCTTAAGGACCTTGAAAACCAGGTCCTGCTTTTTCAGACCGATGAATTCTTCAATTCCCTCTTTTTTGCATATTTCATGCAGTTCATTAACCGTCATTTTCTGCAGATCAATGAGATGCAGTTCGCTGCGTTTGACCTGTTCATATTTCTGGTGGGTTTCGTCATCGTAGATATCGTCATCGTCATCAATGACCCCGCCCATGCCCACCATGGCTGAGCCGATCATGGTGGCTCCGTCCACGGAGGAGGCCGGGGCCTGCTGATTTCCATTTGCGTCAACCGCGGGTTTAGCGGGTTCGGTTTCCGCTACCGCTTCGGTGCCGTCTTTGGCGGCCTGCTCACTTTCCGCCGGGGCGGGTGTCGATTTTTCCGCCGCTGCCTTGTCCAGCAGGGGGGTATCGGATTCACTGGCCGCTACCGGCTGCTGCGGTTCTTCTTCCGCCACCGCTGCCGCCGCCGCCGCTGCCGCTGCAGCGGCTTTCTTGCTCTTGGTTGTTCGTGCCATAATCGTTCTCCTTATTAAATTTAATTGTGTTAATCAGCGGAATGTCTGTACATCAAAAGTAAGGCTCGAAATATTCCCGACCACTGATCAGATATGCCGCATTGAATAATTACCATAAAGCCGAAATTACGTTTAACGGTTCGGCTGACACCGTTGTATCCCATGGTTACTTTGGGGTGTTCGCGTTCTTGTTGAGGATCGGCTTAAATGGGCCGAAGTTCCTTTTCCTAATGTCTTATCGGCCATCTTCAATAAAAACTACAGGAAGGGCCGCTCTTTTACTCCACCCTTTCAGCACCGCCCGTTGGATAATCCGTTAAACAAATGCCGGTGCCGGTGAACACTAACCTTTATAAATCCGCCCAAATCTCGCTAAAACCGTGGTAAGAACTTCGCGGACTTGATTAACCATCAACGCCGGTTCCCCGTCGTTGACGATGATATGATCCGCTATTTTCTTCTTTTTGTCCAGCGCCGCCTGAAAATTTTCCCGCCGGGCCAATTCGGCGGCATCCCACCCCCGGCTTTCCATCACCCGTTTGAGCCGATGCTCCGCTGTTGAGTCCACGAAGATTATAGCATCACATTGCCGGTGTAATCCACTTTCCATCAACAGCGGCGAATCCAACACCACCGCTAAAACATTGGTTTTATTGCGCACAGATTCCATCATTTCCTGTCGCAATTGCTCCACGCGGGGGTGGAGCACGGAATCGAGCTGCGTAAGATTATCGGGATTGCGAAAAACGATGGCTCCGAGTTTTCTCCGATCAATTTTCCCCGAACTTCCGATAATCTCCGGGCCGAACCAATTGATTAACTGTGAACGTATGACCGGTTCGTCCAGCGCCTGATGGGCCAGCCGGTCGCTGTCAATGACCAGGCAGCCGGCATTTCTCAGTTCATTGGCGACCGAGCTTTTGCCCGCTCCGATCCCGCCGACAATTCCGATAATCGGTTTGGGGTAATTTGTGTTAGAACGCCGGTAGTCCGCTGCGCTTGCCATATCCACCATCTACCCTATGCCGCTTCCGAAGCCCCGGCCGCCACCGGCTCGGCTTTGGCTGGATCGAGCTGCGTTTTACCGTCGAAGCGCACCGCCACGCGCTTGCTGACTCCCTGTTCCTGCATGGTAATGCCATACAGCAGATTGGCGATCGCCATCATCCGTTTGTTATGTGTGATAACGATGAACTGACTGTGGGCCAGAAATTCCTGAATAATGGAAGCGAATCGACCGGTGTTGGCCTCATCCAGCGGGGCATCGACTTCGTCCAGCACACAGAACGGGGAGGGCTTGCTTTTAAATACCGCCAGCACCAGCGCTATGGCGGTCATGGCTTTTTCACCGCCGGAAAGCAGCGATATGGATTGCAATTCCTTGCCCGGCGGACGGGCCAGAATATCAATGCCGGATTCGAGAACATCTTCCGGCGTTTCCAGGACAATATCCGCTTTTCCGCCGCCGAAAAGCTTGCGGAATATTTCATGAAACTCCTTGCGTACGGCTTCGAAGGTGTCAATAAATCGTTGCCGGGAATCTTCATTTATTTTTGCAATCAGTTCCTCCAACTGCTTTTTGGCGTCAAGAATATCGGCAACCTGGGAAGCCAGAAATTCCTGCCGCTTTTCGAGTTCCGCCAATTCATTGACCGCGTCAAGATTGACATTGCCCAGCCGGGTCATGCGGCCCTTGAGGTCCGCGATTTCGCCGGTAATGGCCTCCCAGTCGGCATCCGCCGGGTCCTGATAGCCGGCATGAGCCTCCACCAGGTTCACCTGCAGTTCTTCGCCGGCACGCTCGACCAGTGTTTCCAGCCGTACGCTGACTTCATTTTCCGCCAGGGACAACTCATGTTCCTGCCGGGCAAGTTCATCCGCGTGGCGTGTCACATCCGCAACGGCGCTGTTGGCCTGCGTTGCGGATTGCCGCATTGCCGCAAGCCGATCGCTGTTTTCCGCCACCTGATTCCTCGCCAGCGCACAATTCTGTTCGAGTTCCGTGGCTGTTGCCGCGGCCCGCGCGCCGGTTTCTTCTGATTCCTTTATCCGCTGATCCAGGGCGACAAGTTCCTCTCCAATGCGCTGGCTCTGCCGCTGCGTTTCCTGATGATTTTGCCGGGCCGTCAGCAATTCCCGCACGTGCGATGCGCGTTGTTCCTGAGTTTGTCCGACGGTTACACGCAAGGCGGTGGCCTGCTCGGCCACGCGCGCCAGTTCCTGCCGGTTGTGCTGCACCTGCTGATCAAGTTCCTTCACCAGTTGCTCCGCCGCGCGGGACTTGGCTTCCAATTCCGCAGCCCGTGCGGTGAGTTGGGTGTGCTGCTGCAGACAATCGGCGGACTGCCGGGCAATGCCGGCGGCCTCGGCCTCCAAAATGGGAATTTCGCCTTTGGTCCGATCCGCCAGTTGCTGATTCTGCTGCCAGGCCGCATTGGCCTGCGCATGGCGGGTTTCAATCGCCAGCAACTGATCCCGCAGACTCTGCTGATCGGCTGCCAGTGCCTTGCCATTTTGATCACACTGGCCGCTTTGTTCAGCCAATGTGCTAATCTCGGCGTCGAGCTGCCGCAACTCCTCCGCGAGGCGGTTTAATTCGCCGCGCCGCGTAATGGCTCCGACCTTGCGGGACAAATCGCCAAGCTGCAAAAGGCCATCGCTTTGCACGACCTCGCCGCGCCGCGTGACATAGCGATAACCGCGTCCGCCCGCCGCCCGCAATGCCTGAGCCTCGGCCAGTGAGTCAACCAGAACCGTGCGGCCCAGCAGATGCAATGCCAACGGGCGGTGCTCGGACGGATAGCGCACCAGATCAATCAGCCGTTGGGCGGTGGACGTTTCCGGTATCTGCAATTGGCCGTCTTCCCGATAGCCGGGCAATAGATCCAGACAGATCGCCGTGATGCGGCCGGCCTGTTTGCGCCAGGCCTCCGCGTCGGCCAGCAGGTCGGTTTGCCGGTCGATGATCAGGGCGTTCTGTAATTCGCCGAGAGCGGCTTCAACAATCGGGGCGATTTCCAGATCGGCTTCAAATAATTCTCCGACCATCCCCCTGACATAGGCAAATCCCTTACCTGTGTCCCGGATTTTAAGTACTTCGCGCACGGCGTCCGATACGCCTTCGCGCCGCCGCTGCAGATCTTCAAGCACAGCCTGCCGGCTCTGCAGGCCGCTTCTGGCTTCGCGTTTTTTTCCCAGTTGGTTCAGCAGATCCGACAACCGCTGATTATTGGCCTGCTGGCGTCCGCGGAGTTCATCAATCTGCGTTCTTAACGATTGAATCTGCGCGGAAAGCTCGTCGCGCTGCCCCTGGAGTGTTGCGGCCTGCTGGGCCAGTTCGTCCATGCGCGATACAAGCTGGGCTTTCTGGCCGGCGATGCGCTCGGCCTGTCTGGTTAAATTTTCCATGCGCACCTGCAGGGCATTGACCTGACTTTGCACCCGCGCGGATTCGCGCAGCAGTTCGACCGCTCCGGATTTTTCCGCTTCAAGTTTATGATTCAGTTCGGCGGTTTCGCGGGCGGCGGTCTGCTGCAGATCCTGGGCCTGCGCCAATTCCTGCTGGCGCTGCTGAAGCAATTGTTCAATTTGTGTCACCTCGCCCTGCCTCTGGTCGATCAGGGCCGCCAGTTCTTCCTGCCGCTGCTGAACTTCCTGGCCGCGTTTGGTCATCGATTGCCGCTGTTCGGAAAGCTGCCGGGCCTGCTGTTGCGCGAATTGCGACTGCTGCACGGCGGTTTGCCGGCGGTTTTCCAGTCCGGATAATTCGCGTTCGGCCTCGCGTACCGCATCCTGAAGCGCATCCATTTCCAACTGCATATCCTGCTGCCGCTGCCGGAATTCATCGATCTCGCGTTTTTTTGCGGCCAGCGCATCGGTTACATCGCCGCGCTGGCTGCTGACTTCGGCAAGACGGCGATGAAGCTGGTCGTATTCATGCAGGCTGTGCATGCGGCGCAATTCATCGACGCGCGTGGAATATTCCTGATAACTTTTGGCTCTTCCCGCCTGCACTTTAACGCTGCGGAGTTGCCGTTCCACTTCCTGCAGCACCAGTTGTGTTTGCGCCAGATTCTGATCGGTTCGTTCCAGCCGGCGCAGTGTTTCCTTTTTTCGCGCCTTAAATCGGGAAATTCCAGCCGCTTCTTCAAATATTTCCCGGCGGTCAATATTATTGGCTTCCAGCAGGATGGAAATTTTCCCCTGTTCAATAAGCGAATACGCTTCCACGCCAATGCCGGTATCGAGAAACATTTCCCGGATGTCCTTGAGACGAACCGTGCGGTTGTTTACGAGATATTCTGAAGTGGCGTCGCGATACAGCCGCCGGGTGATTTTGACTTCCGGATCTTCAACTGGAAGCCGGCGGTCCTCATTGCTGAACAGCAGCGAAACTTCCGCCATGCCCATGGGTTTGCGGGTCGATGAGCCATTGAATATGACATCAAGCATGGCGTCGCCGCGGAGGCTCTTGGCCGACATTTCACCGAGCACCCATTTGACCGCATCCATCACATTGGATTTGCCGCAGCCGTTGGGACCTACAATGCCGGTTATACCGTTGTCAAATTTAAGAACGGTTGTATCGGCAAATGATTTAAATCCTGATAGTTCCAGCGAAAGAAGCTTCATGGCGGCCGGACCTCCGTGTCTTGCAAAAGCACATTCCTGCATGGCTGACGCGCAATGAGTCATAAGGCACCAGCAGTAGTGTCATCGGGGCATTAGTATACCGTATATGGCGATTTGGCAAAATCAAGTTTGCCGGGCTACGAGTTGAATTTTTGCGGGCAGGCCCAGGGCATCCGGGTATTGCGGCAATCGGAATGTGTTAATTGGTTCATCGGGCCGGGTGTGGATCAGGTTTTGTGGCATTTGGGATTGTTAAAAGCGTTGAATGGTATCACGTTGCCGTCGGTGGGGGGGATCATCGCACCGGCTTGAAATCGCCGCACCAGGCGAAGGATACCGGACGGATGCGGTTCGGTGGTGGCACCGCTGGAAGCGACGAAGTCTTTCCAGATGTTCAACCAACGGCTGGTATGCACGGATGCGGTCGATTCAACTTTATTTTCGGCATTCTGAACCGCATGAACCATACCGGGGGCCGGTTCAGTGATGGTCCACCATATTCCGCCGCCACTGGGTTTCGCGGCGGTTATGCTGGATGCCGGCTCGATGGTGTATTGCACATCCAGAAGCGGAAGCTTTGGTGTCGTGGTATCTTTGCTGTCCATTGATCCGGTGGCGGCCAGCAGATGAAAAAAAGCCTCGCCGATATGGGCGAGGGCTGCATCATCAATGGCAGTATGAGCAATCAGCGAACAGAGCATCTGGTTAATGCCCTTGCTGGATTCTTCCGCCTGCTCAACGGCAATGCGGAATCCTCCTGTCGCGGGCATTTTGACGGCGTCCCTGTGCCACTGATCCGCTTCCCGGATCAGATTCAAAACCGTATCAAAGTCAAAGGGCTTGGCCACATGGGCCTGCCCGCCCGCCGCCGCACATTGCAATATGTGGTTGGCACCACACAGGCAGGTGAAAAACAGTACTGGAATGCCGCACGTCAGCCGGGCGCTTTTTAAAGACCGGCAAACGTCAAAGCCGGTTTTGTCCGGCATCATGGCATCGAGCACAATAACATCCGGATGAAGATTTCGGGCCAGTTTCAATCCATCTTCACCCGTCGCGGCGTAATGGTAATCAAAACCCTCCATGGTCAATAACTGACCGAGGGTTTCATTAACCTCGCGTTCATCATCAATAACGAGCACTTGCAGCGCCATGGGCCTCGTTCCTCCGGGTCTAAACAACAACCCGTCTGCGATAGTGGCTTCTTTGCCACCGATCCGCTTACCGGTCGTCCGCCATCGGGGCAGGTAAGTCCTGCAAGGACATCCCTGCTAATCTCCGCCTTCTGGCAGGGCGATCTATACATTATAATCGCCGAACCATCCGGTGTCGCTATACATCTTCCAACGATTTTTTTCAATCGATCAGGGAATTGCGAAAATATGCCAGGAGCTATCGGGTTTATGAAATTGTGCGCACAATTAATGCTTTCCGCATATAGGCCTTTACCGGTGGAGAAAACGCCTCCTGTTTTGGCTGTTTTTGCCGGAAATAGTGCGTTAACTGCCACCGGATTTTCCGGGTTTTGATCATGCGGTATGGCGAGTGTAAATGGCTTTCAGCGCACAAAGTATCCGGAATTTCAAGCCGGGGATATGGGTTAAATTCGGTTTATTTATTTTTTTTGCCATGGCCGGGATGCTCAGGATGCCGACGATCAAATCGCAGACTCATGCTGATGTGTATGTTCTGGCCATGGCGCAGAATCGTCAGTACCACATGTTTGGGATTCGCCATAATGTGGCGGTGAATCTCACGGAAGTTCAAAACCGAGGTGCCGTCGATGGCGATGATGATGTCACCTTTTTTGACCCCGGCTCGGGCGGCGGGCGAATGCGGGAATGTGCCAATGACCTGCATGGCGGGTTTATTGCCTAAATCGGCAATACGTTTGCGCAGCGGATCATTCGGTTTGATCATGGCAAAGCGAATGCCGAATCGCGGCTGCTGTGTCGAGCCGGTGAGCAGAAAACTTCGCAGCGCCCGGCGATTATTGTTCAACGGAAAAAAGCCGCTTGCCAGATTCAGCGCCGCCAGATGACCGCGCAGATTAAATACAAACGTCGGCAATTTGCTCATCAGACCGCCAAAGCCGGGGGCTCTATCCACATCGTGCTGCCCGTGACGGGCGATACGCTCCACACTTCCGCCGAGGGGCATAATCCAATGGGCTGATGGCATCGTGGCATCCACTGAAAAAAGCAGTTCCGCCGGGCGCAGCGGATGCCGGATCAGCGATATGCCATGCATATTGTCATTTTTTTTCAGCCCCAGTACCGTTACGCCCATATTCAGTTTCATGCCCAGAATATGAGCGGAAAACTTCTCGCCTTCGGCATTCCAGATTGTGATGGGGCGCGTATCACCCGGTGGGGCGATGATGGCCGGTATGACAATGTAGTCATGTTTTCCAACTATCAGTCCGCGAACCGTGTAGTTGCTGTGCGCGGTCAGGGACGTAAGTCGGGCGTTGATGAGATTGACTACCGGCCAGAATTCCTTCGGGGGAAGCGGGTGGGTTTCAAAAAGATAATGACGGATTAAAAAAATCTCCGCCAGCGGATGATGATTAATATCGCCCAGTCGTTCCCGCTGATTGTGATTGAGAACCGGTTCTCTGGCCGGTGCGGATTTTAAATCAGGTTTGATGACAATATGCGGCTCGGAAGGCCACCGCCGGCGGGCATTGGGATTGGCGCGGAAATCATGCTGCACAACCCAGTTTTTCTCCCAGAGAAGAAATTTTTTCTGAATATCCGCCGGCAGCAGATGCAGCGGATTGGGATCCACTTCCACAATGACAAAAGATTTTTGCAGTGAGCGATAAAAGGCCTGAGATTCGCGGCTGATCTGCTGGAGAACCTGTACTCCAACTGCCGGGTACGCGGGCGGGGAAAATGGTTTATTGCCGTCGGTCATATTTTGTCCAACCGCCGGCCGGTTGCATATGCAAAGCGTTAAAATCGCAAGTGCGGTTGCCAATGCTGCCGACATTGCGCCTTGCCATCTGGAGAATATCACGCAGTTAGATTGTTGTATTTTTTTTGCCATTGATTTCTGAACGATCACCACACACAAAAACAAGCCATCGAAATAAACGCAGCACACGCGGTGCCGCCCGATTGTTTAAAACACACCCGTATTAGCCGCCGATGCCACCTGCGGTGCCACCGCTGACTGGTTGCTGACCGTCTGTTCGGCCGCGGTATAGGTTTGTGCAAAGGCTTTAGCCTGCTGATACGTTGCAAACGTCTGCGATACAACTTGTCCGCTGGGCGTACTGATTTGCACAGTATAGCCGACTATGGAAGAAGATGCCCGCGCTGATGCGCTCTGCGCTGCCGGAGCCGCGGAGCCGCGACCGGCCAAAAAACTTCCCACGGCCAGCAACAAGCATGCCGCCACCATGCCGGCACGCTTGAACCAGACTCCCGCGGAGTTGGATTCCAATATGCGGCCAATCGGAGAATATTGATTTTCCCGGCAATAATTCAATGCCTGCAGCGCCAGGCGATGCGATTGAGCCGCATCCGGCATGTACGTTTGCAACGCAGTCGTCCGCAGTGCGCGCGCCTGCTTCAGATGCGCCAGCGCCTGGGCCAATGCCTGATCCGCGGACAATCGCTGTTCCAACGCGGATTTTTCCGCTTCCGGAAGTTCACCATCCAGATATAATTCCAATGTGATGTAATCGGTTTCTCGCATAATGCACCTCTTTGAAAACCGTTTTTCCTTTCTTGTCCTGACTCCGGCCGATGGTCATCAGCCATTGCCTTATTCTATTGCTCCAAGTGCGACTTAAGCGACTGGGCTAATTTTACTCTGGCGCGATGGAGCCAGGTTTTTACCTGCGACTCCGTGGCGCCCAGGGTTTCGGAAATTTCCCGATACCCCATGCCCTGTTGCTCACGCAGCACCAGCGCCTCGCGCCAGTCATCTGGAAGCATGGCTATGTGCTGCCGCACCAGTGCCACTGTTTCCGCGGTCAAGGGAATATCCGCGGGGTCGTTTTCCTTTCCCAAGCCGTCGTATAAACCGTCATCAGCATCGAGCGATTGTCCGATTTTACGCCGACGGCAACTAATGACATTGCGAGCCACAGCTTTAGCCATCAGCGACCACCCGCCATCATCCCAGTTATAAGATTCGCAATG
Source organism: Planctomycetota bacterium (assembly GCA_021810145.1). Classification (GTDB taxonomy): domain Bacteria; phylum Planctomycetota; class Phycisphaerae; order WQYP01; family WQYP01; genus JAMDCX01. Next base: position 11,189 of record JAJZJL010000029.1, on the reverse strand, counting down.
GCGGAACAGCTTCAGCAGTGCGTCCTGCACAATATCCTCGGCCTGCTTGGCATCGCGAATTTGCGAACCAAGCATCGACCGCGCCAGGGCGGTCAGCCGGCCCATGTTGGCATGGACAGCCGCCTCGAACTGTCGGATTGCCGTTGACTGAGCTGGCATTCTGCTTCCCGGCATCAAGAGTTACAACGCAACGAAAGCCGCCAAGTTGCAGATTCTCAGGAAATCTCTTTCCCAAAGCGTTTCGGACGCCTGCAATTCTCTGGCTGCATAACCGGTGCCTATTATATATCGGCGGTTGGTGAATTGTCAGTATATTTCAATTTCCCGCCTTTTATCGGCCACGCAATGAATAACAATTATCGGGAGCCAATTTCGCCGATAAGTTGCTGTGGCCGTTGGCTTAGTGGACGAATTATTCGTCCATTTAATTTGCAAAGGGGTTTCAGGCGGATGTATACTTCAATTTAGTGAAGTTGGATATGGAGGGGGATGCCCGCCCGCCAATTTGCCGGGAGTTGAACCAGACGTAACGTTATCGCTGCGGAATTTGTATGCTTCCAACTGTTGTTAATTCGCTTTCACCCGGTACGGTGCTTATGCCGTACATGCCGGTGTTTTATGTTTCGTTTCTTGTAACCGTTTTTCTTACTCCGGTTATGCGGCAACTGGCCCTTCGCTATGGTGTGGTCGATGAGCCTGATGGCCATCGCAAAATTCATACCCGGCCCATTGCGTATCTCGGTGGAGTAGCCACTTTCATCGGCTGGATGGCCGGCGTACTGGTGTCGGTTTTTATTACGCCGATCAACAGTGATCCCAACCTGGTGGCCAATGTGCAGGTGCCGCCGGGCATTATTCTCGGTGCCGGCACGGTGGTGCTGTGCGGCCTGATTGATGATGTCTACAGCATTACGCCCCGGCTCAAGCTGTTCGGACAATTTCTCGGGGCGGTATTGCTGTTTTTTCTAAGCGTGGACCGGTCCGGCTTTTTTGGCATCCGCATTGATCTGGCGAATATGCTGATTTTTCCGCTGGAACGCCACGGTTGGATTCCCGCTGTTCAATTGACCCATCCACAAATGTATATGCTCTTCGCGAGCTTATTAAGCGCCGTCATGGCGGTGCTGATTATCATGGCCGCGAGCAATGCGATGAATCTGCTCGATGGTCTTGACGGTTTGTGCTCCGGGGTTACCAGCATCATGGCCGTTGGTTATCTGGCGCTGGCTTTGTATCTGGCCTGCACGGGTGTGCCTTCGGCCGGCGTGGCCTCCATGAATCCCACCCGCATTACCCTGAGCCTGGCGCTGCTGGGGGCGGTGCTTGGTTTCCTGCCATATAATTTCAACCCGGCCAGCATCTTCATGGGCGATACCGGCAGCATGTTCCTGGGATATGTTTGCGGGGCCATGATTATCATGTTCGGAAATGACGGCATATTCCGCTGGTTCCTTGGTTCGCTGGTGATTTTTGGTCTGCCCATTCTGGACACATTTCTGGCCATTGTTCGCAGAAAGCTCAATCATCGCCCGGTCTTTTCGCCCGACTCGGGACATTTTCATCATTTTCTGCTCAAACGCGGCTTATCCGTCAAACAGGCCGCACTGACCAGTTATGGTCTTGCCGCCATGTTTGTCAGTTTTGGACTGGTTATTGTGCTGATTCCCACGAGCCTCGCTTTGGGCATATACATGGTGCTTTTTGTCTGGCTGGTGGTTATTGCGTTCAAAATGGGGATGGTGTATCAGCAATCTGGAAAAGCTGCTCCGGCGGCTTCAACTACGGCTAAAATTCCCGCAGCGACTGAATCTCCATTGGCTCCGCCAGCCGAAACCCATGCCCATACCCCGGCACCTTCCGCGCACGATAACCCCAACATCATGCCAGTTGCGGACCATGGGTTTATCAGTAAGTAATCGCATAAGCCGCGGTAAATCAACGAATCAATGGAATGCTTCATCGCCGGCGCACGGCCCGCTGCATGTCGCGTTGGGCATCACGCTTTTTAATGGCTTGCCGCTTGTCATATTTGGCTTTGCCCTTGGCGAGGGCCAGTGAAATTTTGGCGTACCCGTGTTTGAAAAACAAATCCAGCGGAATCAGGGTGCAGCCGGGCTGCTTGGCTAATTCCTGCTGCAAACGCCGGATTTCCCGTTTATGCAGCAGAAGTTTCCGCTGGCGTGTGGGATCATGATTAAACTGATTGGCCTGTTCATATGTGTCAATGTGGCAGCCCATGAGGAAAACCTGACCGTTGCGGATAATCGCAAACGCCCCGGCCAACTGCACCTTCCCCTGGCGCACGCTTTTCACCTCGCTGCCCATCAGCGCGATGCCCGCCTCCACCTTTTCCAGCACCGCATAGTCAAAATGCGCCCGCCGATTTTCTATCCGTGGTGCATGCGGCTTACCATCGGCAGCGGCATTTTTTTTATTGGATGATGATTTCGCCATATAACTGTCAGAAGTATACCGCCAAAGCCCAAACTAACCAATGAGCCATATCCGCGAATGACTTATTTACAGATTGCGCAGTTTGCCAAGCCGCAACCAAACATCACATAGCCGCCGGCTCTGCCGGCGGTAACCGTCCGTCAATAGCGCGGTGTGCCGAGTTGGGAATTCTTCGCAGATCGCGAAGAATTTGACAGATTGTGGCGCAGAGTTGCAAACCACGGGGGTAGCCACAGAGTTCACAGAGGACACCGAGGTCATGAACGCAAAGGCGCAAAGAACGCAAAGCAAACAGACTCTACACCAATGCGGCGCAATGCGACCTGATTCCGGCCATTCAACTGCGGGTGGAAACCCGCGGCCGTCCGCGCACCGTGTAAAAATGCAATACCCCGGCATCGGCCTGGCGCACGGGGTATCCGCAGCCGCCGGGAGTTATTGCTCATTGATTATTTCTCACTGATCATTGACAGTTGTCCTCGCCAACACTCACGCCCGCCCGCCCACATCCGTCCCGGGACAGCCTGCCAAGATGGGTTTCCCGAGGTTTAACGGCTCGGAATGAATTCCAGATGCCTCGGCAGGAATCAAATTCGAAAATGGAGTCAAAAGATCAGCCGCCTGATTCAGGCAATCCACAACATTTGACAATAGCTGTTATTTGATCCGTGATCCATAATCGGTGCTGATTGACACCGCTTTTTCTGCCCAATACCGCCCCCTGCTGCAATTACTGGAGCTACTGCCGCTACTGCATCCCGCTGATCCCGACCATTGTATCCGCCGCTTCCATTATCACGAAAAAAAAGCTCATCTACAATTCGATAGACCACGACTGCACGCTGCGCTTGAGCCACTACGGATGACCACGATTATTTAATTCGTCCTTTGATCGGTGTCCGGCGGCCCTCTCGCTCCAGCCGCCGCCAAAATGATGCAAGTGCTCCACTCCGTGCCCTTCGGTCAAAATAGTCGATTTCCTCCCGCGGGCTTAAATCCTTGATTTCCTGATAAATCCTTTCCTGCGTCTTGTGCTTAAAGGCCACACAGTCAAATTTTTTGGCCGTCTTCTTCATCATCAGCGGCATGTATCACCTCCAGTGGAGTTATAATTGTCAGTCGCCGAAAGCCCCGGCTTTCATTGACGTCATTATAGCCGTTGATGTGATCAAGGCGAACAATATGTTTGAAATTCCACGACACAATGGCGTCCACCCCGGTAACACTCGCGGCGGCGACGTGCAAAGCATCTTCCTTCCACCGGGGGCCCACCACTCCCGCCGCCAGATACGCATCCCGCAACGCCATCATATCGAGGTTCAAGTCTGCGAACTCAATGTGTTCCGGTGAGATAGATTCCAATACCGCGCGAACGCGAGGGGGTGCCGCCGCCAACTCGTTAGGCACAATCTGGCTGATCACCATGGTAAAGCTGCCATCTCGTACCAACGCCATTAAACGCTGGGATTCGGCTGAGAATTCGCGGTCCAGACATCCTCCAATGACCGAAGTGTCAACGTAAATACGCTTTTTACGGGATGGCTTCATGGCTCAAAGTTTAACCGATACGCAAACCCGGCGAAACCGCGACACCACCTTGGCCGTCACAATTCCCGGCAACACCGTTTCCGCCGTGATGTTTTCTTTAAGTCGCGGCTCGCCCGGGGCGAAATTCTGATTGCGCCGGGAGCAAGCCATCGGGATGCCGGTTCCGCAAATCACCGTGTGCCGCCGCACCGGAGGTCATTGCTCATTGATCATTGATACGGTTTTTCACCACCAAGACTCAAAGGCATCCCGATATCACAAGAATAAACCAGGCCATCGGGATAAACTGCGGACGCGAAGGGGGGCGTTGAGAAGCTGGGAGTCAGGAGTTGGGAGTTGGGAGTTAGAATAATGCGGAAGCGCTGCGCTTTGCTCAACGGACAGTAACGAATTTTCACCACGAAGGCATCCCGATATCCCAAGAATAAATCAGGTCATCGGGATAAACTTCAGAAGCGGAGGAACGTGGGGGTAGCCACATAGCTCGCGGTTGGCATCGAGACTATTACCGCAAAAGTGCAAAGCCATCACATGCCGCAACGGAGAGATGCGAACGTGATTAATGCTTGCTTACGGGCTTTAATCGCCGTCGTCTTTGAATAAAAATTCCGTAACTTTCCTGCTTCTGACAATCAGGATCATGCCAAACACAAACTGTATGGCTGGCTCGCACAGCCAAAACCAGCCTGCTGCACCGCTGGGCATCCCCGTTCCGGCAGAAAATACAGATACGATCAACTGACCAATCAATACCAGGATATCGGGTATGCCGGTCAATAAAAAGTAGAGGCCGAGGACTTTAATTAAGATATTGGCCAATTGTTTTGTTTTCATGGTATTCTCCTCGATCGGCTGGCGCTGATGTCGGCTGTGCAGCGCGGCGGCAATGGTTTTTTGCTGGGGTTTTGTTCCAAGGTGAAAAAGACGCCACGGCGCGTGCTCAAAAAGGGTATTGGCCCGCTGCCCATCTTGGAGGATGCCCTGTTTAGCCTCGGCATACGCGCGAGGCCCGGGGCGGATTGGGACTGGACGCGGTATCTGTTGGCGCGGCTCCGCAGTTCGGCCGGGTTTACCTTTAGCGGCGGCCGTGCGGGGGCGGCGGATGGCGCGGCAGAAGAAAAACCACCGGGTTGCACCCGGTGTTCGGGCGTTTCCGGGGCGGTAGCCGGACTGTGGCAGCGGGGGCAGACAATTTGGCCGCGAAGGAGGCAGGCGTGTGAGCCGGCGATGAGCGTTCCGCACGCTGAGCAGGTATCCGGTGACACGGTGACTCTCCTTTGCATGGCGGCCTGAACAGCGTTATCAAATAGTACCCAATCAGGCACAGACAAGCAATGCTGCGGTTCACGGCATATCAAGCAACACCGCCTGCTCAATGCCGCAAAAAGGCACATAAAATGACGAGAATCGACACTGGACCGTTGCTGATAAAATCTTATCATTGTCTGCCGGTGTGATATTGAGCGTGATTTCAGGTGTTTGAATCCATCCTTTGGAAAAATGCCGGGTTGGGACCGCATCAACAATGAAACAAGCGTACACGATTTTCCCCTTAAGATCGCTATTTTCCTGCACCGGCTATTATGTCATCCTGCTTGCCGTTTTTCTGCTCGCCGATTCCGGATCGGGACTTGCCGCCGTCACACTTCCGGTTCAGTCCGCGAGGTATGTAAGGTTGATGGATAACGGATGGATGATTCATCGGATGCCGAAGTTTCATCGCTGGAAGCCGCTGCCATTTCTGACGGCCTCACAAATAATGCAATTGCATTGCCCCGGACCGCATGCCGCATGGACATCGGTTCAATTGCCCGATGATTACATCGTTGCGGGCACGTTCGTCAACGCGGGCCATTTGATGGGGACGCATGGTTCACTGCCGTTATATCCGGCATGGTACCGGCGAAATTTCAGTCTGCCCGTGGCGGCTCAAGGTAAAACCGTGTGGCTGAACTTCGGCGGTGTATACCGCGATGCGGTGGTGTTTATCAACGGCCGGCTGGTGGGGCAGCATCCCGGCGGGTACACCGGATTCCGTTATGACATCAGCAAATGTGTGCATTACGGACAATCCAATACGCTGGCCGTATTTGTTGATCCGCGGTTTTTTGAGGGCTGGTGGTATGAAGGCGGGGGGATTTACCGCCATGTTCGGCTGGTTGTCACCGATAAGCTGCACGTAAGCCCATGGGGTACGTTTGTGATCAGTCATGTGCCGGGTCCAATTCAGTACGGATTGCCGGATGGCGATCATGCGGACGCCGATCTGACCATTCAGACCCGTATCGCCAACGCCCATAAGACAGGACGGAACTTTACGCTGATATCGCGTATAGTCGGCCCTGATGGAGCGGTCATCAAGACGGTTTCGACCCCTGCTGAACTGGCAGCGGGGCGGAAAAAAACCTTGATTCAGCATACCGCGGTTGATAACGCTGCGTTGTGGTCTCTGCAGCACTGCAACCTGTATCACCTTATGACCACGCTGGACGTCAACGGGGCCACAGTGGATGAAAAAAAGACCACGTTTGGCATACGCACATTGAGGTTTGGCCCGAACCACGGCTTTTTCCTGGATGGTAAACACGTGGAAATCAAGGGCACGTGCAATCATCAGGATTTTCCGGGTGTGGGGATAGCAGCACCGGACAATTTATGGGCATGGCGAATTAAAAAGCTCAAGGCGATGGGGTCTAATGCCTATCGCACGGCGCACAATCCGCTGGACGGGGCGTTTTACCGTGCGTGCAATCATCTGGGCATGCTGGTGATGGATGAGAACCGTCATCTGGGAGATGTTCAGGCATCCAAGACCGCACCGGGCCAGCCATATAAAAATCTTTCCGATCTGAAGTGGATGATCCTGACGCAACGGAATAATCCCTGCATTATTTTCTGGTCGCTATGCAATGAAGAGATATATGTTGAGTCCACAGCCTACGGGATCAACGTTTTCAAAACCATGATGCAGCTCGTGCATCGCCTTGATCCCACGCGCCCGGTAACGTGTGCTTACTGTGTTTATAAGCCCCGTCACGATTATTTCGGTCAGGGGTTTATGACCCTGGAGGACATACTGGGTTGCAACTACGGTGTTAATCTGTTTTCCCAACTGCACAAACAGATACCCGGCAAGATGATATTTGGAAGTGAAGACGTCAACATGTTCAGTGACCGGGGCGTCGTAGACACCCATATCCGGGCGGGGCACATCAACCAGTACGGCACCGGCCCTCACATGTGGGTGAAAAGCGGTGGGCCGGGGTTGGTGGGAAATCGCGCGCCCTGGCGGACGTGGGTTCCTGTAATGCAGAACCGATTTGTAGCCGGTGCATTTGTCTGGACCGGTTTTGATTACATGGGGGAACCGAATCCCATAGGCTGGCCGGATGTTACCAGCCAGGTGGGGTGTATGGATCGATGCGGCTTTCCCAAACCGGCTTATTACTACTGGCGGACCTGGTGGGATAAAAAGCCGCGGGTGTACATATTTCCCGCATGGACATTTCCGGATTCAATGCGAGGCAAGCCGGTGCTGATCCGCTGTTATTCCAATTGCCATCGCGTGACACTGTTTCTCAACGGCAAAAATCTGGGTGCTAAAAGCATGCCGAAATATAAATATCTGGATTGGACAGTTCCTTACCATCCCGGCACGCTGACCGCTCGCGGCTCCAACGGCGGCCGGGTGGTTGCGACATGGACGTACCATACTGCGGGTCCGGCGGCAGAATTGCAATTGACCGATGAAGAGCCACGCATAACGGCCAATGGCGAAAGCATCGCCCCGATCGCGGTAAAAATCGTTGATGCGCATGGGGTGATGCTGCCACATGCGGATAATATGGTTCAATTCAGTGTGTCGGGTCCCGGCTCGATCGCGGGTGTCTGCAACGGCGATCCCGCATGCCACGAATCCAACATTGGCCATCAGATTCGCGCCTTCAACGGATTGTGTCTGGTTCTGGTAAGAGTATCCCATCATCCCGGTGCGATCACCCTTACTGCAAAAGCCGCCGGTGTGCCACGAGCCAGGCTGATGATTCATGCGCAAGCATACAAAGGGATATTCAAGTAAAAAAATAAATTGAGTCTTACGGAGAAAATACGATGCATCGCAGAAGATTTTGCAAACTGGCGGCTTCCGGCGCGATCGGTGCCATCGCGTCGCCATGGAATGGCACGTTGCAGGCTGTCCCGGCTAAAGCGGCGGGGGGTAACGATGCTTCCGGTGTGTCCGTGACGGCCGGTGGAAAAACATCTCTACCCAGGATACGCGTGCATCCAGGTTGGCGCGGCTTGATCACCACGGATAACAAGCCCTTTGTCCCGTTCGGAACCATGTATTTCCGGGCCAGCGACGGATGGACGCCCCGCTTCTGGCAAAAGTTTGATGCCACAGCCACACACCGAGATTTGCGCCTGCTTCAATCGCAGGGGTTCAACATTGTCCGGTTATGGCTCACCAGCCTGTCCTTTTACCCGCGCCCGGGTGTTTTGGATTTCTCCGCGATTGAGAAGTTCGACCGGTTTCTGGCCATGGCCGAAGAAGTCGGAATCTACGTGCAGGTTTGTGCCTTGACAACGTGGCAAAAACGCCCGTTGAATGAAGTTCCACACTGGCAGCGCGGAGACGAATATGCCGACCCGCAGGCATTGGAATATCAGGTGCAATTCTGGTCGATGCTGGCGAGCCGGTATAAAGGGCGCAATGTGATTATGGCTTACGAACTGGCCAATGAGCCGACGGTGGGGTGGGAAACACCGGCCATGCAGAGGGCGTGGAACAAATGGAACCACCGGTCAACGCCCATTCCGCCTTCGCGGGACAAGGCGGGTGATTCCGCACTGCTGGCTTTTCAACATTTCCGCGAGCACATTGCCGACCAGTGGACACAACGTCAGGCGGCGGCAATCAAACGTGCTGATCCGGACGCTCTGGTAACCGTGGGGCTGATTCAGTGGTCGGTGCCGGGCACGCCGATTCCATTGAAACTGTATTCGGGGTTCCGTCCGCAACGGCAGGCCAAGTTCCTGGATTTTATGGAGATTCATTTTTACCCGCTGGCGGCCGGTGGATATCGTTACGACTCTGAAGCGACCAGGTTGGCCAATCTGGCGTACCTGCAATGCGTGGTGCAAGGGGCGGCCCTGCCGGGCTTGCCCACGGTATTGGCCGAGTTCGGATGGTACGGAGGTGGATTCTGTCCGAATTATGGTCCACCGAAATATGCGTCGCAACAACAGCAGGCCGATTTTTGCGCCCAGGAGGTTCAGATGTCCACCCCGCTGGCATGTGGCTGGCTGAACTGGGCTATGTATGATAATCCGGTGGCGGCGGACGTAACACGATTCAGCGGCCTGTTTACCGCCAATGGCCAAGAAAAAATATGGGGCAAGCGGTTCAGTCAAATTGCCGCGGAGTACCGCAATCATCTTCCACCTCCGCCGCTGGGGAAAATCGGCCCGCGTCCGGCTTTGCCGTGGGATAAATGCCTGACCAGTTCCGCGGCGATGGAACAGTATCGCCTGGATTATCTGCGCGCATTTAAAAAGCAGATATTCCGTTCGTAAGGTTGATCCGTACGGCATACGGCATGGCTGTTATCGGGGCGCAAGCTTGTAAAATACAAAATGGATACAAGGATCACCCAATATGACTCACGCCGATGAACCCGACTTTGCGATACATGCCAGAGCCTCTGGCCGCAGCAGTCGCAGGCAGTTGTTGAGAAACGTTGCGGCTGCGATAACGTTAACGGCAATGGAAGGTTGCGCCTGGGGTCCCGATCAATTGGCGGCAACGATTCCATCTCCCGTGTCGCCGCATGACATGGCGTTGAAAAAACAATGGACGCAGCAGAAACTCCTCGCCGCCGCACACGTTCCGCCCTTTTCATTTATCTGCGACGGGAAACATTCTTCAACGGCTTTGCGAGCATACGCCCGCACGCAAACGCGCCGGCGTCTGGATCAGTACCGGACCGAACACGTTATTACCTGGACGGCCGCCGGTTTGCGGGTGAAATGTGTGGCCGTGGAACATGACGATTATCCCGTGGTGCAATGGACGGTGTACTTCAAAAATATTGGTGCGCATCCCACACCGATTATTGAGAATATTCAGGCGCTGGACGCGCGGTTTTCACGCGCAATGGGGCCGGAATTTGTTTTGAACACGATCAAGGGAGATTTCTGCACCGCCGACAGCTACCAACCCGGCCAATTCAAGCTGACGCCCGGCTGCGTGGAGACATTCGCGCCGGTGGGCGGCAAGTCCAGCAATGGTCCGCGGGGGTGGCCGTACTACAATCTGCAGACCCCCGGCGGTGGAATGATTCTGGCCATCGGCTGGCCGGGGCAGTGGGCCAGTTCGTTCATCCGTGACAACGCTGACGCACTGCACATTCAGGCGGGCCAGGAACTCACGCACCTGTATCTCAAGCCCGGTGAGGAAATTCGTACCCCGCTGATTCTGCTGCTGTTCTGGCGGGGAAACAGTGTGACCGCTGCGCAGAATCTGTGGCGCAAATTCTATCTTGCGCATATTATTCCCCGGGTTGATGGCAAAACCCCGGGCGCGTTAAGTCAAATTCAGGTCAACGGCAACAATGTTTCCTACGTGGAAGAATTTTTGCGCGCCGGCATTAAACCGGATCTTTGCTGGCGTGATCAGGGCGGACGCAATCCGTGGTATGTCTGCAGTACTGATTCACAATTCCCGAATAACACCGGCACATGGGTGATTAATCGGAAGGAATTTCCCCGCGGATTCAAACCCTTTACCAACTGGATTCACGCCCATGGCATGAAATTTGTTCTCTGGTGCGAACCCGAACGCGTCAGCGATCCGGCGTCGTGGCTGGCCACGCACCATCCCCGATGGCTGATGCGTGGCAATGCCGCGACTGTCGGCGAGATTCTCAATGAAGGTGATCCGCGGGCGTTGGCATGGCTGATTCACCATTTTGACGCGCTGATTAAAGCCAACGGCATTGACTGGTACCGGGAGGATATGAACGGTGCCGGACCGCTTGTGGCATGGCGCAATAATGACCCGGCGGACCGGCAGGGAATCACGGAAAATTTCTATGTGCAGGGACATCTGGCTTATTGGGACGCCCTGCTTGCCCGTAATCCCGGTTTGCGCATTGACTCCTGCGCTTCCGGGGGAAGGCGAAATGATC
>JAJZJL010000028.1 GCA_021810145.1 Planctomycetota bacterium | reverse complement strand
ACGGAAGCCGGGGCCATCAAGGTTGCCCGCATCCTGAAACACGCCCCGCCATATCAGAATTGCCCGTTCTGGATCATCGGCCAGAGTTTTGAACTCGCCTGCGGTGTATGCTGGGCTGAAAAACTTACCAAGCACTTTGCCGCCCACGAGATACGCAAAATCTCATGGCACGATCAGGCCCGCAACTGGCCCGCCGCCGTCCGATTGCACAACGGTTGGGTAATTGAGTTCAAGTCCAGCGAGCAAGGGCGACGGCTGTTTCAGGCCCGGAGCATCGGCGGGGCATGGATTGATGAACAGTTTCCAGCCTCCATATTCATTGAAATATTCGCTCGCACACGCGACACACGCGGCCAGATCATCATGACCCAGACGCCCATTGAATTTGACCCGTTCATGGAGGATAAGTTTAATTCCCATTCGCCCGGCTGGTCATGGCACCAGTTCAGGACACGGGACAATAGCTTTGTTTCCTCTGACTGGATCGACGCCTTTGAGCAGGAGATACCGGAGCAGTTCAGGGCTACCCGCATGGCCGGGGAATTTGGGAGTTTCCAAGGCGCGGTTTATCCGCTGTTCAATCGCAACGTGCATGTTATTCCCGCCATCAATCCGGCGACGCTGGCCGACAAGCTGATTGTTCGCAGCATAGACTTTGGCTTCAATAACCCGTTTGTGTGCCTCTGGCTGTACAAGACCGGCGACGGCGGCTGGGTTGTGTTTCAGGAATACTACAAGCCGCGAACCCGCATTGCCGAACACGCCGCAACGATCAAAGCCATGAGCGATGGCATGAACGTTCAACGCACCTGGGCTGATCCCGAAGATGCTGCGGCACGAAATGAACTCGGTGCCCTGGGCGTGCCGACCAGCACCGCCCGCAAGGCCGTCCGGGCTGGCATCGAAGAAACACAACGGTTGATGATGATTATGGGCGATGGCAAGCCCCGCCTGCACGTAACCGCCAACTGTGTCAACACCATACGTGAGCTATCCTCTTACCGATGGGACAAAGGCACTGTGCGGACTGACCCGGACATGCCGATGAAGAAAGACGATCATACATGCGACGCATTGCGGTATGCCCTGTACTCCGAGAAACCCTACAGCGATGCCCGCACTGATGATCCGGCGATGGCAACAAACCCAAGCCAAATGAATAGAATAATGGATAGTACGGGGTTTTGGAGCGGCCACGATGACGGATGAAGGCATCACCGAAAAACAACTGCCCGCGCTGGAAGCATTGTTTCAGGGGGCGACGCTGGAAGTTGCGGCACAAGCCGCGGGTGTGGACACCCGAACTGTGAAGCGGTGGAAGAAACTGCCCGCGTTTCAAAGGGAGTTACAGGCCCGTGCGGACGCCATGCTTTCCGCGGCGCAGAGAATGGCCGCCGGGGAAGCCGTGAGGTGCGTAGAAACGTGGCGTGAACTACGCGATGACCCCAAACAACCCGGCATCGTCCGCATTGCGGCGGCGGACAAGGTATTCGGCGTGGCCATGGCTCCGGCAATGGAGGATGTCCGCCGGATGACCCGCCGGATGCTCAAGGCCATGAAGGCCCCGTAGGAATGTCCCAAAATGCCCCATTTTCAGGGGTATCCGTGGCCGCTTGACAATGGGATTGTATTATATGATAATGGGAATATATGAAAAAGCTTGACCTTGATAAGACGGTGCGTGAAGCGATAACCCAAAGCGGGGAATCTCAATATCGCTTGTCGCTTAATTCGGGCGTTTCACAAGGGGCGATCTCCCGATTCATGAATCGCAACCGGACATTGACCTTGCGAAGCGCAAGCCGCGTATTGGCGGCACTGGGCATTTCCGTGAAACTTGAAAAGCGCGAGGAGTAAAATTATGCGAGTGTTCAAAAGCTCATACCGTGACAATCACGGCGTTACCCACAAGACAAAAAGCTTTTACATTGAGTTGCGGGATCACCGCCGCATCATCCGACGGTTGCCCGCATTCACGGATAAGAATCAATCCCTTGCCCTGGGCCGAACCATACAGGAATTGGTGAGCAATCGGCTTTCCGGCGAGGGCCTGACCCCGGCGCTGGCGCGTTGGCTGGAGAATCAATCCGATTCCACCAAAGCGACGCTTGGCCGCTGGGGCCTTATTGAGCAAACCAAGCTTACGGGAAGCAAATCCCTGCGTGAGCATATCGCCGACTGGGTTGAAAGTCTGCGGGCCAAGGGCGTTACCCGGGCGCGTGTTCGCGTGGCGGCTTACCGCTTGAATCGCGTGGCGGCCAAGGCGGCGTATTGGACGCAACTAACCCCGGAATTGTTGCGGACGTTTCTCAAGGAATTGCTGGAAACTGAAAACGCCAGCGCCCTGACGCATAACGGTTATGTGCAATTGATCAGACAATTCTGCCAGTGGATGGTACGGGAAGGCCGGGCCGCACAATCTCCCGCCCTGTCGCTGCCGATGCTTAATGCCAAGACTGATCGGCGGCATGTACGCCGGGCGTTTAGCGTGCAGGAACTGCGGACGCTGCTGGCGGCCACAAGCACCGGGCCGGAGCGTTACGGCATGAGCGGCAATGAACGGGCCGTGATGTACCGCCTGGCCACCGAAACCGGCCTGCGAGCGGGCGAAATCCGCTGCCTGACGCGGCAATGTTTTAAGCTGGATGATGCCCCGCCAGTGATTGAACTGGCCGCCGAATTCACCAAGAATCGGCAATACGCGGTCATTGAGCTGCGCCCGGATACCGCCGCAATGCTCAAGGAGTTTCTGGCCGATAAGCTTCCGATGGCCGCCGCGTTCAACATGCCGCCAAGATGGAACATCATCGACATTCTCAAGGCGGACTTAAAAGCCGCCGCTATCCCTTACGCGGACGATCAGGGGCGTGTCCTGGACTTCCATAGCCTGCGGCATACGTGCGGGGCGTGGCTGGCCGCATCGGGAGCGCATCCGAAAGTCATTCAATCCATCATGCGGCATTCAACGATTACCTTGACCATGGACACCTACGGGCACCGCCTGATGGAACAGGAAAGCCAAGCCCTGGCCAAGCTGCCGGACTTGAGCCTGCCGCCGGAGAACCAGAGCCTGCGGGCCACCGGGACGCATGACGTATCAATCCTTGGACAAGGCGAAAACAACGCGCCTGCGTGCGAAGAAAAATCTCGGCGTTCTACTTGGCGCTCCGGGATGGATTTTCCGCGTATCAGGACAAACTTGGATGGACAGAAAGCGGCCAAAGGTGACATTCACAAAACCCGCATGGATGGCGAGGAAAGCATTGATTCTATTGGTGATTCTGTCAAAGCCGCCGAGGGGACTCGAACCCTTGACCTAAGCTTTACGAAAGCTTCGCTCTACCAACTGAGCTACGGCGGCATAATGTGAATAATCATCGCGGAAATCAATATTGATCTTATTGATTTCATTGATGATTATGCGGTAATCATACCAGCAGCGAACGGTCCAGCCAAGTGATGGGAAAAAAGGGTTTCAACCGGGATATGATTACCACCCCGGCAGCACAACATCCCTTTAATACAGGAAGACTCGGCACAAAAATGCAATAAAACAACGCTTGTCCAGTGTTACGGACAACGCGGAACGCAATGCCGCGGCAAGACCAGATGCTGTGGTTTCCCGTGAATTTCTCTTTCATGGTTATATCGGCGGCGTATGGAATATCCCCGATTGTCTGATAATCTGCGATCTGGATGCAATTTTCGGGCAGTAACGTTAAATTGTATGTTATGGCGGAAGATTCACAACCCCCTGTTTCCCCGCGTGGGGAAAATGAGCCGGCGCTGAATGTGCCGAATTCGGATTCCAAAGTCAATTCTGACCAAACTTGGTGGCAGGCGATTTGTCGTGCGCGTGTGATAATCCCGGCATTGGCCATGCTGATGTGCATTCTGCTGGTGTATTACCCGTTACATGCCGCTGGATTTATCTGGGATGATGGCTACTGGATACTCAATAATCCTGCCATGCACCAGTGGAGCGATTTAGGGGTGATCTGGTTTAATCCCTTGATGTTCATACAGTATTACCCTTTGTCGGTAACGGCTTATTTTCTCCAATATCAGCTATGGGGTGCCAATGCACTGGGTTATCACATTGTAAGCATCCTGCTGGTGTTTTTTAATGCGCTGATTCTATGGCGAATTCTGCTGCGGTTGCACCTGCGTGCGGCCTGGCTGGCGGCCACTCTTTTCGCCATCAACCCGTTGGTGGTTGAATCTGTGGCGTGGGTAGTGGAGCAGAAAAATCTGATCTCCGGAATCCTGGTGCTTGGCGCAGCGTGGGGGTGGATACGTTTTGCCGGTCTGGACCGTCCAGAGGACCAATTGGAATCCGCAGAACCGGTATATAAGTGGAAATTCTACGGTGTTGCATTGCTGCTTTATTTTCTGGCGGTATGCGCAAAAACTTTTGTCTGCGCACTGCCCGCAGCCATACTGGTTTTAACCTGGTGGAAACTCGGTCGTATTTCCCGCAAGCATATTTTCGCCAGCATTCCATGGTTTGCCATTTCCGCGGGTGCCGGATGGATGGCGGCTTGGCGGGAGCGATACGGGGCCGGGGCACATGGAAAACCGTATCATTTTACGGTTTTTCAGCATCTGGTTATTGCCGGTAAAGATATCTGGTTTTACGTTTGGAAATTGCTCTGGCCCCACCCGATTCTGATGGTCTATCCGCGCTGGCATGTCCACGGTTTTACCACGGTGGATATACTTTACCCCATAGCTGCGGCTCTGGTCGCGGTGGTCTGTTTTGCCGCCCGAAAGAAATGCGGGCGCGGATTATTTGCGGCTGTTGCCATCTATGTCATTATGGTCTCACCCGCACTGGGATTTGTGGCGTTCGCGGGTATGGCCCTTACGTTTGTTGCCGATCATTATTTTTATCTTGGCTGCATCAGCCTGATTGTATTACTGACGCAAGCCGGAGTGATGGTGTCCGACACAATGGTGTCCCATTGGCCGGCGCGTGCATCCCGCACTACTGCACGAATCGCATCCCGGCCTGATTTTACCGGCTCACTGTCCAAATTTCCGGTGGCAGTGAGCGTTATTGTGCTGGCGGCGATGGGGACGGTCAGTTATGCCCAGTGCCAGTACTACGTGCCTCCCATTGAAATATGGGTTCATGAATTGCGGTATGACAAACAATGTTTTAAAGCGTATGAAACGCTGGCTCTGCATGACAAAGCCCACGGGCATATTCATCAGGAATTCGCGAATTGTCAGATGGCCCTGAAACTGACCAAAGGCATCGACCCGGCGGCGAACTATATGTTGGGGTCGCTTTATCTGGAGCAAAGGCACAACATTCCCATGGCGATGCGGTATCTGCGTCAATCGCTGATGGTTGATTCCTATCAGGCCAAGGCCATTGTCAAATTGGCTTATTGTTATGAACAACAGGGAAATTGGGCCATGGCGGTCAAGGACCTGCGGCGCGGAATCGGGTTAATGCCCAATTCAAGCCGGCTGTATCTGGCCTTTGGCCTGGCACAAAGTCATTTAGGGAACACGGAGTTGGCTATCAAAGCCTATCGCGATGCCATGGCGTACGATTCGCATAATGTCGATGCTCGCTATAACCTGGCGATCCTGCTGGATAAACTCGGTCACTGGCGGCAAGCCATGATGCTTTACCGGCAGGTTTTGGAACTTAATCCGCGGTTGGCGCAGGCGCACTTTTTTTACGGTCTGGACTTATTGCACCATGGCCACCCCGCCCAGGCCGCCCGGCAGTTTCGTACGGTCATGGCGTTAAGTCCCGGGCACAAATCGGTCTATCATTTCCTGGCGCAGGCGTTGAAACAGTCCGGTCATCCGCAGGCGGGGAACCGTGGAAAAATACCAGGCGTCAGTCCGCGTCTGAAATAATGGAGACGATGCGGCAAAGGTGCTGCCGCAGACGATCCGGCCTTTCCAAACGTTTAAAACCGCATAGAATGTGGGTTGGAAATCGTTTCGGGTAATGCCGCCGGTGCCGGGCGGTTACTTGAACAGATGATCTGGAAACATTCTTCATCGACGAAAGGAAGATAACCGCACCATGCCCACGAGCTTTTATAATACATTGCATCATCGTCTGGAGGATTTTGTTCCGATGCATCCCGGCCCCGACCCGGCCGATGCGATAAAGGGGAGCCAAATCGGGATTTACAGCTGTGGTCCGACCGTTTATGACTATGCCCACATCGGCAATTTTCGGGCTTTTTTATTTGCTGATGTGCTGCGGCGCTATCTGGAGTTGCGCGGCGCACATGTTACGCATGTGATGAATATGACCGATGTAGGCCACATGACCGACGATCAACTCGCCGATGGTGCGGGCCGCGACAAGCTCGAAGTGGCTGTTGAAAAAATGAAGGAAAATAAGAAGCAGGGCAAAGCCCAGATTGAGAATCCCAACGATCCGTTCGCGGTAGCGGACTTTTTTGCACAGGCCTTCCTGCAGGATGCCCGTCTGCTGGGACTGGGGGTGGTGGCGGATTATGATGCCGCCAGCACCGACGAATCCAAAGAGCGCATTATACCCCGGCCCACACGGCATATTCCTGAATTTATTTCCATGATCGAAACACTCATTGCCCGCGGCCACGCCTATATCGGGGCGGACGGCGTGGTGTATTATGATATTCGCAGCTTTCCAGCGTATGGTAAACTTTCGGGTAATTCCCTTGAACAGTTGTCACATGGTGCCGGGGGAAGGACCAATGAACAGGCGGCCAAGAAGCATCCGGCGGATTTTTTTCTCTGGAAGCCGGACCGGCATCATCTCATGCGCTGGCCCAGCCCATGGGGTGACGGGTACCCCGGCTGGCATATTGAATGCAGCGTCATGTCGATGCGCGCGTTAGGCCAATCGTTCGATCTGCACACAGGTGGAGAAGACAATATTCATCCGCATCATGAGTGCGAAATTGCGCAATCGGAAGGTGCCACCGGGAAGCCGTTTGTCAAATATTGGATGCACACGCGCCATCTGATGGTTAACGGCGAAAAAATGTCCAAATCCAAGGGGAATTTCTTCACCATCCGTGATCTTACAGCAAGGGGATTTGATCCTGTGGTGATTCGATGGGGGCTTATCAGCACACGGTACAGAGAGCCTTTAAATTTTACAATTCAGGGTCTGTATGAAGCCGCTGCAGCCATTACCACACTGCGCGATCTGGCGGAAAAATTAACGGCTGCGGTTGCGGCAGTCGATGAAGCCGCCGGTGAAGGTGATTTTTCCTCGCCCGGCACTACGTCAGCTCCATTGCATGAACTGGTACTGGAACCCGCGGATCAGCAGATGCTGACGGAATTTAATCTGGCGATGGACGATGATTTGAATGTTTCAGGCGCCCTGGCGGCGTTGTTCACCTGGGCCAATCCACTGCATAAACAGAAGAAACTGGCCTATCGGCAGGCTCGCTCCGCATTGCAGAGTCTGAAAAAGGTGGATCATGTACTGGGTGTTGTGTTTGTTGATCTTCAGGCGCTTCCGCAAGACAGGCAGCGACAAGTCGAGGACCTGGTGCAAAAGCGGACCGCCGCCCGACAGCAAAAGGATTTTGCCGCCGGTGATATGATCCGCAAGCAATTGCTGTCGCTTGGGGTGGAGGTGAAAGATACGCCGGCTGGTACAACCTGGCGGTCCCGTCTGGCTCCAGAAAAGCTTTCGCAATAATTTTCTGCAAGTTTATTGCAATAATTGGCAAGGTGTGTTAAAGATTTACCGCACGAATGGTGCTTAAGGGAACCGGGCCAAGGTAAAAGGCGGGGATCGCACAGCGGCGATAACCGGGGCTGGATTCCTAAGTCGGTTTTGCAAATTTGTCTCGGCAATCAGGCGCAAAAGGCTGTCTCATTTGCGCTTTGAGGTGATGGGTATGTCAATATTGGACTGGATCATGCTGGCAGTTCCGGTATTGATTACCGCAATTATTGGCATCAAAACCCAGAAATATACGCGCAGCGTGGCAGATTTCATGTCGGCCAGCCGGGTGGCCGGGCGCTATCTGGTGGCGACCGCCAGTAATGAAGCGGTCTTTGGCATTACCAACGTCATTGGACAATTTGAAATTTTCTTTGTTTCCGGTTTTGCGGCTTACAACTTCTGGATATTGGCCAACAACGCGGTTTGGCTGTTTATCCTGCTTTCCGGGTTTATCATTTACCGATACCGCGAAAGCCGGGTCATGACGCTGGGGCAGTTTTTTGAGATTCGTTATTCCAAGGCTTTCCGGGTGTTCGCCGGTTCTCTGGCTTTTTTATCCGGTATTGTGGCTTATGGCATTTATCCGGCGGTGGGGGCGAGATTTTTTATCTACTACTGTGGATTACCGCCGGTGGTGCATATCTTCGGGCACGCGATTCCCAGCTTTCTATTTATGATGGTTGTTTTGTTAACCCCTGGCGTGGTGTTGACCGCCATGGGCGGACAGCTTACCGCCATGGTGGTTGACAGCCTCGCCGGTTTTATTTCCATGATATTTTACATAGTCGTGGTTGTGGTTCTGCTGATGAGCTTCCATTGGTCAAGCGTGGCGCATAGCATGTTGCAACGCCCCGCCGGCGAATCGATGTTCAACCCGTTTGATGAATCGAAGATCGGCAGCTTTAATTTCTGGTACATGGCGATTCAGATTTTCGGCTTCGCCTACGGCTGGCAGAGCCAGCAGGCCGGATATGGCTTCCGTTCGGCGGCCATCAATGCCCATGAACAGAAAATGGGGGCCATCCTCGGACCGTGGCGCAATGAAGCGCGCACACTGCTGCTGACCGTCACGGCGATGTGCGCTTTCTGCTTCCTGCATTATTCGCTTTATTCGGCAGGGGCCCAAAAGGTTATGACAATTCTGCACTCGGTGCACAACCCCGCCATACGGGCGCAGCTCGTTGGGCCGGTGGCATTAAGCCTGATGTTGCCAATCGGCGTAAAAGGCATGTTCGCGGCAATCATGCTCTTCGCCCAGATATCCACAGATGTCACCATGATGCACTCATGGGGCAGTATTTTCATACAGGATGTGGTCGTGCCGCTTCGCAAACGCCCTATGGAAACCAGACAGCATCTTTTTGCTCTGCGCACCGCTGTGGTGGGAGTGGCGGTATTTGCGTTTCTGTTCAGCGCGCTGTTTCCACAAACCCAATACATCATGATGTTTCTGGCACTGGCCGCGGCAATTTTTTCGGGGGCTGGCGCCACCATCATCGGCGGATTTTACTGGAAGCGCGGCACATCGGCGGGGGCGTGGGGAGCGATGGTCAGTGGCCTGCTGGTAACCATCGGCGGATTTATTCTTCAACGCGCCTGGGAGCCGTTTTTATATCCGTGGTTGCAGCACGATCATCCGCGATTGTTGCGCGGTATCAGCAGTATTCTGGCAGGCATTTCCGCGCATGTGCCCCAACTGAACTGGATGATCCGTCCGGATCACTTTCCATTTAACAGCAACTGGATATGGTTTTTTTCCATTATCACCGCAATCGGGTTTTATCTTGGGCTGTCGCTATTAACGTACCGGCAGCCGTTCAATCTTGATCAAATGCTGCACCGCGGACAATATGCCGCGCCGGAAGAGGCCGCAATGAAGGCCCTGATTCCCAAAAAAATATCCATTCGCGCGCTGATGGGCATTACGAAAGATTTCACAACCGGTGATCTGGCGATTTCATGGAGTTTGTTTATTTATCGCTTCGGATGGTTTGTGGCGTTTGTCATTATCGTCGCCTGGAATATCGTGCATCCGTGGCCTGCAAACTGGTGGGTGAATTTCAGCTATATCGGATATGTATTTATTGAATTTTTTATCGGTGTTACCGTCACCGTCTGGTTTACCTGGGGCAGCATTGTCGATTTGAAGAAGCTTTTCGCCAAGCTGAGAGTTGTGCGGCGAAACGCGCTGGATGACGGCACGGTGGTCGGCCACCGCAATCTGGATGAAGTGGGGCTCGCCGCAATTGATCTGCCCCCGAATTCCCAGGACCATCACACCTGATGACAATCCGGTGTATTGATGCGCAAGACTCATGCGGCCGCAACGCAAGATCATGCCGAGCCTATCATTCATGCTGTGCCACGGCGACATGATGGTTCCGGTTACACCACTGGCTGACCGACTTTTACCCGGTGAACAATGCCCAGTAACGCCGGCAGAATCACCAGGGTCAGCGGCAACTGAACGCACAACCCGGTGATAATCGCAATGGCCAGCGGCTGTTGCATCTGTGCTCCCTGCCCGATCCCCAGGGCCAGCGGAAGCAGGGCGAGAATGGCGGCAACCGTGGTCATGGCAATGGGGCGCATGCGATTTTTGCCGGCGTCAATAAGGCGTTTGAGCACCGGCGTGCCTTCTTCCATGTCGTGATATTCGGAGTAATAAAATATGGCCACCTCCGTGACAATACCCACCACCATGGTCATACCCATCATGGAAGAGACATTCAATTCGGTATGCGTAATCCACAGCCCCACAAAAACGCAACACAGGGCCAAAAGTGGAATGGACAACATGGCCAGAGCCACGCGGAAATGTTCATACAGAAACAGCAGCACCAGAAATACCAGCAGCACGGCCGCGAGCATCACCACCAGCAGGCCGCGGAAGGCGATCTGCTGTTGTTTGTACAGGCCTCCAAGTTCGTAATACATGCCGTGCGGAAACATTCCGGTTTTATTCAGTACCCGCTGCACCGCGGCGACCGTGGACCCCATATCGCGCCCGCTGATGCGAGCCGTGACGGCAATCATACGTTTGAGGTTGTCGCTGAATATCTCCTGCTGACCGGTGAGCGTTTCGATGGAGGCGACCGCTTTAAGCGGAAACAAATGTCCGTCCGGAGCGCGCAACTGCAGATTTCCGATGTCGCGCTCGGTTGCGCGATCGGCCTGCGGTACCCACACCCGCACGCCGATCATCTGCGGTCCGCGTTGAATATGGGTCGTTACGGTACCGGAAAGATATTGCTTTAACGCACTGGTAATCGCCCCCGCGGTCATGCCCTGCAGGGCCGCTTTGATGCGGTTAACGCGAATTTGCAACGCGTCGCCCGCAATTTGAATGCCGCTGCGAATTTCCACCACGCCGGGAATATGTGAAATGGCTTGTTTCACCTTTAACGCCTGTGCGTCCAGCAGCGGACCGTTATCAGAGAAAATTTTGATCTCAATGGGCTGCGGAACAGCCGTAAGATCACCGATGAGATCCTGCATCATCTGTGCGGTATCGACTTTCAGCCCCGGCACGCGCTGGCGAATGCGCTCGCGGACGGCGGTCATGATCCGTTCGATCGGCGGGCGTGGAAATCCCTTGAGCCGGATGAAGAAGTCGCCCGTGTAAGAGCGGGTTGTGCCGCCGCCAAGCTGCAATCCGGTACGCCGGGAAAAGGTGTCAACATACGGATTGGCCAGAATGATTTTTTCCACCTCCAGAAGCAGCCGGTTTGTTTCGGTTGGTGAGGTGCCGGGATTGGCCACGTAATTGAGGATAAATCCGCCCTCATCCATACGCGGCATAAAACCGCTGCCGACATTGTGATAAGCCAGATATCCCACCACCAGAATGGGAATGATGACCGCCAGTATCAGCGACGGCGCGCGAAGAATGCGGACCATCAACCATCCATACATCCGATGCAAAAAAGTTGTTATGCGCCCGGTTTCCGGCTGTTCGGCGTCCCGTTGATTCAAAAAATGCGCCGCCAGCACGGGCACCGCGAGCCACGCCATGAAAAAAGAGATCAGCAGGCTGGCGGCCATGGTTAAGGAAAGTGCCTTGAAAAAGGCTCCGGTGATTCCCGACAGAAACGCCAGCGGCGCAAAAATAATCATTGTGGACGTGGAGGATCCGGCCAGCGGCCCGGTGAATTCGCGTGTGGCCCGGATGATGCGTCCACGCGGATCACCCGATGCCCCCCGGATTCGCCGCACGATATGCTCCACCATCACAATGGCATCATCGATAATCAGGCCCACCGCCGCCGCCATGCCGCCGAGGGTCATAATATTGAAACTCATATGGAAGAGATATAGAAGCAGAATCGTGGAACTTAATACCGCCGGTACCACCATCGCGGCGATGAGCGTGATTTTCCAGTTGCGCAAAAAAAGCAGCAGCACCAGAATCGCGAGAATGATTCCGATAATCACCGCATCGCGAACGGACGCCGCTGAAGCCAGAATCAACTGGCTCTGGTTGTACCATGTTGCGATTTTAATGCCCGCTGGAAGCTGCTTTTTAAAGCCGTTAATCTTGCTTCTGATATCCCGCGCAATCTGAACCGTATTGCCCCCGGGCTGCTGAAATATCTGCAACAGCACCGCCGGGTGGCCGTCGGCATCCACGCGTGTCCACTGCGGCCTCGTGGCAAGCTTTACCGTTGCGACATCGCCGAGGCGAACCAGTCCGTTGGCACCGGTCCGCAGAACCACCTGCTGAATCTGCCGGATGCTGCGATAGCTGGTATTGGATATGATCAGATAAAGCTTGTCATGGTCTTCAAATTTTCCCACCGCACTAAGCACATTGGCGGCGCTTAAAGCCTTCGCGACGTCCGAGAGCGTCATGTTAAACGACTGGAGTCTGCCGGGATCAACAATGACATGATATTCCGGCGTTGCTCCGCCCTGCACCTGAACCCGGGCCACGCCGCGAACCGCTGAAAGCAGCGGCTTGAGTTTGTAGGTGGCAATCGTGCGAAGACGGCTGGGCGACACCGTTGATGAAACCAGACTGTAGCCGAGCACGGGAAAATTGGTGGTATCCATGCGTTTGGCCCGAAAACTTGTCTGTGCGGGGAGTTTGGAAAGTATGGCATTAATCTGGGCATCCACTTCCAACAGCGCCTGCGCCATATTGGACCCCCAGGCAAATCCTATTTTCAATTCGCACGCGCCGCGACCCGTGCGCGCTTCAACCGTTCGCACACCGGGGATTGAACGCACGGCCTGTTCCACCGGATACGTCACGGCAACGGCCATACGCTGTGCGGGCTGCTGGCCGGAATCCACGGATACTTCAATGCGCGGAAAGCTCACGCGCGGAAACAAGGCCACCGGCAGACCCAGAGCCGCCAGTGCCCCGCCCATGGCCAGAACCAGCATGACAAAAAGGACGGATCGGGTGTGTTTATGAATCCATTGATTAAAATTCATGGCTTGAACTTCCCTGTAACCGCCATTCCATTGAGCAACTCGGCGTTGCCGACAACCACCGCCGGTTCTCCTTGCGTCAGCGCGCTGTTAAGCACCTGCAGTTCGTGATCATTGGTTAATCCAATTCGCACGTAATGCAGAACCGCATGATCATGCCGGACTGTAAATAATTCTTCTTTATTACCCACTGGTAATACCGCGGCGCGTGGAACCACCAGGCCGGTGGCACCGGCAATAATAAATTTGCCTTCGACATATTGCCCCAGCAGTAATCCAGAGTGTGCCTGCGGAGTGACAAACACATCCACCAGTCGAGTCCGCGGATTGACTCTCTGGGTAATCAGGGCAATGGTGCCAACAATCTGACGGGTCGTATCACCACCCACGGGAATAAGTTTCACGCTTTGCCCGCGCTTAACTTTTACCGAATCTTCCGGTTCCAGCCCCAGTTGCACTTCAATGTTCCGGGAGGACACCAACTGCAGCAGAGGCCCGCCCGGTAAAACAATCTGTCCCGGGCCGGAAAGAATTTTGGCGACCACGCCGCCCGCGGGTGCGTTAATCAATCGGGGGCCGCCGATGCCCAGCGACTGGAGGTTCGCCAAATTCAATTGCGCCAGTTGCAGTGTCTGTCGGGCCGCCAGCAGACTTTGTCGCGTGGCCAGATGCAATGCGAATTTTTGTTTCACTTCCGCCAGTTGCTCCCGCGCGGCAATGGCGGCACTTTTTGCCTGAGCCAGAAGCAGCAATTCGGAATTTGTGGATTCCAACTGTAAAAGAGGTTCATTCTTGCGTACGTGCTGTCCGCCGGCCACCAGGATCCGCAATACCTGCGACTTGAAAGGAACCGTCACATTGCGAATGGAACTGGCCCGTGCCACGACGGTTCCGTAGGCAACCACCGACGCGGTGATGTGTCGTGTGCGAATGGGCACCGTCTTGACATAGGCGATTACCTTGCGCGGTGTGCCGTGGGCTGAACCGGCGGCAATCGCGGAAGCTTGCCCCATAACGGAGTGCTGCCAGGATGTCATTGCGGCCAATCCCAGCATTGCAGCCGTGATGGCCGTACCGGTAATCAGAAACAGACGGTGTTTCATGGTGTGTTTTCTCCGTGTTGCATAGGTTGCTGTGACCGCCGCATTTCCGGCACATACGTTCCGGCGGCCAGGGCCAGAGCGATCCGATTGCGCTCCAGTTGATTTTTCAACCGGATGAGATTGATGCGTTTGGAAATCAATTGATCGACTTCGGCATAGTAGCTGACAATATCAACATTTCCGAACTTCAAGGCCTGCTGATATGTCTGCACGAGTTTGGCCAGGCTCTGAACCGCCGCTTGAGTTGCCGCGATTTGTGCGGTCAGCGCGTGGATATCGGAATAAGCCATCGCCACGGCCGATCGCGCATCGAATTCGCGGGCAATGTACGTGTCATACAGCAATTTTCGGGTGGCTTTTTGAATGGCGATATTGCCCTGATTTCGATCAAAGATTGGCAGGTCAATGTTTACGCCGAAGCCGGTTGTATGCACATTGGTCGTATCGCTGGCCTGCTGAAACCCCAGGCTCAATCGCGGGAACTGCCGTAATACCGCCGCACGCAAAGCCTCTTCCTGACTTTGATAGCCAAGCTTTAATGCCACAAGGTCCAGTCGCATCCGTGGCAGATCTTTCAAAATCGCCTGTTCCGGTGGCAGTAAAATACTTCCCGGAAACCGGATTCTACGGCTCAGGCGGATCGGTGCGTTAATCGGCAGGCCCATGATCAGGCGCAGGAGCAGACGGTTCTGATCCCGCTTCTGCAGCAGAGACTGCACCAGTGCCTGAGCCTGCTGGCTTGCGGCGCGGGCGGCGCTTAAATCTAAAACGGTATTCAGATTCGCCTGGTATGCTTTCTGCACAACGCGCTGATTGGTCTGCAGTTCATGTTCCGCCAGACGCGCCTGCTGCAACTGTGCTTCAGTGGCCGCGAGGTTGTAAACCGCCAGCCGTGCCGCTTGGGCGGTTTGCCACTCTCTCCATGCCACTTCCAGGTCCACCTGTCCGCGATGATATTTAGCGGATGCCACACGCGCATCACGGTCAATAAGCCGCGTGATATCCCAGTTCACGCCCAAGCCATACCCGGTGAAGGTTGCCGTCCGGAATCCGCCGGTGACAAACGCCGTCGATTCCGACACTTGCGGATTGGGCAATATTCCGGCCTGAAGAACCTGTGCGGCAACTTCCCCGCGCTGATCGCGCGCTACGCGCAGCGATGGGTTCAATATCACCGCAATGACTGCCGCTTCATTAGGTGTTATGCCTCCGGTGGGCCGCAACGGCAGCGGCGGCAGGCCGATGCCGCGGATGTGTTGGGCGGAAAGTCGTAATTGTTTCCATACCGGCACCTGCAGCGCCTTATTGATCCGTGCCTGCGTAAGCGGCATGGGATGATAACTTTGGCAACCCGCCGGGACCAGAACGAAAAGCAGCGGCAGATACTTGCGCGGATGAAAGCCGGGCCGTCGAAACTTCCAGATTGAAACTACTCCGGTGATGGCTTTCTTCCCGATTCTCTGAGCATGCCGGCGTAGTATATTTCCATTGCCGTGCCGCGGCACCTGCAACTGTTTGCTCAGGGTCTTGCCCCTAACTGTCATGATGTCCAATGCCTCCATGCTTTGGAATTTTCAACGATATAGTAAACCAGCCGCCGACGGATGATTCAACGCTGACGGCACCGCCAATCTGCCGCATGATATTTTGCACAATGGATAATCCCAGTCCACTGTGCCGCCCCTGATCCGTGCGTGCCTGATCACCACGCCAGAACCTTTCAAAGACCTGCCCGGCCTGCTGGGCTGAAACGGCACTGCCGGTATTCGAGACCGTCAATGTAACGCAATCCGCCGTTTCATCAAGGGTCAAGCGAATGGTTCCGGATTCGTTGACATAACTGATGGCGTTATCCAGTACATTGCGGATGACCAGCAGCATTAAATCCGGTGGGGCGGAAACTTTTGCCGCAGCAACTCCACTCTTATCCAACGTCAGATGTCGCGAAATAATGCCTGCGGAAAAAAGATTCAGTTGTTCTGTAAGCATCTGTTCCAATTGAAGACTTTTCGGGGCTGCATTGCAGGCCCTGGCTTCAAGTCGGGCCAGCGTCAGAAGATTTTCCACCATATCCTGCATTTGCACGCTGATTTCCAGCGATTGCCGCAATGTACGCTGATATTCTTCCGGACTTCGCGATTGAGTCAGCGCCACTTCCGCGCTGGTGCGCAGGCCGGCCAGAGGCGTGCGCAATTCATGGGCCATGTCGGCGGTGAGCGCTTTTTCGCGCAGCACCGCCGCTTCCACCCGCTGCAATAACTTGTTAAGCCGATCCACGATGGGAAACAGTTCGCGCGGAACACGCTCCGTGCTGATCCGGTCTTGCAGGTGCGTGGTGCCGACGCCGGCAATCTGTTCGGCAATTGAATCAACCGGACGGAATCCCAGTTGGAGAAGCCACGCGATCAGAGCCGCGGAACACACCGTTGCCAGAGAACAGCAGATGACCAGGGACCAGCCGATACTCGAAACAGCCTCTTCCAACTCATCGGTGGATCGGGCCACGGCAAGAATATAATCACGTGGAATATCCGCGCTGTGTGCCCGGATTTCCAGCCGGTCGTTGTGGCCATCCCCGATGGGTCTCGGTTGCTCACGGCGGTCATGGCTTTGATCTTCGTCGCCATTGCCCTCATGAAATCGAAGCACGAGTTCTCTGCCATCTTGGTCGTCTGGCAGCTTGATATCCGCGAGTGTGCCCGCACTGCGTGACGGAAATAATAATTTTAATTGATCCTTTCCCAGTGATGCGGGGCGAAGTATTGCTTTCCCGTCGGGTGTCCATATTTGAAAATAGCGGGGCGTGTCCGGCGCTCTGCCATCGGCAAGGGGTGTAAAATCCGAACTGAAATGAAATCCGCGATTGGGGTCCCAATCCAGTGTATTGACCAGTAATGTGGCGCGGGCGGCCAACGAGGAATCGAATTGCGATTCCAGCGAATGACGCATGGTCAGGTACAGGCCCATGCCCAGGATCGCCAGCATCAGCGCGATGGCCACACTGCACCAGATTAACAATTGCCGTCGGATCGATCTCATCCGGCACCCGGTCCCAGCATGTAGCCCTGCCCGCGGCGGGTATGAATCAACCGCCCCGGCGAATCCGCGTCAATTTTTTTGCGAAGCATGCTGACAAATACATCCACTACGTTGCTCTCCGGCAATTCATCATCACAATTGACATGCTCCCAGATTTCACTGCGGGAAACAACTTCTCCCTGTCGCACGGCAAGATATTCCAGTATGGCGTATTCGCGGGCGCTTAATTCAATTTCCGCGCCCGCGCGAAATACCCGCCGGGCGTTGAGATCCATTTCCAGATTTCCAATATTAATGCGGGATGATGTCACGTTGTAGCGGCGACGGGTCAAGGCTCTTACCCGGGCCAGCATTTCCTCCAGCGCAAAGGGCTTGGTGAGATAATCATCGGCTCCCGCATCCAGACCCTTTACCCGATCATCAACCGTATCGCGAGCCGTGAGTATCAGTACCGCGGGCCGGTTTTTCATGCGTTCCATCGCCTTGAGTACCTGCAGGCCGTCCACCCCCGGCATCATCAAATCCAGAATTACCACGTCAATATGACCGCTTTGCAGATGCCATAATGCCAGCCGCCCGTCGCCGGCCTCATCGACCACATACGTCTGCTCGCGCAGAGCTTGCGCGATGGATTCCCGCAAGGTCGCGAAATCTTCAACTACCAGTACCCGCATACACGCAACACCATTCCAACACCCGGCGGTTTAAAGCATCCGCCAATTTTTGCAAGTATATCGGATGATCATGAAGTGGAGATGAAAAGCCCGCTTTTTAGGAAATCAGGCGCGGGTTGGAGTTCGGTGGATTGATGGCCGTCAAAAGTTCAGGTACCCGGTTGATTTTCTGCGAAGCATCGCTTGTCCGGTGGTGGGAGGCGACCACCCGATCTGCCATCAGGCACAGACGGCGCTAAGCATTGGCTTTCTGGCCTGCAGCCGGATGCCTGTGACATATTCATGCAGCCAGTGCCGATTGGGCAGATGGGGCAACGACGCGGTGGAGGCAACGGCTTGTACGCGGCGCGTGGGGTTGGGAACGGCAGAATCCCAGAATCGTTCCACATGTGAACTGCTCTGAGATTCGGAAATGTCGCAGCAGTCAAAGCCCGTTGAAAGCAGCAGTTTTCGATAGCTTGACAGTTCAATTGCGCCGGCCAGACCGAAGGTAAACGCGGCTATCGAGTCCGCGATCTCGGGCGGTAATAATTTGCGAATGGCAATATCGTGGATCAGAATTCTTCCGCCGGGAGCCAGAACCCGATACATCTCGCGGAAGACGGCCATTTTGCCGGAACTTGGGCAAAATACCCCTTCGCTGATGATCCAATCCGCCAGGCCCGGGGGCAGAGGCACGCTATCCACTCGGCATAGATAAAAACCAATATTGTTGACACCTGCTTCGGCGGCATTCCGCCGCGCGGCATTAATGGCATCTGGAGAACTGTCAATGCTCACCAGCCGCCCGCGCGGCCCGACGAGTTTTGCCAGTTCGATGGATTGCAATCCGTGGCCGCAGCCAATTTCCACAATGGTTTCACCACCGGTCAACGTGCGTTTTACGGCCGCAAAGGCTTGATTCGGTGTCTCGGAAGCAGTGCCGCGTGCGGCATCGGTGAACGTATTGGATAAAGGTAGAACAATATCGTGCGGAATTGTCAGCGAACCCGATTTGCGAAACGTTGCGCGTCGGGTCCGGCCAGGCAGATGACCAGATCGCCTGGAGGGGTTTATAACGCCGGCCATTTATGTTTCTCCCGGATTCAAACCGTGTAAAACAAAAAAAAGCAGACCACCTGATAACCCGCGGTTTTTTCGCGACTTATATCTCCCGAAGCGGTGATCCGAAACACAATTAGTCTCGGTCTATTTCATCTTTCAGTGACGCCAGCGCCTTTCAGACGCAATGCGAACCAACGTCCGCAAATCAGCTTACACGTTCATATCGGCAATATGTACATATTTCTTGATCTAAATTGTGGATAAAATGTCACATTTGCATAAATATTCATGGTTTTATAACGATTTGACCATGTTTTCAGGACATTCTTTTCAAATTTGGCCGGTTTGTAATACCTGGGGGCCGTTCTCCGGTCGGGCGGATGGACCATTTTGGCCATCCATATCCTGCCCATGGAGCAGGCCTGAATGTTTATTCGGGGTGCCACCGGCACCTGATTATGCCCAAACAACCTCCCTTTCAGGCCGCCAGCTTTATAGCGCTGGCAGCGGGATCAGCATCAGAGCCTGTTTGGAAAGTCCGATGCGGGTGGATTGGGGGGGGGCAAATGGTTGGATGCAAGGACGCAGATCCGAAGCATATTCCGGAATATGTTGAGGATCGAGGACGCCGCAGACGGCCGTTTGCCCCCCAAGACGCTCCCGGCGGAGTTTCCAAACAGGCTCTTAATCCATTTTCTTTTTAACGGCTTGCGGTGCCGGATGGTTATCTCCCGCCGCCGCAAGTTGGGCGATCATGGGGTACGTGAAACGACCCGTCTGCCGCAGGAGATTCAGCATTCGTACACGCTCATTATACCGCGCCTGCTCGTACGCCAACTGGGCGGAAAGGGCCCGGTCCTGCGCCGTGATCACATCCAGATTGGTGGCCACCCCCGCGCTGTAAGAGTGCTGAGCCTGATGATATGCGGCCTGGGCCGAGCGTAACTCGGTTTTCAAATTGGCCACCAGCCGAACGCTGGTAAGCCAGTCGGTGCGGGCAATGCGCACCTGTTCCATAATCTGCCGGGCCAGAAGCTGGCGTTGCAGCATCGCCTGACGCATCTGCGAATAGGCGGTGCGGATATTCTGGTAAATCATGCCGCCTTCGAAAATGGGAAAATTGGCGCTGAATAAGCCGCTCCACCAACTGTCGCTGGGGAACTGTTCTTTATACAAAAAGGTATTAAAATTAATCGACACCGATGGAAAATATTCATCGATGGCCGCTGATACATTCTTCTCCGATGTCACCACCGCATCATCCGCCGCCAGCAGGTCCTGCCGTTTGACCAGCGCGATCCGGTCCAGACGCGCCAGATTCGGAATTTTGTGCGGCGGATTAAATTGATTAATCAACTGTGTGCCGTTAAGCGTGGGCACTCCAATGAGAAACGCCAACGTGGCACGACCCTTGTCAACATTACTTTCCGCCTGCGTAAGCTGCACGCGCGTGCTGGCTTCATCCGCCTGTGATTGCAATACCGAAAGCCGCAGGGCCACCCCCGCTTTTTCTTTATTGATCTGGCTTCTGACGTTGGCCTGCTGCACCCGCAGGGTTTGCCGCAGCACCGCCACAGACCGCTGGTCGCTGAGAACCTGGTAATAGCTCTGCGCAACTTCCAGCAGGATATTGGATTGCAAATCCAGCAGCAGCGCTTTGCGCTGTTTGACATAGGCCCCGGCGGCGGAAATGGCCGTGGCGTCTTTGAGGACGTTGACATTTAACTGCGTTTCCAGGGGAACGTTGAAATAATGCGTCTGAAAGAACTGCGTAATGCCGGGCGGCATGGCGCTGGTGTTGAATCCGTGCATCTGAAAATCCTGCGCGCTGACACCCACGGTGGGCATGAAGGTGGAAAAGGCTTTGTCTTTCGCAATAAGCGCTTGAAGATAATTCTCCCCACCAATGGCCAGTTGCTCATTGTTATCATTGGCCAGCTTCAGTGCCGCCGCCAGCGTGAGTTGTGACGGGACAACCAGTTGTTCTGCGCTCCTCGCTGGAGTCATGTGCAGCACTTTCCGGTAGTGCATGACTTCTTCTTTCTGATTCACGCACCCGGCAAGGCCTGCCGCGAGCATCACCAGAACAACACTTTTCTTTTTCAAAAACATGGTAGCAACTCCTGATTTCATCAGTTCTGATTCAATCTATGGGCAGCGGTTCATCATGAAACCGTGGCGTGCGTAGCAGCAGGGCCACCGGAATGACCAGCAAAAATAAAGCCGCCAATATTTGAAAGGCGGTCACATACGCCATCATGCCCGCGTGTTGCCGCACTGAATTATACATAATCGCCTGTGCTTTATGTAGCGCTGAAGAAACCGATACGCCGGCGTGGATCAGGGCGGCCTTCAATCCGGCAATTCCGGTCTGATATGCCCGGTTCAATGGATTGACATTGGCCACCAGAAATGTCTGGTGCACCTGCGAACTGCTTTTCACAAAAGCCACCGCGCATGAAATCCCGATGCTTCCACCGACATTCCTCGCCAGGTTGATAATGCCCGATGCGTCGCTTAGGTTCCGTTTCGGGATAAAGCCGAAGGCCGCGGTATTAAATGGCACAAACAGAAAAGCCAGCCCGATTCCCTGCACCGCCCGGCACATCGCCAGAGACATAAAACTCGCCTGCAGATTCAAGCCCGCCATCAGCATCAGCGCAACAACATTTCCCGTAACGCCAATGCAGATCAGCCAGCGCGTCTGTACGCGCGGCACGAGAAACCCCACCAGCGGCATCAGACAGAAAACCACCGCCCCCCCCGGAGCCAGCACCAGTCCCGCAAGTTTGGCATCATAGCCCATCAGCGTTTGCACCATCAGCGGCAGAAGCGTGGTGCTGGAATAGAGTATCCCGCCAAAAAGAAACATGCCGAGAGTCGCCAGACCGAAGTTCCAATCCTCCAGCATGCGCAAATTAACAATCGGATGTTCCTGATACCATTCCCAGACAAAAGCGCTGAGCAATCCCAGCACGGCAATGACCGCCAGTGTGCGGATCAATGGCGAACCAAACCAATCCGCATCTTCACCCCGGTCCAGCATGATCTGCAAGGCCCCGAGGCCCACCACCAGAAATCCCAGTCCCACATAATCAAGCCCCGTCTCGCTGAGTTTGATGCGCCGCTGATCCGCGGGTTCATGCAGTAAAATGGAAAGCAGAAATACGGAAACAATCCCGATCGGGACATTGATCAGAAAACACCACCGCCATGAAAAGCTGTCGGTAATCCAGCCGCCCAGCACCGGCCCCAGAACCGGTGCCACGACCACCACAATGCCGTAAACGGCCATGGCGGTTCCGATTTTCTTTAATGGAAATATATCCCGTAAAATGGCTTGCGCGCCGGGTTGCAGGCCGCCGCCGCCGAGTCCCTGTAAAACGCGGAATATCAATAACGTGCCGAACGTCGGTGCCATGCCGCACATCAGGGAACTGATCGTGAAAAGACTCATGCACATGAGGAAATAACGCTTGCGCCCCAGCCATGCCGACATAAAGCCGTTCAATGGCAGCACAATCGCGTTGGATACCAGATAACTCGTGAGCACCCAGGTGCTTTGATCAATGGTGCTGGACATGTTGCCGGCAATGTGCGGCAGCGACACATTGACAATTGTCGTGTCCAGCACTTCCATGAACGCGGCCATGGCCACCACCGGCGCGACAATCCATGGATTGAACGTGCGGCGTGGATTCGCAAGCTCGTCGATGCCAATGGCGGTCATCGCACCTTGACCTCCGGCACGGCCGACATCCCGGCGGCCAGATAGGGCATATTCTCAGGCAGGTCCTTGAAAAGAATTTTTACCGGCACACGCTGCACGACTTTGACAAAATTTCCCGTGGCATTCTCCGGCGGCAGCAGGCTGAATTCCGCCCCCGAGCCGGCCTGAATGCTCTGTACATATCCCTTGAACGTATATTGCGGATATGCATCAATGGAAATGGTCACTGGATCATTGGGCTTCATGTGCGTCAAGTCCGTTTCCTTGAAATTCGCCACCACCCACATGTTGGGCCGCACAATGCTTAACAGCGTGGAACCGACTGTGACATAGTTTCCCGGTTCGACGGATTTTTTGGTAACGTATCCGGCCACCGGGGCACGGATGGTGCAATAGGACAGATTCAATTCGGCCTGTTCCAGTTCCGCCCGGACTTCATCAATGCGGGCCATGCTGCCGCTGACATTGCTTTGCGTCTGGCCGACCTGCTGCGGCACAACATCCACCGCCGCCTGTTGGGCCAGAGCCTTGAGCAGATCGGCTTTGGCTTGCAGGAGTTGTGCTCCGGCCGCCACCCGATTTTCGCGCGCCGCTTCAACCCCCGCTTTTGCCTCCACCAGTTCGGCGCGGCGGGAAAGCACAATTTTGCCGGCCGCCGCCAGGATGGCCTTGTCGCTTTCCGCGGCGGCCCGGTAGGAATCCACCTGTTGCGGTGTGACATCTCCGGTTTTTAACAGTGAATCGTAACGGCGATAATCCGCGGCGGCCTTGACCGCCGTAGCGGCATCCGCGACTTCGTCCGCCCTGGCGCGGGCAATGGCGGCGATGGCGGCGGTCACATGGGCCTGGGCCTGATCAAACGCGGCCGCGGCCTGGGCCTCGCCGGCTTTGGCTGTGGCAATGGACGCCCGCGCAATGGCCACCTGGGCACGAGCCTCACTTAATGCCGCCGGAGAAGTTTTCTTGATAAGCTCAAGCGTATAACGGCTGCCTTGCCTGGCGGCCAGCGCCTGCTCCAGCATGGCTTTGTATTTATCCACCGCCGCCTGATAATCGCGTGGATCCAACCGCACGAGAAGGGTTCCCTTTTTTACATATTGATTATCGAGCACCGGCACGGCAAGCACGCGCGCCGAAACCTGCGGACTTATATAAATCACATGGGCGCGAACATAGGCATCATCGGTGGAGACATATTTCTCCGCGTGTATATACCACGGCACGCCGAAAACCAGAGCCACGATCAGCAGCACAACGCCGCCGATAAGAAATATTTTCTTCCGCTTCTGACCGTTCTCCGCGCCAGTGGCCGCCGGCTTATCCGCACTCGTGCGGGCCGCTTCTGATGGTGCCGCTGTGGGGCGCATCCTCGGTGAATTGGTTTCCGTTGAATCCGTCATAATGTTTTCTCCTTGCCCGCGGCTATCTTTGCCGCACGCTGTCCGGGGATTAAAATCCGGCAGTTGTGAATAAACCCCTTTTATGATTTTACGTGTTCCTGTTCCGAACTTGCGGTTGGGCGCTGCATAATGGCGCGAATGCCGCCAAGGGAAAAGGTGGTAATATGATCGGCTATTTCATCGATGTCTGACGCACAGTAGCAGCCTGTCCCTCGCATTTTCAGCACCACTGCCCGGCACCGCAGGTAATATTGGCATTGACCGGCAATGCTTGAAACCACCAGATTCAGTTCGCTGGGAGAAAGCTTCCGTTCACCCAGCAGTTCGATCACCGCGACCAGTCGGTTCCGCCACGGTTCAATGACATCATGAATATAGCGCTCCAGTGCCGGTGATGGTTCGAACTGTTCCAATGACAGCATGCGGAAATACCACTCCGGTCGGCTTTCATCGAGTAAGGATTCCAGAGAACTGCGGACAAACGACCGCAATGCCACAAGCGGATCACCGGACGCCAGATGGTCCACATCTTCGGGTAAAAAATGCCGGCTTAGCCGGCGGCCAAATTTTAACGTTTCCAGATACAGATTTTCCTTGCTGGCAAAATAATAGTTGACGGCCGCAATATTGGCTCCGGCTTTCTCGCAGATCGTTTGAATTGTCGCGCGATGAAAGCCATGCAGCGCAAACACCTCTCCCGCCGCCAGCAGCAGACGGTTCCGCGTTGAATCATCTTGTGATTTTTCAATATTTTTAGCCACCATGCACTCCAATGCGTCCAATCGTCTAAAAATCATTTTAAAAAGGGCATTTGAAATGTCAAATGAAGTCAGAAAAATCAGCGGCGGTCACAACGACCGCCGCCCGCTGGAATCGTATTAAATGAAACGGACTTTTTCTCGTGAAATCAGCCGGTGCTCCGTTCCAGAGCCGCATGAATGTCCGGTAATCCGGGCCATCGCAGAACCTTACGAGGTAACCCGGTGGCGCAGAGCGTCACCATTACCATGCAAAATAATAGGGATTACGCTGATAATGTACGTGCACCTGTGACATGGGTTGCCAGACCACCGCCGCGTCATTGTACAATTCGTGCACCCCGGCCGGCAGATGATTGCCGTTGTCTGTTTCCACGTGATTGGACGCCGGAGCCAGCGGCGAAAGTACATGGCCGGCGCCGAATTCCGACATGAGTCCCGTTTTACCTGATGGACCGGTCATCATGGCAATATCCGAGGCTAACAGTGACCCCGGACTGGACTGCGGGTCTTCCGCCGGCATGTGTTGTTGATCCTGCGTATTCCAGTAGGTCACCCTTTTGAAGTCTTGTTCCAGATTGCCTCCCTGTACCCCTTTTTTCCCTTCATTGAGCAAAACGCCGTCAATATCGTAAGCGGGACTGTAGTTTTGCGGGTAGGTACCCGGCGAAACACGGCTGGCGTCGCCATCGTCCAACAAGACGTTTCCTCCGTCACCACGATCCACCCAATAGCAGTATCCGCTGTACCAGCTCCATTCCAGGCAATAGCCGTTGGTTTTATGTACGCCTCCGCTGAACACAGCGCGTGGACTTGCTATAACCTGGTTATGCAGCGTAATGACCCCAGGTTCGGGACAGAATAGCAAAGATATACCCCGTAACGTCGGTGGAATAATACCGGGCATGATGGTTTTGCCGTTCATGGTTCTCGGAACACCGGTCACCATGCTTTTTCCGGTATATCCGCCGACGCCAAAGGAACTGTAGTAAAGCGGCCCGAACCCCCAGCCCGGGCATTGACTTCCGCTGACGGGGTATCTGAATCCACCCATTGGCGCAAGCTTATAGTCGGAACATCCCGGCGGATATTGCCCTTTATAGACTACGGCATACTCACGCATGGCAATGCCCAACTGCCGTAGATTGGACGCACAGACAATCCGCAAGGCCAGATTCCTGGCTCTGGCCAACGCCGGCAACAATATCGACATTAATATCGCAATAATGGTCAGTACCACCAGCAATTCGGTGAGGGTAAATGCCGATGACCGCTGCGGCGGCCTTAACGAGCAATGGATGATGGGCAACGATCCGGGCGGTTGCGCCGTCGTTGATAATTGGGGAACCGCTGGTTTATTGATCCGTGGCTGACGTTCCATTATCACCGGCTCACCTATTGGATTCTTATTTTGCTGATGAATCATAAAACACCGCGTCTCATTAAGGCCGCAAAGCTGTCATGCCATCGTTGTCTCCGCCGGCCAGCCCCAGCCAATTCAAATTCATTGCGGCAGCGCCGGAAACTCCGCGGACCACAACGCCATTGTTCAATTCCACCACCGCTGGTGTTTGAGCAAACCACTGGTGGCTGGAATCCAGCGTCGCATGCAACGGGATATTCGAATGAAATAGATTGTGCGGAACCGAAGATTCTGATCCCGATGGTACGCGCACAAAGGCAGCATGCGGCTTCTGCCCCGAAGTTTCCTGCTGTTGCGCCAGGCCCTCGTAAATCGGTATTGTGGCCCGGCATTCATCGCAACTGGCATGGTAAAACATCACGATCCAACGGCCATGGGCAAGGGGGGTGCTTAAATAAATTTCGTGCTGCCTGGATACACCGGTAGCGTCGGCATTCTGCAGGTGGTCCCCAGTAGCCTGTATCATGCCCGTCACTGGCTGGGATTGCACTATATTGGCCAATACTGGCAGCCGCCGACCAATCCATTTGTTCGGTTCCAGGATGACAATTTTACCGCTATTGGCTGTAACAAGGCCATTGGCAGCCGCTATCGGGTAAGGGCGAAACACGGCGGAACCAACGCCCATTAGTAATCCAATCCCGGCAGCCGCCGCGACCGGCCACTTGCGTTTTGACCATCGTGATGGATCTGCATTGTTTCCACGCAGCTTGGCAGAGAACCTCAGCGCGAGAAGAATTGCGACATCCAGAACGAACGTAAACCACGGATTCACACGCACCTGACCGAAACATCCGCAGTCGATTTTACCGGCAAGTGCCTCGAATAGGGTGTAGCAGGCAAATAAGCTGAAACAGCCAATGGCAACCCGCTGTGCGGCCTTCGGGAATGCTCCGCTGATCAGCCACAGGCCGAGAAAGATTTCCCAAGCGATTAGGGCCGGATCAAACCCGGGAAGACCTCGTACTCCCGTAAGCGGGACTCTCGAGTTGGTAAATTGCAACGCGCCACCTGCAGCATAAATGAGCAAGACCGTGATCGCTAAACGGACCACAGAAAGCAACAGGCCCCGCCAACCCAAGTGCAGCCCTGCGTACTTGCTCGCTTTGGGCTCCCTATTTCCGAAGGGAGCAAAGTCCTGGGGGAGTACTTCCGCCATTCTGATCCTCCGCAGCTTCGGCCAATCCGATTCCCAGATGGACTCAGTGGCCGACGATATCCGGCGCGGCGAAAACCGGAATATCCAGGGTCGATTTTACTCCGTCGTACAAATAGGCAACATGGACATCGCCTTGAAAAAGCGCGTGGCCAGGAAACAAACGCAGCAAAACGACAATACGCCCGTCCTCCAACGCCGCGTGGAGCCCGGGACCGCTGCTGGTCACCGCAAACACATGCGGGGGGCTACCGATGCCGGGACCGGTGACCAATCTGACGATCTTGGAAATTGAGCCGGTCCTCGTGCCTGGTGACAAAACCAATGCTCCGGGAACGGCCTCCAGAACCGGCACCGGCGTGGCGTACACGTCGAATTTGAAATTCAGTGGAATTCGCTTTCCCTTGGACCGGAGCGTTCCTTGGAGCGTGATTACCTCCGCCGCTGGCCGGCGATCTGCCACCATCGCCACCGACGGGCGGAACAGGAACCTTTCGCTGGTACCCGGAGCGATCACGTCGGAACTTGGCACAACCGTGAAGAACCGCCCTTCGCCATGGGCGTTCCATGCGACACTAATCGGATCATCCGTAATATTCTCGGCGATCACAGATTGCGCCCTGTGGACGGGCTTGCCCGGGACATAGTGCCAGTAAACCTCGGTCCGACTGAAACGCAGTGATCCGACGACGACCGCCTCCACAGAACCCTGCACTTCCGGTATCGCTGCGCCACGACTCGCGTCGAAAATCAGAAACTGCTGGCGGACCGGACCCCTTTGGTCGGCGAAGAGCCCGGTGTAGCTGACCCTCACGACAGAACGGCCACCTGGAGGCAACACCGGATTAAATATCTTGACTCGGGTGCATCCACAGCCTGTCTGCTCGCCCAACGAGAGAGTGCGATCAGAAATGTTGCGCACGACCAACTGGTGCCGTGTTGTCTGGCCGTAGCAAACCTTGCCGAAAGCAATGGCGACTGCAGCGGATTTACGTGGCATTCCGATGGCAACGCCGGACCGGTTCCCAAGAACTGCCGCCGAGACAATCCAAAACCCCAGTGCCGTAGCCCCCGTTGACAACACGCACCCTAAAATAATTCTTCTCTTCTTCATTTCCTACCACTCCCCCTAAATCCCCTCGCCGGCATTGTCGCGGGGGGAACACCAGGGTTCTTCGATCCAACGAAATATACACTTGCCGGCCGAGTTCGTGAGTCGGTGACCATCGCTCCGAAGGGTGGTGTGTAGCGGAACGTGTGCGGCGGGAAAACATCATTGACGGCTACGCGGCTGACCGTGAGCCGGTCGTCATAATAAATGCGATTGCTATCACCGATCCACATCCGCTCGCGAGCGCGCGTGGGAAACCACACGCCGTTGCTCTTCCTGAAGCGTCGGAAATCTGACTCCTGGTAACGAACCCTCCCGTTGGGCCCACCCACAGCCTCCTCAACTGCGCGATAAATGCGTAATCCACCGACGAGTTTTAACTCGCAACGAAACTCGTATTTTTCCGTGCCGGATGGGTGCGTGGGGTTCAGTAGCAGGTACTGCAGGTTAATCATATTGGTGGATGGGTCATAGCTCTGTTTTACCAAGCGATATTTCGCGGTCGAACTCATGTTCTGCCATGGCGTGAGCCAAATGGTCCGCAGGTCGTCCAATCCCCAGTCCTGTGAAGCCAGCGGCAAATCCTGTTGCCACCAACTGCTGCTCCGCTTGAATATGGAAACGCTCCACCCACCGCCCCCGGGCCAAGCCTTCCATACCGACTGGTGCCCCACCACCCAAATCGCGGCGTGGGGTATCCCCCGTCTACGTTTTCCGCCTGGGCCAACATCCACATAACCACCAATTTGAATTTTCTTGGCAAAAACCAACCCGTCGGGGATATCCCATTTCAGTCGCACGAGTTTTGTGGTCTCCCTGTACCCGGCGGCGGTATTAAGCAGCCGTTCCAACTTGGGCTGTTTCTGCCCGAGCTCCTTCGCCATTCTCTCCGCCATGGTCCTTGTCTCGTAGATGCGTTGGTGGAGGATCATCCGCAGGTGTAGCGAAACGATCCTTTTGGCGACGGACCTGAAAACAGCGTTCCATTGCGACTCGGTCATTGCCGAGAAATTCCCGCTCTGCGGTGCCGCGCGGGCTGGCGTCGGCTCAGGCTTCGCCGCGCAGAAGAAATCGCCGGCCGATAGGAGCAACACCAACGCGGCCAAACCCACCGTAGTGCGGCCCTTCATTAGGGCAGCGATGCAGCCCGATTCCAGCCGTAAAAACCCTTGAAGCGTCATGTCAAGCACTCCTTATATCGAATAACATCAGGGAACCGGTCCCATCCGGAATGGTCTCCGCTTTGGAGGCGGGCCGGGAGGTGGTAAGGGGGCTTTTCCGGTGCATAGCCCCGGGGCAGGCATTCTTCCCGGACCGGCACAGCCAGAATCGGGAGCAAAAAGCCAGGCACCGACCATCGCAGAAAGGCCTCCAAACCCGCATGAACAGTGGACCGAAATATGCCGCGCAAGCGGCTCAATGTTTTCCCGGCAGGACTAGCCACCACCACAGCTTTGCTCTATGTAAGTGGGCGGGTAGGTGGTCTGCTCGAGGGCGGGGTAGCAGGTGTTCCCGTATTCCCCGACATCACAGCCGTTGCCCGTCCAGGTCTGCAACTCGTAGCCGCCATTCGAGCTCACCACGCAATTGTCTCCCGTTGCCGTTCCATTGCAGACGGAGTGCCCAGCCCATATTTTAAAAGATATAAGGCACGGCGCATTCGGTGCCCCCGCACATGGGACGCTAACCGGGGTCGATTGCCCAGCGGCAACATAAGAAGTGCCCTCGTTGGCGCATGATGCCAACAGCAACCGCCCTCCGGCTCCGACCGCCAGGCCGGCAGTGCATACGGCCGCCGCCATCGCCAAGGCCCGCAGCCTCTTCCGCTTCCCGCCGTCCGTCGCCGTGACTTCCTGTTTGATCTCCATGGAAAATACTCCTTGAAAAAACATTAAAGCAACCGAATGTGGCGACACACCACCTTCATTTCCGTTTTCACTATACGCCGGGGCGCGTAGTCCGCTTCGCGGCAGGCCGATGCCGCGTCAGCGAACCTTGGTGTTTCCCGGCCACTTCACCCTGGTCCAACAGCCACCACAGCGATTCCAACCGCTGGGCCGTATCCATTACGCCGTGCGGGTGGCGCAATTGCGCCACCCGCCAGCGAATCAGGCCGAACGCAAGTCCGGCACATGAGCGAGCCGCGCTTCCGAACCGCAGGCTCTTTTCAATCTGCCTTGAGGTCAGTATTCCGCGTGATTTTTCCGCCAACTCCCAACGGTGAAATAAATCCAGATGGTAATAACATCTTTCAGCAACGGCGGTAACGGTGGGATTTATCGGGGTAGCCCCGTGCCACGCGGTGCACCAGCGTAGAACCGAGGCATATTCCAGCCGTTGGGTGGCCGCCCAAACCGCCGGATGGCGATGTTCCAGCAAATTCAAAGCCTGCATAATATCTGCGGCCATGGCCACGTCACGATTGTTCGCAAATTCGACTGACGGGTTGCCGGTGGGATCATCAACAGGACGCCGAGGCCACCGAGCGTTTTCCGGCGACGGGCCACCGGATAACTGGCCGCTGCGCCATGCAGCGGCGAATCGCGTGCGGAATTCCGATTGCTGTTTTTCGCGGGCCTGCCACGCACGGTAGCCATAGTAATACGGCGCCGGATGCTCGGCCAATGGGTCCAACATCGCCGCCTGGAGTATGGTGTTGAGGGAGTAGTTTTTTGCGACGCGAATGGCCAACTTCATCGGCCCACGCACCAGAAAACGCTTCCAGATTCCGCCCCAGAAGTTTACGATTCGGGATTGCGCTATTCCCCGTCTGCCTGCCAATGGTGCGGTATTTGGCTGGCTGGCGGTGCCGAAATGAAAGGATGGAGGTAGCGGAATGGCTGAGACAACGTAATCGCGATTGCGATTCCACCCGTCGTGGCCATCCTTGTTAAAAAAGTAGAGCGACAGCGTGTAGGCTCCCGCCGGAATATGCAGATAGGTGTATAAATCGGGGCCTTGCCAAGTTGTGGGATAGGTCTCGCCGTGGTCATCGAGCTCCGTTTCTCTTCGGTCCATCTTCCAGGTAGCCTTATGGGCAGAAATACGTTGATCAAGATATATCTCAGGCAGTTCCAGCACTCGCTTTTGAGCGCTGGCAGACCACGTGGTGTGGAACTGAACGAGATCGGCCGTTCTGCAATGCGGGCCGATGGCCTCATAATGGTGGAGTCTGTTGTCTCCGGGCCGCCACAGGTAGTCGTAACCACCATCCAGACCACATGCGAACAAGCACGCCCAATATCTTCCATATCTGCCCAGCCAAGTTCCCTGCGTGCGCCAATCATCGGTAAGAGGAACGATTTGCGGTTGCTTGATTGGCTGCTGCGGAGCATTGTTCTTTAAAAGGTTTTGATACAAAAAAGATAACTGGGCGGTGGTTGGGGCTTGGGCTACGGCAGGCATGTTCGCCTGCCGCGGTAGGCCGGGAAGCAAACCATCAATCCAGTTATGCACAGCGCTGGCTGTGCGATCCCAAGGCGATTGTGTTTTAACCGCCAAATTCCCCACCGAGACTCCCATTCCGTAGTGGCCGACCAACAGTTGACCGTCGCTCAACGGCAGAATTGCCGAAATGTAGGAGCGCATAACGGACGCGTAATAAAAATGGGCCAACTGGGAGTGCGGAATTGCCGGTGGTGCCGGAGGGAGCTTATGGAGTTTTCCGGCCCTCCGTAATCTTGCGACTCTCATTTCCCATCGACGATGGGCGGCTAGTGCTTCGTCGAACCGCTTGATCTGCGGCGTCATTTCGACGACGGGCCCCTGTCCTAAGCTGCCGTGGCCAAGG
Source organism: Planctomycetota bacterium (assembly GCA_021810145.1). GTDB lineage: Bacteria > Planctomycetota > Phycisphaerae > WQYP01 > WQYP01 > JAMDCX01. The sequence goes on along the minus strand of JAJZJL010000028.1, from coordinate 6,627 downwards.
GAATTGAACCACATGCCTGACCGCCATGTTCCCAGCCACAACTGGCCGAGCGGGTCTACCGCCAGACATGTGACATGATCTCCAGGCAACAGGTAAGCCAACACTTTTCGGGGCGGTTTGTGTATGACTCTCGGCGGATGCCAAAGTCCTTTTACTTTGGCAATGTAATCTCTGCCACGTTCGTACTGAAATACATAGGGATTGCCGGGGTTATTCCAGGCCAGGCCTTCATCGGTGCCCACGTAAATGCGGCCGTCTTTACCTGCGGCTACGGCATTGATCAAGTTGCACGGTAATCCGTGTCCGAATGCCGTGCGGGGCATCTTCCACGGGCCGGTGACAATTGACCAATTCTTATATGGGGGATATCCAATGGCCAGACCGTGGCACTGCGTTCCTACAAAGGCAACACCTTGCTTATTAAAGGCGACACAATCCGGGTTGGGCGGTAAACCACTGGAAAACAGGTCCTGGGATTTTCCCGACATGGCCTGTGGAAGGTAACGCCATTGATGTGTTGACGTTTCATAAATGCTCACACCGGCTTCGGTGCACATCCACACGGAATGGTCATACGGATCTGATACGATGGCCACAACATGGCAGCCCAGAGGCCCATTTAACAGTCCATAGTGTTTCCACTGGGTTCCGTTAAATACGCACACGCCATGGCGCAATGTGCCGGCCCACAGGCGCCCCTTGGCGTCCAGACATAATGAATAGATATGATTGCTGACCAGACCCTGGGAGTCGGCTTTATCATAGTGTGTCCATGGAGAGGTCGCATTGGGCTGGTAATGATAAATACCGGAATCTTCACTGGCGACATAAGCACCGCCACGGCCGTCGGAGACCATGGCGGTAATGTACTGTGCGGGGCAATGCAGGTTTTTGACATTCAGAATGACTGCCCCGTGATGGGCAACATCGTGGTGGCGAGGCGCGGAGAAAAAAGCTTTCAATGGCCGCATCCAGCCAGCCATGTTAGCGATCACCAACACAAGGATAACCACAGTTATGGCATTGACAATGCGGGAATGCTGGTTGAGAAAAGCGCGTATATTAGCCGGAGCCAGGCCGGCGAATCGGGATCGCGGGGGCGGTATTGGGGCCATTTTCATATAAAGGCCCCCCGATCATGGAAGTTCACTGGTGCCGGTGAAAGCACCCGGACGTGGTGCATAAATGTGTGCGTGTGTGTTGGGGGGGGGGGCAACATGGCTGACGATCCAAGGCGTTGTTTGGGGTGCGTGCAATCACACTTCGCCAGGCCCCGAAGCCCATTGAATGTCGTGGAATATTTCCGCAAGATGAACATCGCTTAAGTCCATCACAGTGTTAATTATTCGGTTCCGGCAGTGGCACACGATTCAACCCAGCTTGCCGCCGGAGGAAATTGCAACAACTCTTATAGCTCGTCCGAAAACAATTGGCAAGTGCCAATTTGCGTCAATTTCGGTGCCTTTTTGCGTCAAGTGCTATACCGGAACTGATGGGGGGGGAATGGTTTGTGATAAAGCCCGCGAGGTTGCCTCGGAACGGGTGATTTCATCATTGCCGCCGTTGGAATTGCCAATGCCGCCACCCCCAACGGAAACAAACGGTGGTGCAGCGTATGGCCCGTGCCACTTCGGGAAACAGGCCGCGGAAAAAACATAATCCGACGCCGGATACTCAACACTGGACCGGGCACCAGTCCATGATCGTCTGAGCCCCGGTGCGATTCGCTGCGCATCAATGGCGGCCGCCCGTGATTTAATTGGGTTATTTTCATGCGACTTCGGATGATTTTTCTTCCGAATGTCCATGCCAAAAACCGGCGATATCCGGGGATTGCGGGATCGTGCGTTGATAAAAAGCGAAAATGCGGGGGGCTGTCTGCCCCCGCATTTTATCAATGATCGCTAATCATCCGCTACATTCGGCGTGCCGACCTTAAGCATTACTGCACTGTGCACCGGAATCGTGGCGCTGAAAGATGCTTTCGTGCCAAGGTCCTTGCGTCGCCACAAATCCCGTATGTTCTGCATGCCGCGCATGGATTTCTCGCCGCGCCGCAAAACCGGGTCAACCATGTCCCATGATGGTATGGTGACGGTTTTCGGTACCATACCGAGGTTAAAGATGGCCACGGCCACCGTGCCATCCCACAACGGACGCGCCCATACTTCCAGCGATCCCTGCCGATCCACTCTCTGGGCCTGCACACCCAATTCATCCTGATTTACGGCCAGAACTTCCGTATTGGTCATCAGATCGCGCGTGAAGGTATTGGGTTTGCCAGGTTCCAGGAGTTTTTCCAGATCACATCCCAGAAGCAAAGGGGCGGCAAGCATGCACCAGTGCGTAATATGCGTAAGCTGCTCGTGCGGTGTAAGCTTGGTCCAATGCAATGGGCCGTCTTCAAAATAGCCCCAGCCAACCACCAGCATATCCGGATCATTCCAATACCCCGGGCCGGCAAAGGGAAACAACATGCCGTCGCTGTTAAAGCCATTGGAGATCATGGAACCCCATGAGTCGTTGATATCGCCGCTGATGCGGGCGCTGTTGCCCCGGACCGGCGGCTTGCCGGCCCAGGTCCAAACGTGGCCCATGCCATACTGGCACAGGCTGAAAAATATATCGCGGCCGGATTTCCGCAGCGCTTCTCCCATGACCCGGTATGGTTTGATGAATTGTTCCAAATCCGGGTGCGGGGGAGCTTTTTCTCCGTAGCTGCACCAGTCATATTTGAGATAATCCACACCCCATTGCGCGTAGGTGTTGGCGTCCTGCACTTCATGGCCGAAGCTGCCGGTGTGTCCGCCGCAGGTTTTGGGACCCGGTGAGGAATAAACGCCGAATCGCAGGCCGTGGCTGTGGACATAATCGGCCAACGCTTTCATATCACCAAATTTGTCCGTGGTTTGAATTTCGCCGGCGGCATTTCGGCCGTTCTGCCAGCCGTCATCAATATTGATATACATAAAGCCCTTGGCGGCCAGGCCACTGTTGATCATGGCCTCCGTGGCGGCGCGGGTGCGTTTGGCATCATTGGCCATTCCATAGGCATTCCATGAATTCCAACCCATCTGCGGCGTTAAGGCCAGTTTGTGCTCACCGGCCACCAGACGCAAGGTTCGATGGGCGGTACCCAGGGAATTTTTCGCGGTGAGCCTGACCTTATATTCGCCGGCTTGATTGATTTTACCGGTAATAATGCCATTTTCATCCATCGTCAATCCATCAGGCAATCCGGTGGCGCTGATGGTGACGGGTGTTTTGCCGGTGAAGGGAACTCGGAAAAGAAAGTCGCGCCCGGGCGTTGCGCCGAATATGCGCGGGCCATGAAATTCCGGCGTTTCAGGATCGCCGCTGGCGATTTCAGGATAATCATTGGCACCGGAATACGGCGATGTCGCCACGGGGCGGGCGGAGGCCCCGGGTGCCAGCGTGATAACCGGATCGAGCCAGTCGGCATGATCAAAATTGATTCCATTAACGCCGGGAAGCACCAGAAGCATTAATTCTTTGGCCCCCCGCAGATTGGCGCTGATCGGTCGCGCCGGTTCACCAACGCGCATCACCGGGGTGCGAGCTTTAACTTTGCCGTCAACCAAAAGCTCAAAAATAACCGCGGCTTGCTTGGTGGCTTCGTCGTCCACTCCAACTTTGGCGGAAAAGCGCAGCGCTGATTTTTTCAAATGAATCCGAAATACGCTTTCCGCATGCGTGCCAATGCCGTGACGAAATGTTTTTCCGCCAACACTTAACGTGTTTCCCTGCACACTTTTATCCTTGGTGGGGTTGCCCCAGCCCTGTTGCATCATGCTGAGGTCCAGATCTTCCACCCGGATAAACTTTCCCCCTGGCGCGGCCCGAACTGTTGCATCGGTCAACACCGTTCCGGCGGCCGTCATGACCGCGGCTGAGGCCGCCAGTTTGACAACATCACGTCGTTGATACCGCCGAAGATCTGACTGATTCATTTGCGTTTCTCCACTATGCAATGACCGTAGCATGTTCACCAAGACTTCGACACCGAAGCCTTCGATAAGTGTCATACTTTACGAACTTTATTCCCGGTTGGAAAGTCACTGAAATCGCCAGCCACTCGAATCGCCAGATCAAAATAAGTCAGGCGCGTCTCAAATCAGCTGCAATCGGAACGGACCTTAATCCTTCGTACCGCCTCAACCCGTAAACTGTCGGCTTGGCCATTCGCCGGCCACTGTTCGCCCGCCGTTGTTCCAGCATGGTGGCGGCGGCAAATGGGCATGGCAATGTGGTAAATAAGACGTCTTGAGTGTTTCAATGACCTCATTGCGGCTAAAATCTATGCCATGCACACGGAAGATACCATTGCGGCCATCAGTTCACCGGCAGGGGCGGCGGGGCGGGGGATTATCCGACTGTCCGGACCTATGAGCTGGACAATGGCACAAAGCGTACTGCGGCCCATTCCGGTCGTGCGTCCCTACCGCTGGCTGGACGCATGGCTTGTGGAAATCGCTTTGCCGGCCGGGCTGATATGTTTCCAGGCACCGCGCAGTTTCACCGGGCAGGATGTTGCGGAACTGCATATTCCCGGAGCGCCGGCTCTGCTGGAGCTGATAATGGAAAAGCTGTTAAGCAACGGTGCCCGGCAGGCGGAAGCCGGCGAATTTTCCGCGCGGGCGTTTCTTAACGGGAAGCTGGACCTCACGGAAGCGGAAGGGATTGCCGCAACCATATCGGCCCGCAGTTCACATCAATTGCGGGCTGCCGCGAGCCTGCGGCACGGCCGCCTGCACCAATGGGTCAAACAGCACGCGGATGATCTGGCGGATATTCTTGCGCTGGTGGAAGCCGGAATAGATTTCAGCGATGAACCGGGCGTAAGCTTTATTGCGTTGGATCAATTACAGCGGCGCATTGAATCTGTAAGCGGCGCGATTCAAACGCTGGAATCACGTTCTGTAAGCTGGGAAGCACTGCCCGCAATGCCCGCTGTGGTACTGCTGGGGCGGCCCAATGTGGGAAAAAGCTCACTGCTTAATGCGCTATCCGGAACGGACCGGGCGATTGTGTCACCGGTGGCCGGGACCACCCGCGATGCGCTTTCCCTTGAACTCACGGATGCGTCACGTTCGGTGCGGCTTGTTGATGCCGCCGGAGTGGAAGATCAGAATACCGCAATGGCCAACCTGATGAATGATGCCCGGCGGCAAACGCTGCTGCGGGCGGATGTGATTCTCCTGGTAATGGATCATGCCGATACGCCCGTTACCATGCGGACATTACTCGATGAGGTCCGGGACGCCAACGCCTGGAAAATTATTGTACGCAATAAATCAGATTTATCGGGCGGCCTGCGCGCCGCCCCGGCGGAACACTCCTTGCCCTGGATCAACGTTGCCGCAAAAACCGGATTGAATCTACCCGCGCTGCGGGAGTTGATTTTTGACTATGCGTATCGGCAGGCACCGATGGCGGAAGAGTGTCTGACTCTTAATGGCCGGCATCAGCATTTGCTGCGGCAGGCACAATTGGCGCTGAGCCGGGCTGAGGACATTCTGAAAACGTCCGGGCAGTTTCCGGAACTTCTGGCCGCCGATCTGCGACTGGCTCTGGACGATCTTGGTTCTATTTCCGGTGCCATCAGCAGTGATGAAATTCTGGGGCGGATTTTCGGCAGCTTCTGTATCGGCAAGTAGCGATCGTCGAGCAACAACAGGATCGCTTTGTGCCACAATCTGTCAAGTTCATCGCGATTTGCGAAGAATTCCCAGCTCGGCACACCGCGCCTTTGGCGGAGGGTTACCGCCGGCAGAGCCGGCGGCTGTGTGATGTTGGGTTGCGGCTTCGCCGCACTGGGATAAATAGGTGCATGCATATTGCTGTGTTGATGTGATTGCTCGCGGCAGCCAACTGAATAATGAGCTCACGCGGCTTGTGTTTCCGTGGCCTGGGCCGCGGATGTTATGTGCTGGCGAAAGCGGATTAGCTTCCTGGCAGGATGAGGTGGACCGCCCCGGCGCGCACGGGATAAACTCTCTAAGCGGACTGCGCGGATACGGGGGGGGGGCGTCAACGAGTCCCGGCTCGCCGGGAAACAACGATTCTCGGCACATGGGACAGGTGCTGAAAATACTGATCAATACTGAATATACTGACCAATACTGCACATACTGACCAGCCACTGTAATCGTGCCTTCGTGGCGACAAACCTTTTTATTCACAAAGAGGCCGAAAGAAATTGCCAACCGCAAAAGAAGTGGCTAGGTAATTAAATTCTCTTCGTGTCTTTGTGTCGTTGTGGTGAAAAACGTTTTGTGTTCACAAGGAGGAAGCAGAGGTGGGGGGAGGGTGTTACGGAACAGCGATTACTGAATGGCAGATGTCCCGGCACATCGGGATGGAACCTGGAAGCCAGAACCTGGAACCTGGAAGACATTAGAATCACAGCGCTTCCAGCCAATTTGATCATTGATTCCCGGCGAGCCTGGAACCACTGATGATAGCTCCTAACTCCTAACCCCCTTCGTGTCTTTGTGTCGTTGTGGTGAAATATCCGTACAGGAGCTTTACTCCGTGCGCGCCGGGGCGGTTTCTTGCCGTTTCTGTTGATCCGGAGGCAAAAGAAGACCACGGATTTCACGGATG
>JAJZJL010000159.1 GCA_021810145.1 Planctomycetota bacterium | reverse complement strand
CCAGTAGCGTCCGGCACGGCTTTTGCAATAGGGCGTTTTCGCGGCATCGCTCGGCGGGCGTCATAAAGTGGCGGGCACAGGTGTTTGAATCGGGAGAGTTCCGCGCATGCGGCAGCGCCGCTTCCCGCCGGAGACAAAAATCTCCCGGAGCGGTTTACACCGATTTTTTCGCGGCCCGCCGTTTACGGGCCAACTCCCGCTCGCGGGCGAATCGCGCCAATTGCGGAGCCAAATCCTCATATCGGGCCTCGCCCGATATAATCAACCGCATGGCGGTAAACGCATATGTGCTGGGTTCCTGTTGCGTATACAGGCTCATCAGCAGCGTGCCGATCATCGCCACGTAAAACCAGGTCTCCACTCCCCGCGGACTGTGGCTGATCATGTGCTCAAAGTTGGCATAAACCTTCAGCCAGCGGAAAAACAATTCAATGGTCCACCGGTACAGGTAGATCAGGCCAAGGATGTGCGCTGGCAGGGTCAGCATATTGGTCAACAGCCGAATGGGCTGGTCGGGGTTATCCGGGTTATCAATCAGAATCTCCCGCACTTTAATCGGCGGCGCAGGGTGTCGGCTGGATCCCGTCAGATAGCCGATGCGATCGGAGAGCACCCGGTGCTGACGATCCGTTTCCGTAAGGATATTTTCCGACTCGCTGGTAAAGCCCACCTCGAACCTCAGGCGGAACACAAAGTGTGCCCCGCCTTCCACGATCCCCTGAACCCCGGCAAAGCTGAAAACGCCCCGGTCCGCGACATAGATCATGTCCCGTGCCATAGTCTTGAGAATCGCCTGAGCCTCCGAGTCCCCATCCTCTCCACTGACACTCAGTCCCACCGGATTGCCCGTACCGATGCAATAGTGCAGGTTCAGCCGAACCTGTCGCCCCGGAAGCCGCTGCGGTCCGCTTTTCTCATGTAATGCCCATAACACCTGTGCCGGCACGCGAAAATACGAGCCGTCAAAAGCCACGAGCCTTTCATACAAACCCTGGAACTCCGGATCCAAGCTCTGCCGATTGGGGATGGCCTGGTAAATCTCCTGCAGCAAGGGAGTCAACAGGGATGGATCAAAAAGTTTGAGTCCCTCCGACAGGGTGCTGCGACACACCCGATCCACGTTCAAACTCTGCTTGACTCCGGGAACCCGACTGAAGAGTTCAAGCTTCCGCAGAGACCGAATATCGGAATTGAAAAATCCCAGCAACAGAATGGTGACAGCATCGTCAAGATACAATTCCCGATTGGGATGCGGGTTATGGCGGCGCAGGTCGCCGATGTACTTCTCCAAGAGCTTGATGTACTTACGCCCCACGAGATGCCGAAATGGTTTGCGCCGGGCCGCAGTCCCAGCCGCCGTCTCCGCCGGGGAGGGAGGCTCCGCACCAGTCCGCAACGCCTGCCGACGGCGTTTCCGTGGCCATGAGGGGTCAGTAAGATGTTGCGAGCCTGTGTTCGCCATGCGCAACAGTAAACCACAAAACACGCGCCAGCGCAAACCTCGTAATTGCGAATATTAAGATGGGGTCATTCTAGTCCCGGACGCCACTGGTTTCCACCCGGCGGCTGCGATGAACAGCATTAGAGCGCTAATTGTAATATTCCCGGATTTCCGATTTATCCGAAAGACTGGGAAACATAAACAGGGACAGGATTCTGGCAAAACGATTGTGCATGTGCATTATGCCGCACAGACGCGGCTTTAATGGGGCTTAAATTCACAGTGCCGGCAGCAGATTTTCGTGCTGTACCGTCCAGCGGGCATCGGATGGGAAGCCGGGGGCATGGTTCCGCGGCGGTTGGAATCGGGCAAAGGGACTATTGGCGAACCGGGTATCCAGCGGGGCAGACGGCGGCTGCAACGCTGGAGAATGGTTAAATCGCTGCAGTGCAATGGGAGGCGATGGCTTGATCGCCCGCATTCCTTCCCGATTCGGGAGGTCCGAGAATGCGATAGGCACCGCATCCTGTTGTTTTTACTCAACAACGTCCTGAAGTAACGCCGAAGTATTGATTATGCGGTGTTTCAATCGCCATTGTGCGGTGTTCCGCGGGGGGATGGAATGTCGTTAAATGATAAAATTTAAACGCATTATGATATTGACTTCAGCCTTTTGATATTCGATAATAATGAGTGTCAAATGTGCAGCGGTATCCGCCTGGCGCAGGTAAAGAATAGTTTGTTGCGTCGCCATTATCACATTGGCCGGGCGGTGGCTGTGAAGGAACGTTAAATCGCTCGTCCGCTGAAGTGGGCGGCACATTTTATCGACTCGACATGAAAGGTTTTCAGAGGTCTCAAGTTATGGATATGATCGTAAACCATCGGATGGCAAAGATATATCATTTAACCGGCGGAATACTTCCCCACAAGGTCAGCCCGCGGGCTTACGCGGATGGCGCGGCCGCAGATTGTGGAGTGCTACGGCCTCGGCGTAGCGCTTCCGCCTTTACGCTGATCGAATTGCTGGTGGTCATCAGCATTATTGCGTTGTTGATATCGCTGCTGCTACCGGCGCTGGCCGAAGCCTCAAAGTCCGCGCGAATGACAATTTGCGCAGGCAACATTCGACAACTGGTATTGGGGGAATCTGAGTATGCCGCGGAGGACAACGGGGCCGGGACACCGTTCTGCATGGATCCGCGCGGTCAATGGACCTGGTCGTACATGTTTTGGGAGTCAACACTGCTGCAGTTCATTGGGGGGACGTCCAATGTAAATCAATTTAACAACGGAAAAGCCGCTCGATCGCTTTACGCGCAATCCAAGATGTTTGTCTGCCCGGAAGTGCTGCTGGATGGCAATGTGGTTAGCAACTATGGGGGGCACACGTTCAGTCCGGAATCGCACGCTTTCCGAAGCGTCATGATCAACGGCTATCTTTCCTCGGTGATCACAGCGACCGGCGTGCCAGGAAATTACAATTATGACACACCGTCAAACGATTACGACAATCCATCCAAAGGCAATTGGGGCAACCCGCCGATACCGCAACCAACGCCACTTTCCTCCGTGACTTCCCCCACCGCGGTGCCCTACATATGCGAACTCAGTACAGCGTGGCCCAACCAGATTGATGGCTGGCCCTATGGCGGCTCGGGTGAAACATGGTTCGCCAGTCTCGGCGATCTGCAATTCAACCATTTTGTCTCGCCGGCTGGAACCAACCCGCCGACGCAGTGGACTCCCTGGGGAACGTTTCCATACATGCAAGGTGTTGATAATATCGGCTTTGTGGACGGACACGTTGACAGCGTTAAAATAAGAGACACAAAGGCAGCTGATACCAGCAGTGAGTACCTGCGCTTTACGCCGCAATAGGCGATACAATGACAGGTGGTTGGTCCGTATTGAAAAAAATACCTCGGAATCGTGGTATCGATCGATCAAATTGAGGGGGAACTTTTGGCGATACTCTACGGTGTGGCGAGAGTTTTTTTGAATCGGGCCTGAATTGAACAACGGAGAGGAGCTTTGGTTGGAGCACGCGGATTACTTATGGCTCAATTTGCATTTCCCAAGTTCCTTAAAATGGAGAACACGCCCCGAACGATTATTCTTTTTGCGATCCTGGGGGTGGTATTTTTAGTGGTGGTTCTGCTGCATCTGTATTGGGGCAGAAGTTCCGGGCTTCCGTCAATGGGACCCTATTATTATTCCACCGACGGGGGCAAAACATTTTTTGCTTCGGACCGAATCCACATTCCACCCTTCAAGCATAATGGTAAAACAGCGGTGGCGGCGGTCGTCTATGTCGATACACATGGAAAGCCTTTTGTGGGCTACGTTTTCACTTACGGTCATACCGGCCACGATTTGCTGCTTGGCCTGCCCAAATTTAACGGCCAAACCATAAACAACATTGCCATGCGGCGGCAAGCTTCGCAGGACTGTTTTGTCCGCAAGCCGGGAAGCCGGAAATGGGTGCCTTGGAATTCACCTGAAGGCCGTAAAATTGAAAATGTAACCAATCCGATTACGGGCAAACCACTTATGCCATACAATGGTTCCTGATGGCGGCCGCAATGGCCTTGTGCAAGACGTGCGGACAGCGCAGTTTATAACACGCCTCAACCGGCGCGTGTACTGGGCCTTCCAACACCGAGTGGCCGGCGGTGCAATTTTTCACCCGCCATCCATAACGGCGAGAACCCCTTTTTACAGGAGGTCCCGATGACACGCCCCCTTACCACAAACCGACGTGAGATCCTGCGGGGTGCGGCGGCGGCGGCGATTACAGTGCTTGGTACCGGCTCAACGGAAAGCTGGACAAATGTGAGCGCGTCGGCTGAACCGTTACCGCCCGCGCCTGAAATCCTTGCCAGCAGGCAGTTGTCACCGCGCACAACCATCAACATTAACCGGGACTGGAAATTTACACTCGGTGATCATCCCGGCGCACAGGCTGCCGATTTTTCAGACCAGCAATGGGACGCAGTCGGACTGCCGCACTCGTTCAGCCTGCCTTATTTCCGCGGCACAGATTTTTATGTCGGTTATGGCTGGTATCGCAAACGGATCCACATTCCTGATCCATGGCATGGCAAGTGTATCGCCATTGAATTTGAGGCCACATTCCAGCACGCGGAGGTATACTTCAACGGCAATCATGTTGGCTCGCATCAGGGTGGCTTTACCAGTTTTTCATGCGATGTAACCAAATGGGTGCAACCGGGCGAAAACTTGCTGGCGGTGCGGCTGAATAATCTGTGGAACCCGGAACTCGCCCCGCGCGCCGGAGATCATATTTTTGATGGTGGGCTGTATCGCAATGTGTTTCTTGTTGTGACCAATCCCGTGCACATTGCATTTCAGGGTATTACCGTAACCACGCCGCGGGTTTCAGAACGCTCCGCCGAAGTACGCATCGACGCCCGTGTGCTCAACAGCACCGTAGCCGAGAAGCGCTGCACACTGGTCAGTAAGATTATGGATCCTGATGGCCAGATCGTGGCAACATTGCGCACCACCCGGACCATTCCGGCCGGGGCCGAGCATCTATTTATCCAAACCAGTGAGGCGTTACCCAATCCAAAGCTGTGGCATCCGGATCATCCGCGGCTGTACCGTGTGAAAATTCAGGTGATGGACGGTGAAATGGCCATGGATGCGGCCGTTGCCCCCCTGGGTTTCCGGTGGTTTAAGTGGACGGCGGAACAGGGGTTTTTCCTTAATGGCCGCCACCTCTGGATTCAGGGGGCCAATGTGCATCAGGATCATGCCGGCTGGGCGTCGGGAATTACTGACGCCGGGGCGTGGCGTGACGTCAGAATGGTCAAAGAAGCGGGATTTAATTTCATTCGCACGTCACATTATCCGCACAGCCGGGCATTCATGGAGGCGTGTGATTACTACGGCATATTAATCTGGAGCGAAATGTGTTTCTGGGGGGTTGGCGGATTCGGACCGGATGGCAATTGGCGGGCGTCGGCATATCCGGTTGAGCCGGAGCATTGGGCCGGCTTTGAAAACAGTTGTCTTCAACAACTGGAGGAAATGATTGCCATGCACCGCAATCATCCGTGCATTGTGACCTGGAGCATGTGCAACGAGGTATTCTTTACGAACGCCAAAGTGTTTGGCCGCATGAAACGGTTGCTGGTGCACATGGTGCGGCGTTCACACGAATTGGACCCGACGCGTCCGGCGGCAATAGGCGGAGCGCAGCGCGGTGGCGTGGACAAGCTCGGTGACATCGCCGGTTACAACGGCGACGGTGCGACACTGTACATCAACCCGGGCTTTCCCAATCTGGTCACGGAATATGGCTCGGTCGTGGCCAATCGCCCGGGACCGTATTCGCCTGATTTCGGCTTGCTTCAACCCAAACATTTCCCGTGGCGCAGCGGGGCGGCGATCTGGTGCGGATTTGACTATGGCACGTGGGTTGGCGTTACCGGCAAAATGGGCATTATCGACTACTTTCGCCTGCCCAAGCGGGCCTGGTACTGGTACCGCAACAGCTTTGCCCACGCGCGGCCACCCACGTGGCGAACCGCCGGCAAGGCGGCACGATTGCACCTTCAGGCGGACCGAACCATTATTCATGGCACGGATGCAACGGAAGATTCGCACATCATTCTCACCGTGCTGGATCAAGCCGGTCGCCCGGTGAATAACAGCCCGCCGGTAGAGTTGACCATCGAATCCGGTCCGGGCGAATTTCCGACGGGACGGGGGATAACCTTTTCGCCCCGCTCCGCAATTTGGATTGGTGATGGCCAGGCGGCCATTGAATTTCGTTCATATCACGCCGGTGTTTCGGTCTTGCGGGCACGCAGCCCCGGATTGGAAACGGCGATACTGCGGATTACCACCACCGGCACGCCGGTATATATTCCGGGTCAAACACCGGTGGTTAAACCGCGCCCGTATATCGCCACGCCACAGCCCAATCAGAACACTTACAAAATGTCGACGGTGGGCAAGATTAATATCGCCTTGAATCGCCCCACCACCGCATCCAGCAGCCGGCACGCCAATCCCTCACGTTACGTGGATGATGGAAAACCGTCGACCTGCTGGCTGGCGGAACATAATGTGCCCGGCCAATGGTGTCAGATTGATCTGGAGGGCGAATTCACGATTTCCCAAGTGAACGTGACATTTCCGGAATCCGGTGTTTATAAATGTGCGATCATGGTCTCACCGGAGGGAACCCATTGGCAGCACAGCGATGTATTGCTTCAATCGACATCTGGCCGCGCCTGCGGACATACGTTCACTGCGCCGGCGTATGGCCGGTTTGTGCGCGTGGTACTTGAGCAGGTGCCGTCCGGGGCAGAATTTGGCATCGCGGAAATATCGGTTTATGGCCACCATGGACGGTAAATCCGCCTGCCGCGTGAATGGATATACCCGGCGGCAATGGAATCGCGATAATTCGGCATTGTTGTTAACCGTCATAGCGATTGCGATTGAAGCTTACCTGACGTTCGTAAATTCACGTTGAATACCAAGGCTCGCAAAACACCGCTCGCCAAGGGTAGCAGACAATCCATGTGAGTGCGGCCACCGCAAGCCAATGGCACCGGACTTTCCCATTCGCAACATCGGCAGGGAATTTCCATTGCATGGACAACAGTCGCGGCCGTAATGCGAAAGTTATCGACGCCCCATTCGCGAAGATGGCCGCGGGTTTCCTCCGGTGCCGATGAACAGCATTACAGCGCTGACAGCAATATTCCCGGATTTCCGATTTATCCGAAAGACTGGGAAACATAAACGGGGACAGGATTCCGGCAAAATAATTGCGCATGCCCATCATGCCGCACAGACGCGGCTTTAATGGGGCTTAAATTCACAGTGCCGGCAGCAGATTTTCGTACTGTACCGTCCAGCGGCCATCGGAAGGGAAGCCGGGGGCATGGTTCCGCGGCGCGCCGGGCCAGCCTGCGGCCATCAGTGCAACTGCGTAAAGCAGGCCACCATTGCCGGGCAGATACACCGGCAGCCCGGCGGTCTGGTAATTGTGCCCGTTGGGCAGGCAGGTATTCTTTTCCACGGACATCAGCAGAGCCTCGATGGCCTGTTCGCCACGGCCAAGCCGGGCCGCGGTCATGGCGATAAGCGGATAATCCCAACCCCATGTGCTGGGCCAATTCCATACCTGGCGCACTTTCTCCAGTGTGCGCAGCATCGTTTCACGATCAACCATGCCCCCATCGAGCATACCCAATGGTGCAAGAATGCTCGGATGCGAGACGGCTCGGCCGGGCTGGGTGAAGGTTCCGCGCGCCTGCGGCCCGGCCACATAAAGGCCGTCAGCGGTAGTCAGCGGTGGTAAAAAGCTGCGCACCTGCTCCCACATGGCCTGCCGGGGCATGCCGAGCCGCTGCCGCCATTTTTGAGCGATTCCCAGCGCCCAATGAAAATACGCGACCTCAAATGTCGGGTTCCACTGCTGTTCAAAATTGCCATAAATCTCCGCCGCATCATAAACCGGTGGACCAATCTGGTAATATTTGGAACCCGGGCGGCGGCAGGCAAAACTTGCCAGAAAATCAGCTGTGGCAAAAACCCGATCTTTGTAAAGGTCCAGTGTCTGCCGCGTCGGTCGGGCCTGATAGCATAATTCAGCGTAGGCCATCTGGTGCGGCTGCTGCCACAGCAGCGTAACTTCAATATCTTCAGGTGCCTGCTGGAAG
>JAJZJL010000027.1 GCA_021810145.1 Planctomycetota bacterium | reverse complement strand
TGCCGGGCGACCCCCGCGGCTACGTATCCAACACGCTGATGAAAAATGGGCGCTATACCTCCAGGCGAAGCCAGCATGGTGAGCCTGTCTCCCGCGACAACCCGCACACGTTCGCCGCCGCAAAAAAAGCCCAGCAGCATGAAACCGTCTGGTTGCTGCCGCAGCAGGCCTTTACTGTCGCGGAAGCAATGAAAAACGCCGCGGCCGCGCGACACTGGCATATTGTCCGTGCCGCGGTGATGGCCGGCCATGTTCATACGCTCACAGCCAACTGCCCCGATGACGGTCCGGCGGTGCGGCGCATTCTCAAGGGTGTCTCCACCGCCGCACTCTCTGCCGGCGCTGGCCACCCCGGCCGGTGGTGGACACGCGGCGGAAGCGGCCGGTACCTGCACAGCCAACGCTCCTTAGATGCAGTGGAAGAATACATTCGCAATCAACGTGCAATACTCTGCGAAATCATCAATATGCGGGTAATCCCTCACCCCGCCCGCTGACGCCCGGCAACGCCCGCGAGCTGATTGCGCTGCGGCACCGATTCTTTTTGCGAGCCGCTGGGTTTATCCCGGTGGTCCGCACCGCGGGGATAAACCCACGCGGCTCGCTTTTTGCACCGCCGTGCGCGCCGCCATTTCTTCGCTTTACTCCAATACCGATTATTACTTCAACCCACTACCCAAATCCGCCGCGTTGCGGCATAATTCCCACCATGTCCGAAACGCACAGAACCAACATTGCCGCCATCCGCGACTCTTTAAGCCGCCGCGACTTCCGCCACCTCTTCCGTGAGCACCTCGGCTGGGATAACGACTCCGGCAAACTGAGTGTGAGTGTCGCCGATAAAACTTTCACGCTCACCGCTATCGCCCAGAAACGTGGATTTCGCATCCTGCATTGCCCGCAAATTCCCGACCGCACAACACGTATCAAAATTGACAACAAGCTCACCGCCACCGCCTATGAGCACATGATCATCTTCACGGATGACAAACAACAAATCTGGCAATGGACACGCCGCCAGGTTGGCCGCCCCGCAGCCAGCCGATCATTCACGGTCGCCCCGGACCAATCCGGCGAAGCGCTGGCCCAGAAGCTCGCCGCCATCAGTTTCTCCCTTGATGAGGAGGAGTCCCTTAACATCGCGACCGTCGCCGGGCGGGCCAGTGCCGCTTTCGATGTGGAAAAAGTTACCAAGCGCTTCTACGAGCAATTCAAGGCCGAACACGCCGCTCTGCTCACCTTCATCAAGGGCATCGCCGAGGCTGGCGATCTGAAATGGTACGGCTCTCTGATGCTTAACCGCCTTATGTTCGTCTATTTCATCCAGAAAAAGGGATTTCTGGACAACGACGTCGATTACCTTCGCAACCGCCTGAACCTGCTGCAACAACGTCAAGGTAAAGATAAATTCCACAGCTTCTACCGTTACTTTCTCCTGCGGTTATTCCACGACGGCCTGGCCAAAGCGCCCGCCCAGCGCGATGCCCGGATGGAGAAACTGCTGGGCAAGGTTCCCTACCTCAACGGCGGCTTTTTTGAGGTCCACGAGCTCGAACAGCGGTACCCTGAAATCGATATTCCTGACGAGGCATTCGAGAAACTTTTCGATTTTTTCGACAAATATCGCTGGCACCTCGATGAGCGCCCGCTCCGGGCCGACAACGAAATTAACCCCGATGTTGTCGGTTACATATTTGAAAAATATATCAACCAGAAACAGATGGGAGCCTACTACACCAAAGAGGACATTACCGAATACATCAGCAAAAACACCCTGATCCCGTTCCTGTTTGATTCCGCGAAAAAGCAGTGCCCGATAGCGTTTAGGCCGGGCAGCTACCTTTGGCGGTTGCTGAAGGACGACCCGGACCGGTACATATATCCCGCCGTGCTCAAGGGCGTGGTCCACGCGGATGGTGCAACGGTGCCGGAGCAGGAGTTGCCTGATTTTGTCCAGGCAGGCATGCGCGATGCGAACGCCCGCATGTTCGATAAACGCTACAACCTCGGGCAGGCACCGAAGGACGACCCCCTCCGCCTGCCCACGGAAACCTGGCGCGAGTATGTGGCCCGCCGCACCCGGTGCCTTGAAATCAGGGAAAAACTCCGCGCCGGCGAAGTTCATGAAATCAATGACCTGATCACGCTGAACCTGGATATCTGGAGGTTCGCCCGCGACGCGGTATCGATGTGCGAAGGCCCGGAACTTCTGCGCGCTTTCTGGAACGCCATCCGTGGAATTACCGTTCTGGACCCCACCTGTGGCTCCGGCGCGTTTCTATTCGCAGCCCTGCGCATCCTTGAAACGCTTTACGAGGATTGCCTGGGCCGGATGGAAGGCTTCCTCTCCGAGGTGGCGCCGATGGGCCAGCCGGAAAAATTTACCGATTTCCGCTCGGTTTTATCACAAACCGCCGCGCACCCGAGTGAAACCTATTTCATCCTGAAAAGCATCATCATTAATAATCTCTTCGGCGTGGACATCATGCCCGAGGCGGTGGAAATCTGTAAGTTGCGGCTATTTCTGAAACTCGCCGCCCAGGCTGAAACATTCGAGCAAATCGAACCGCTGCCCGATATCGATTTCAACATCCGCGCCGGCAACACGCTGGTGGGGTATGCTACCCTGGAAAGCTTGCGGAAGGGCCAGGAAGGCAAACTGCTATTCTCCGCCAACGAATTGCGGGACATCGAACGCAGCGCCAGCGGTGCCGCCCGAATTTTCTCCCAGTTCAAGGAATTGCAAATCCCCTCCTCCAGTGGAGCGCGCAACCCACCCCAATGCCCCAGCGAGCCGCGGGGTTTATCCCCGCGGGCCGACTCGGAACTGATCGCCGAAACCAAAACCGCCATGCGCCAGGCGCTGGCAAAACTGGCCGATCGTCTGGACCGCTATTTGGCCGGTGAATACGGTATTGATGTGCAGAACAAGCCGAAGGAATTCGAGAAATGGAAATCCTCCCACCAACCCTTCCACTGGTTCACAGAGTTTTACGGCGTAATGAGCCAGGGCGGTTTCGATGTGATCATCGGCAATCCGCCGTATGTCGAATATCGAAGGGCGAAAGACTCGTACAACATCCTTGACGCGACCTACCACACTGCATCCGCTGAGAACCTGTACGCGTTCTGCGTCGAGCGTTCTGCTTTTCTGCTCCACCCGGGTGGAAGACTCGGAATGATCATTCCATCGAGCGCGGTCGGATTGGACGAGACGGCGTGCTTGCGCGGCGTGCTTGCCAAACGTTTTGGTACCCTCTGGTACAGCACCTACGCTATCCGGCCCGCCAAGCTCTTTGATGGAGTCGACCAACGGCTCTGCATAGCCCTCGGGGATGGCGGACCGCGGGGTCCTCGCTTGCTTTTTACGACGCAATACCACCACTGGTGCGCCGAAGAACGGAGTTCGCTCTTCCCCACCCTTACCTATCTCACCTCATGCGTACATTCTCGGCTGAATCGGATCGCGCAACTGGGTGAGCCGCCGGCACTGGGACTGCTCAGCAAGATAGAGAAGCGTGCTGACAAGGACGCGCAGTCAAATTACGCAGCAGGACACCGTGGTTTTATCGCCCATTACCATCGAAGCCCACGCTATTGGATCAGGTCGATGGATTTCGAGCAGTACTTCAAGAGCGATACCCGTTCACGTTCGGTGCACCACTTCCGTGACCTCGCTTTCCATAATGAGGCCGATGGCAAGTGCGTGTGTGCTGTTTTGAATAGCAGCCTGTTCTTCTTCTGGTTCATGTCGATCTGCAATGGACGGAACCTGACAGCGGTGGATGTGGGGCGATTCCCGGTTGGGCAGTTCGATTGCGCGACGCGCCCGAAACTCGTTGGTATTTTTGACCGTCTGATGACGGATTACAAGAAGAACTCAATCGTCAGAAAGCGCGAGGATTGTGAATTCCAGGAATTCCGCCCCAATCTATCCAAGCCCATCATTGACGAGATCGACCATGTGCTCGCCGAACATTACGGCTTCACACCGGAGGAATTGGATTTTATCATTAACTACGACATCAAATACCGCATGGGTGCGGAGGCGGCGGAGGATTAGCATGGCGGAAGAACACCCGAAAAATGCACCCCAGCACGCCCCGCCCCGAATTCGCCTCGGCTGGGCACCGTTTCGGTGGGTGGTTTCGTCCGCAATTCTCGGATGCGCGACAGCGGCCACCCTGGCGTACTGCCCAGGCCCCAAGTTTGCGGCGGCTTCCGGCCTTCTCGCCCTGATCCTGCTGGCTGGCCGGTCCATCGGTGATGGGCTTTGGAATAGCTTACTTCATCCCCTCCGAACACGAGGCCGCCCGTTGCCAGCATCGTGGGTGGTGCTTCCGGCGGCAATATTCGCGGCGGGAGTTGGATGCCTCGCCAATCGGGCAACGTGGCGCGAACTGCTCGTGAACCTACCCCAGGTCGCATTCTGGGAACACATCGCCCATTGTTTTCGCGCTCCCGTGCGCGAGTTGCTGATGAATCTACCACCCGTCGCGTTTCCGGTGGCTTGCGCCGCATGGACCGCGCTGATTGCGATTGCGGCGTGGTTTCGGCGTCTTCCCGCCGCGATGGCAAGCGCCCCGATGCGGGGTGCCCGCGAAACCCCTCCGCTGGCTAAAAGCGAGACAAATAGAAACAAGCCAGCTGCCACACAAGACCCCTACAGAGAAATCGATAGAATATTTAAATGGTTGGACGCTCCGGAACGGCCCGTGGAAGCCCGCGGGGACGACCAGCTCCGGTTTTCCGAGTCGGCAAATTCGTTGCTCGGCCGCTTGCGCCCAACCGCACCGGATGCCCCACCGGGAACGCTTTGCCTGATCGGACCTCGGGGAAGTGGAAAATCCTCGCTGCTGCGAATTGCCTCCAACATCGCCAAGGAAGAGGAGCCACGTGGAGCCGCTATTGGCCTGCGGCTCTGCTTTACCTCTCTGTGGGGCTTCAGCGATGCGGGGTCCATGTTGGCCCACGTGTTGCGCGAAATCGTGAAGTCCGCTGCGGACCAAGTGGATCCACTGGTGTTTTCGGAAATGCCACGAGACGTGGCGAGGTCCGTCACCGGCGCGGGGGGTTACTGGTCCATATTGAGCTGGACACTTTGGTGCCCGGCAGATTACGACCAGTGGCTGTTGGCGCTTTCGTCTGTTTTAGTCAGTTGTCGCCTACGCATAATCCTTTGCATTGAGGATGATGATCGGGTTTCCGATAAGAAAACCCGCGCTGACTTCAACGACGTGTTGCAGGGCCTCCTCGACAAGCTCCGGGCGCTGCCGGGATTCGGATACGTCGTATGCGTTTCGATGCGCAGTGGGGCGGAGGAGGGGGAACCCGAATACCAACGTTTCCTCCAGGAAAAGAAGGCACCGCCGCAGGGAATATCCCCCTATGTCACTGAGTCATGGGCGATACGACTCAACTGGCTGAGCGACCTCGGCGGCCTACCAATCGCCCGCCTATGTTCCGACCATATTGACATGCGCGAACTGCCCGTCCAGGAGGCGGTGGATCATCTGATCGATACTTTCCATCAATGGATGCTGGTGCACGGCGCTGAGCCGTTTATTCCTCCCACAACCCCCAGCTCTGGCCTCGTCAGTGAGGTCTCGCGGCAGGACAGGGGTCCTGTCTACCAATCGTTTCTAACGGACAAGGGCGGCCTAGATATTACTCCTCGCACTCTGCGAAATGGCCTGCGCCAGGCACGGCGCGTCTGGCGGCGGATATTGGCGCAAAGTGCAACAAGGGAAGGGACGCCCCACGGCTCGGTCGACGCCGGCATTGACCCGGACAGCGTCCTCGCCGCAATGCTGATCCGAGCAGCCAGACCGGAGTCGTTCCACGCGATTTTCACCACGGGCAAGGCTCGCCCGGCCGAGGTCGGCCAGTTCCTCGGCCTCGGTGACTCAATCTGGCAAATGCTCCAATCTCCGTTCGTAATTCCCGACCGGCCATCCAACACAATGCACAACAAGAAGCGGCCGGGGGCGCTCCTGGCCGCGACCGGCGGAGGACTCAACAGCGGCGAACTAGCGCGAATCAGAAACAATCGCAAGGTGTTTCTTGAGGCCGTTTCCGCGTCGACGCCATCATCGCCCACCTCTACGGCCTGACCGAAGAAGAATTCGCCCACATATTAAGCACCTTTCCGCTGGTACCGCAGGAAGCAAAGGATGCGGCCCTGGCGGAATTCAAACGCCAATCGCGCTGATGCCACCAAACCCCGCCGATCCAGCGAGCCGCTGGATTTATTCCAGCGGTCCGCCGGCGCCCGCCATTTTATTTGGCCGCGCCGTCCCGCGGTTGCACCCATTGCAATCGCATTTTATGGGAGGAAAACCGCGTATAATTGCCGGTAATCCTGGCGTATCGCCCGATGATCAAATCCCGGTGTACCCCAATTTCCCGGCTGAGATGATCAATTTCAGCAACCGTCCTGACCGCCTCTATTCGCAAGTTGTACGTATCGGGAATGCACCATGCAGCGGCGGCTGAGTCCGCCGTGCTGCGGTTTACGCAACTGATGCATGTGGCGGAGCGACGTGATGCACTGTAAAACTTTGTGGAACGCAGAATGGCAACAAACCCATTTGTGGAACGTAAATCGGCTTTTACGCTCCACAAGATTGGCCTCGGGATAAACGGGGTCGCTTAATTTACGTAAAATGGATAATAAATTTCGGATTGGCGAATATATGAAACTTCGGTTCAAAAAACAGGCTTACCAGACCGCCGCCGTCGAAGCAGTTTTGAACTGCTTCACGGGTCAGCCCCTCAACACTGGATTGACCTACCGCATCGACCCAGGGCGGCCTGAGGATACACCGCAGCTTACAATAACTGCAATTGAAGAGCTAACCGGGTTCAGGAACTCGAACATCGCGTTGCCATTGCCGAAGGTGCTGGAGAACATTCAGGCGGTACAGCGGCACCACAACTTGCCGCAATCCCAATCGCTTGTGAGTAACCAGATCGCCGACGTTAACCTCGACATCGAAATGGAGACCGGCACCGGCAAAACCTACTGCTACATCAAGACCATGTTCGAGATGAACAAGCGGTACGGCTGGACGAAGTTCATTGTGGTCGTCCCGAGTATCGCCATCCGCGAGGGCGTATACAAGTCGTTTGAAATCACCGCCGAGCATTTTCTTGAGGATTACGGAAAGCGGACACGGTTCTTCATCTATGACTCCAAGCAGTTGCACAATTTGGAGAGCTATTCATCGGACGGCGGCATCAATGTGATGATAATCAACGTGCAGGCATTCAACGCCACCGGCAAAGATGCACGCCGCATCTACGAGGAATTGGACGACTTTCAGTCACGCCGTCCTATAGACGTTATCAAGCAGAACCGGCCCATTCTCATTCTCGACGAGCCGCAGAAGATGGAAGGCAGGAGGACCCTCGACTCGCTCAAGGAGTTCAATCCGCTTATGGTGCTTCGTTATTCAGCGACGCATAAGACCCAGCACAACAAGGTCTACCGGCTGGACGCACTCGATGCCTACAACCAGAAGCTGGTTAAGAAAATCGCCGTCCGGGGATTCCGGGATGGGCAAATCCCGATCTGCCGATGTGTGACGGAATTGCCGCTGACCCCATTCGTGATGACGGCCGCGGATTTCCATCTCGCGGCTGCGGGGGCTGGGGCACCACGGCGATAGGGTCGTATCCTCGTAATCCTGTATTCCGGCGTTTCCGGTGAGAACCGGGGAGGAATCCCATGGTTCTTGCACGGGGAGGAATGGGCTTCCCAACCGCCGGCTGGAACCGGTGGGGTGGTGTCTGGATTTCAAACTCTTGTCCCCGTGTGCCTGCGCCGGCGTCCACGCCTGAAACTGCACTGCCGCCATCGCGTTAAAATGTTATCCCCAACTGCACAGTTGCCACCAGCGCATTTTGATAAATGCCGCCGGGATGAATGATGTATTGTAAATCCGGTTGTACGGTCAGCCATGGCGTGACTTGGGCGGTATAAAAGCCTTCAATCGCCAGTTCATCATTGTATGGCGTCTGGGCGTAGGGACTCAGGTGTGCCCAGGTCGCGGCTATACCGGTATTGTCGTCGGGGCGGCCGGGAATCGGGCCGCGCCACCGCAGCCCGCCGCTGATATTCTGATCAATTTCCGTCAACTGATCGTTGGCCCAGGCATACTGCACAAATGCTCCAATGCGTGAAGCGGCCTGACCCCTGGCATGCGCAAATCTCCACAGCGTCTGATCCAGATAGGCGTAAAATCCATCAGCCCCTTGAACACTTGATCCGGAATAGCGTTCAAACTTGCCGGTGTGATACCATTGGCCCAGCGTAAATATTCCGCCGAGGTGATCTGTACCGATCCGCCAGTTCAGGCTTTCTTCAGCCAATGCCAGAATACCATACGGATTTTCAATGGCATTGGGATTGGAGGACGCAACATTCGGCAACGTATTTTCAGTATTGCCGTCAAATAACCCGCCGTGGAGCGTCACATTCGCCACGGGGTGCCATAACACTTCCCCGCCCCATGCCGAAAACGGATAGCTGGGAAAGACAAAAATCGATGGCGCAAAGCCGAAGGATCCGTTGAGAAACGCCTGCGCATCACGGATATTGTCAAAATCGTAAGTGGTATCAATTCGTCCCAGCTTGAACCAGAGCTTGCCCTGCAGGAAATCCTGCCGGTACCAGATCTGATCCAGCCGCGTTGCCGGGTTCTGATCAATTGCGCTGACGGCCTGAAGGGCGCCTACCAGATCATTCGCCGGATTCTGTCCGCCGTGCGCCATAAAATCGACAAAGGCGGTACCGCCTTTCCACCCGAAAAGTCTTCGGGTGTCGAGTGTCAACGATACATCAAGCCGATATCGCCAGTCGATCCGGTTGGTGCGAATACCACCGGAGAAATTTTCACTGCCGGCCTGCAGCAGTGTAATGGTGGGCGTAAGGCCATGTGATTCCATATTTCCGCGTAATCCCCACCAGTTTCCAGTGAGCGTATCACGGGTCAGCAACGCATGGGTGAAAGCGGAAAAAGAGCCGGGAGCGGTTCCCGGTGCGGGGGCTTTAACGCTCGGCGAGGCTGGCGGTGCCGGGGCGTGCGCGCTACCGGCCGAAAGCAGCATGATCGCGGCGGACTTGTTTGCGGCAGCTTTTGCGGGCGCACCAGCCGGCGGCATGGTTCGGGAAGCATCTTGGGAGCCGGGCTTGCCGTAGGTTATAGACGCACTCAGTGCGGCCAGAACCGCCAGTGTTGCGATGTGCCGTTGCGGGCGTTGCGGGCTTGATGGCCATCGTGGAATCAGATGCATGATATTTATCTCCGGGCAGCTCAACGGACATACCTCGGGCATGGTAGTGCTTTTCCGTTCCATTTTCTTTGTACCGGCAAAGCTCCGGTGCCGCGGGCACGAATATTATCATGGAAGGTTATACAAAGTAATACACTTATATGCAAGCACACCCTGATGTTCGGTATGGCCATCGGAGCCAAATGCTGCAAGGTGACGGAAATCGCATCGCGAGAACGGGGAACCCAAGCCGGTGTCGGGAATCTGCTGGGGAGAATCGAATGGGTTCTTTGGTGCGACGGCGTGGGCCGTGGTATTGCTTTGGATTTTCGGGTGTTGGAAATTCTTCACCAAGTTCTTGAATATCCGCGCAGGAGCTTTACCCCGTGCGCGGGGGCGGTTTTTTCACCTTCCGTATCACCTCAGTGACGAAAGAGTACCGCGGATAGCGCGGATGACGCGGATACGGGGGGGGCGTCAACGAGTCCCGGCACGCCGGGAAACAACGATTCTCGGCACATGGGACAGGTACTGAATCTACTGACCAATACTGATCAATACTGATAATACTGATCAATACTGAATATACTGATAATACTGTTAACACTGATAATACTGTCTCGCTGGAGTTCGCGGATCAGAATCTGGAACCTGGAAGAAATTGAAAGCGCCGCGCTGCAACACCATTCTAACTCCCAACTCCCAACTCCTAACTCCCAACTCCTAACTCCTAGCTCCTAGCTCCTAGCTCCTAACTCCCAACTCCTAGCTCCTAACTCCCAACCACACACTGACAGTACTGCGTTTGCCGCGATGGCCCATGCTGCAAATTGGCAAGCGCTGCCCCAGGCTCGCCCTGCCGGCTGATTCGCGCCAATGGTTGCTACTATGGCACTGAACTCCCGATTGTTCGAACGGGAGAATCCGGAACTAATGCTGAAACTTCGCAATGGCCCGGATGCGGGCCGCCGCATGATCCACCACACGGTCGGGATAATCCCGCCCGATTATGCAACCGGCCTGGCTTTGTAACAGCGGCGGCATTTCCCACGGCGTGTGCACAAATTCTTTCGGCACCTCCGCCAGGGCCGGAATCAATCGCTTCACAAATGTACCGTCCGGATCAAACCGCTGGGCCTGAAGAATTGGATTCATCACGCGAAAATAGGGTGCGGCATCCGTGCCTGTTCCGGCACTCCATTGCCATCCACCGACATTGCTGGCCTGATCATAATCCATGAGCCACCGCATAAAGAGCTTTTCGCCAATGCGCCAGTGCGTGTCCAGATCTTTGGTCAGAAACATAGCCGTAATCATGCGCAGCCGGTTATGCATCCAGCCGGTCTGCTGAATTTGTCGAATCGCGGCATCCACAATCGGGTATCCGGTGCGGGCGGTGCTCCAGGCGCTGATATGGTCCGGGTTGCTTTCCCAGGTCAGGCTTTCATATTTTTTCTGAAAGGCGCTGTGGACCGTATGCGGAAAATGAAAAAGTATCATCCGATAAAACTCGCGCCAGATCAGTTCGGAAAGCCAGGTTTCCGCGCCGCCGCAACCGGACAATGCGCCATGATCGATTGCGGCGTTAACGCACCGCCGAATGGATATTGTGCCGGCGGCAAGGTGCGCCGAAAGCCTTGAAACGCCGTCCACTGCGGGAATATCCCGATCCCGCCGATAAAAGCCGATTCTGCCGCGGGTGAATGTCTCCAGCATGGCTGCCGCACCGCTTTCACCCGGTGTTATCGGTAATGTCACAATGGGATATCCCAATGATTCAGCCGTGGGAACCGGATCGCCGGCCAGCGGCATGGTGGAGAGCTTCTTCGGCAGGCCGCTGACTTGCGGCGGCAATTGCGCCAGTTTTCCCAGCCAGGCGCGTTTGTACGGCGAAAAAATCGTGTACGGATTTTCATTGCCGGTCAGGACCTCAAAGCTTTCGAAAATCACCGCGTCTTTGAAAACTCTGATTGGTATTCCGATTGTGGCGGCCTGACGTAAAAGCCGCTGGTCTTGTGCCATCTGATCCGGTTCGTACTGCTTATTGAACGTAATGGCCGGGGCATTTATTTTCTGTGCCAGGTTCAGTATTGCATGTACGGGATCATCCGTGGAAATGATTTTCAAGGGAATATTGAGTTTGCCAAGCGTGGTGGAAAGTTCTCGGAGCGATTCGAGCCAGAATGTCGCTTGAAACGCCCCGGTTTTTTCCGCCGCCGCGGGAAACCATCGCGTATCAATGCAAAATACCCCGACCACGGAATCGCCCATGCGGCAGGCCGCCGCCAGCGCGACATTATCCCGCGCCCGAAAATCCTGTCTGAACCAATGTAAAACGGATCCCACGCCAAAGCACTCCATCAAGGACTCAACCGCACCGGTGTCTGCGATTATAGGCCGGTGGATGGGTGCTTGTCTGAAGTAACGGCAACTGATTGAAATGGAACCATACGTACCCGATGCGCGGCACCCAATGGCCGCCATGTGCAACCGCTTGCGGCCACGCATGATCAACGATCAATCTGATCTGATTGATAAAAATGTATCCACGGCTTTTCCGCGCCAGATGACATCTGCCGTTCAATGCCGCACAGCACAAAATCGTATTGTTTATATGCCGGCGGTGCGCGGGTTTATGCTTCCGGGGCTTATGCCGCTTTGCGATCAGGCCGGTTCGCCGCCATCGCCGGACGGGGCCGCAGCGGCGGCTTCCGAGGCGTCGGAGGTCTCCGCGGGTTGGCCATCGGCGGGCTTTTCACGAACAACCCACACCTTAATCTGGCACTTCAAGTCGCCCGCCAATTGAACCGGAACCTGGAAGGTATCAATACGACGCAGCGGCTCATCAAGTCGCACATCATCGGCATCAACCGCATGTCCAAGTTTCTGCAGTTCTTCGGCAATGTCGCGCCGGGAAACCGAGCCAAAGAGATGCCCTTCTTCGTTGGAAGCGCGGGCAATGGTAATTTCCAGTCCTTCCATCGCCAAAATCAGTTTTTCTTTTTGCTCGCGCAAAAGCTTGAGCTTGGCTTCATATTCCTTACGGGCGGCTTCATAGCGTTTGATATTGCCGTCGGTTGGCGCAATCGCCAAGTTGTGGGGCAACAGATAATTGCGGGCGTAACCATCGCGGACATCCACGACTTCGCCAACGGTTCCAATTTTTTCAATGGTGTCAGTTAATAATACTTTCATCGTATACCTCGGTGTTTTAAAACGTCTCAAACTTACTTCAATCAAAATTTAACGCTGCGGTCAAAACGGGATATCATCCTCCCGGATCGGCGGTGCATCCATCTCCGGTGGCGGCGCTTCATTCGGTGCCGGCCGGGCCGGTACGGTGCGCGCGGCGGGGCGATAGGCGGATCTTGCCGCCGGTGCGCCGGACTCATCTTCAGGGGCGGCGGAATCACCACCTCCGGCGGGGCGGCTGTCGATAAACTGGAAGCCTTCCACGATCACCCGCATGCGGCTGCGCTTGGTGCCATCCTGAGCTTCCCACTGATCGAGTTTCAGTCGTCCCTCAATAAATACCGGTTTGCCTTTGCGCAGGTATTTGGAAAGCGTTTCGGCCTGCCGACCGTAGGAAACACAATCCACGAAGGTGACTTCCTCGCGTGGCTGGCCATCCTGCCCGTTCCAGCGGCGATTGACAGCCAGACCCATTTCACAAACTGGCGTCTGACTGGGCAGATAACTTAACTGCGGATCGCGCGTAAGATTACCCATCAGAAACACTTTGTTAAGATTGGCCATGATCGCTCCTGATTCCGCCCCGGCATCAACGCCGGCGGCACGGGATCGCCTTTATGCCGCGGCGCGGCATCTGAACTTACTTGCCATCCGCGATATCAACGACCGTGTCTTCAATCGCATCAACGACCGGTTCGCTTGCATCGGCACTCGGCGCACGATCCCGATCTGCCCGACGCGACGATGTGTGGCGGCCGAAGTGATCCTCAACAATGGGCTGCTGCGGCAGCATGGCTTCAACATCCTTCAATGCCAGGTGCTCGGCTTTGATAACCAGAACGCGGAGAATATTCTCCGAAAGCTGGGCATCACGTTCAATGCCGGCAATCTTCGGCCCTTCAGCCTTGAAGAACACCAGAACATATACGCCTCGTTTGTTGCCTTTGATGGGGTAAGCAAGGCGGCGTTCATCCCATTTTCTCAGATGAAGTATTTCGGCGTTGGCACGGTGAAGAATATGTTCCACCTCCGCCTTCGCCGCATCCCAATTGCCGCTGGCGTAGCCCGCATTGAGAAGAAACATTGCCTCGTACTGCCGGATATGGATAGCCATAAACGCTCCAATTCGCTCCAGACGGCGAGCAGCGCAACACGCGCCACCATGGGTTTCACCGCCGGGCACAATAAAACTATTACTTCTCCGAACCCTCGTTGCCGACGTTAAAGCGATTCATCGCCTTCTCTACGCCATGCAAAGCCCAGTATTGTACCGCCTCCGCGGCCTGATTCAAAGCCGTCTGCACCGCCGCCCATTGCCCGGGCGAAAATGCCGACAGCACATACGCCTCCAGCGGTACGCGCCCAGGCTCATCCACGCCGATCCGCAGGCGGGAATATTGCATGGCCGCCTGCGGGGAAGCCTCAACAAACGGTCCCATGTGCCGCTGCACATCCGCCAGGCCGTTGTGGCCGCCGCTTGAGCCACCCGCTCGCAGCCGCATCGTTCCGCATGGCAGATGTATATCATCCACCACCACCAGCAGGTCGGCAATGCCCAAATGATGAAAGCGCATGGCCTGAGCCACCGATTGCCCGCTGCGATTCATATATGTTGCCGGCTTGAGCAGCAGAATTTTCTCCGCGCCGCAAACCATCTGGCAGCATAAGCCGTCAAACCCGGATTTCCAGCGTTCCCCGGATTGTCCGGCCAGCATGTCCAGCACCATAAAACCGGCATTATGCCGGGTGCGGGCATATTCGGCACCGGGATTTCCTAAACCGGCAACAAGTTTCATGCCGTCCTGCCCGTCCCGGCGCACCGGGACTTTCCTTTGCGCCAAACCATTCTCAGTTCCCGTGCAATCATGCGGCCAAATCTGAAAAAGTCACATGGCACCGGGTGAATGAACCCGTGATTATTTCTTCGCGGGCGCTTCTTTTTTGGCCGCAGCCGGGGCTTTTCCGGCGGCCGCAGTGGCGGCTTCGCCTTCTTCCGCCGGTTTCTTGCCAATGACTTCCGGTTCCGCCGGGCCGGCTGCCGCGGTCTCTTCCGGCGTCACTTCCTTGACTGTGCGTACCTGGCAGAGAATCTGGTCCGGTGGCGGACTTAGCAACCGGGCTCCGGATGGCAGCGGAATTTCCTTGGCATGCACCAGACCGTGGAGTTCCAGATGTTCCACATCAAAACGAATTCTGTCTGGAATTTCCAGCGGCAGAACCTCAAGCTCAAGCTCGGAAATCTGCACTTCCAGGATGCCGCCTTCTTTGGCACCCTTGGGTGTTCCACGGAAGTCCAGGGGCACTTTAACCCGCACTTTGTGCGTGGGGTCAATGCGCATGAAATCAACATGCTCAATGGCCATCTGCAGATGATCGTACTGCACATCCTGAATCAGAACGTGCTCCACGGAACCATTGAGTTTGATATCCACCAGATGCGTGCCGGAGTGAATGGCGCGTTCCGCTTCTTTGGCACCAAGCTCAATCGGCAGGTTCTCTTTGGCCAGTCCATACACCACACCGGGGATTTTGCCGTTTTTCCGCAGGTGCTCCGCGCCTTTGCGCCCCGGTGCGCTGCGCAGGCTTACTTCCAGGGTATGACGTTTGTGTTCAGTTGCTGCCACCATGGCTGATTCTCCTCTTAATGAGTGTTATTGACAAAAATATCCATTCCAGTTGTTTACGTTTTTTTACCGTTTGCCGCCGTTGCCACCATTATCAAAAAGTATGGATACGGACTGATTCAGGTGAATGCGTTTAATGGCCTCACCCAGCAGATCCGCGACCGACAAAACCACAAGCCGTTCACGAATCGGCTCGAGGCGGGAATCCATCGGAACCGTATCCGTGATAACAATTTTTTCAATGGGACTTTTGGCCATGCGTTCAACCGCGTTGCCGGCGAATATGCCGTGCGTTGCCGCAATATGCACCGCCTTGGCTCCATGGTCCATGAGAATTCTGCTGGCTTCAGAGACTGTTCCACCCGTGGTGATCATGTCGTCAAACATCAGCACCGTTTTATCTTTAACATCGCCCACAATCGCGGACATGGTCACTTTGGTGCTCGATTGCCGGCGCTTATCAATAAACGCCAGATCGCCGCCGAGCACTTCCGCATAATAACTGGCGGCTTTAAGATTTCCCGGATCCGGTGACACAATCGCGAGGCGGCCAAGTTCCGGCAACTGCTTTTTGTACCATGCCACAAATACCGGTGACGCCAGAAGATGATCCACCGGCAAATCGAAAAATCCCTGTACCTGCGCGGCGTGAAGGTCCATGGCAATCACCCGGTCAACTCCCGCCGCGGTTATGATATTGGCCACCATCTTTGCGGTAATCGGGGTTCGCCCCTCGCTTTTGCGATCCTGCCGGGCATAACCAAAATACGGTACCACCGCCGTGATCCGCATGGCGGACGCTCGCATCAGGCAATCCACCCAGATCAGCAATTCAATGAGCGTATCATTGACCGGCTGGCACGTGGGCTGAACAATAAAGCAGTCTCGGCCGCGAACATCTTCATCAAGTTTGACGATCAACTCCCCGTCCGGGAAGCTTTCCGTCCGGGCCTTCCCCAACGGAATGCCGATGTGATCACAAATGTTTTTCGTAAGACCCGGATTGGACCGGCCGGCGAAAATCTTCAATTCATTTTGCAGATCACACATTGTCAAATACCCGATGAATAATCTTTCGCCATTCTCAAAACAAAACTTCCCCGGTGGCGCGTCGCCGCGCCATGCCGAGTTTTTCATCCATGAAACAAAAACCTGCCCGGCAGATTTCTGCAAATCCGTCGCGAACCTGCGCGCTCAATTCCGCCCGTTGCTATGCGGGATATTTCCCGTCTCGGCCAATGACCACAGAGGCCGACACATGGCTCGCGGGCGCGATTATCGCCCCCGCGCCAATCCATGTGAACGCTTCGAGCACAGTATCTTGACCGATTTTCGCCCCAAATTCAATCCAAGTGTTCTCCGGGCTGACAATTGTTACCCCTGAATCCATTATCGCAGCCTGAATTCGGCGTTGCATAACCCGGTTTACCACCGCCAGTTCCCGCCTTGAATTGATGCTTAAAATGTCCTCCGCGGGCACCGCCGCCACAGCTCTTACCTTCTGGCCGTCACTTCGCAATATGGCCAGCGTATCCGTTAAATAATATTCGCCTTTCTGATTATTTGGCCTGATTCGGTCCAAAGCGCTGAAAAGTGCCGGTGCATCAAACAAATAATACGATGGATTTACTTCATTTATGGCCCTTTGATCGGATGAGGCATCTTTTTCTTCCACGATCGCCATCATTTCACCCGCCTGATCGCGCACAATACGGCCATAACCGGTCGGATTGTCAATGACACTTGTCGCCAAGGTCATCGCCGCACGCGCGCTGTGATGTTCTTCCACGATCCGCGACAGGGTTTCAGCGCGAATCAAGGGGCCATCACCAGCGAGTACAAATACCTCGCCGGTGAAATCTTTGAGCGCCTCCCGGCACACCTGAACGGCATGACCGGTGCCTTTTTGTTCCTGTTGATGCACCCATACGATATCCGATTGCTGTGCAAACTCCCGCATGACCGATTCCCGATCATGTCCCACCACCACGACAATCCGCTGTGCCCCCGCCGCCCGCACGGCATCAAGCACATATGCCAGCATGGGCCGCCCGCAGATTTCATGCAGCACTTTAACCCGGGAGCTTTTCATGCGGGTGGATTTACCCGCGGCGAGAATAATAGCGGCAACAGGCATAAACGATATATCCCTTAAATTTCAGAAAACAAACTTACCGATGTGCCGCTTTCAGCAAGCCAACAACAGTCCGCAGGAAGACGTCTAACACGCCCTGAATAAGCACTCTCCTGCCCCAGCCGTATGTGCTCACCTGTTCCCCTGCTCTACATTCACCTGCTCTATTTTTTTGCCTGCGGGCAAAAAAAGCCCTGAGCAGTTGAACAGTTGAACAGGTGACCGCAGGTGGAACTTTCGCGGATGCGGCAACGACTTTTTTGTACCCAGCCGTATGTGCTCACCTGATCTCCTGCTCTACATTCACCTGCTCTATTTTTTTGCCTGCGGGCAAAAAAAGCCCTGAGCAGTAGACCATCCCGATGCATCGGGACTCTGTTTTTTTTTCGCCTGCTTGCGAAAAAACCTCCGAGTACGCAGGGATTACATTTTAGCGGCAGCAACTCTCCTGCTTCAGCCGTATGTGCTCACCTGTTCCCCTGCTCTGACTTCTCCTGCTCTGTTTTGGCCTTCGGCCGGCGGCTGCGCCGAGAACAGGTGAAATCTGAACAGTCGAGCAGTAGACCATCCCGATGCACCGGGACTCTGTTTTTTCTCGCCCGCGTGAGCAGCAACTCTACCTGCCCCAGCCGTATGTGCTCACCTGATCTCCTGCTCCAACTTCTCCTGCTCTGTTTTGGCCTCCGGCCAAAACTGGGGGATCTGGATTCGAACCAGAACAAGCAGAACCAAAATCTGCTGTGCTACCGTTACACCATCCCCCAAAAGGGCTTTGTCACGTGCTCTTGCATACTTGCTCGCCGCCAGTGGCCACCGGATATGGCCGTATCAGCAAGCGGCAAGTCCTTTACTTTATCCGATATGCCCGCTGCGGGTCAAACCACGCGAAAGGGGGGTGATAACTCGCAGTGGACAACGCGCATTTCTTGCGGAGCATGCTTAAGGGCATGGCATTTCAAACCGCCGCGTAACGTGTCTTGCGATCTCCACAACCGGGGGCTGGCCCTCGCGTGCGGCAGATTTTCCATGCAGGGGCGATAACTGGGCAATAGCGCATGTAAGTTTTCCATGAATTTTCTTTATGCCCCCAGGTCGCGGCCATAATCGCCCGCTTCCGCCCAATCGTACCCGCCCGCCTCCACGCCACCGGCCCCGTGACCACCCGCGCTAAAAAATCCGAGCCGCGACCGTCAGGCAGCGCCTGAACCAGCCAGCCGGCGTGCTGGCAAGCAAGCCTCCAGCAGTGCCGTATCCGGCAGGTCCAGCAAATGTCCACCGGCACCCGCGTGTGCATGACTCCATCGGCAATCCGCTATCCCGGTGCGGCATGGCGATCTATCCTGCAGGTTATCTTACCCGGTAATATCGCCACGCCCATGCCATATCGCGTTCCACAGGGCGGCTAATTCCGATCCGCGGAACCAAACGCATAATGCAGTGTATATGAGTACAAACGAAAAGCCGCCGCACACAATGTTTTCCCAGATTGGAAGTTTGATCCCCGCACCCAGGTATCGTACGGCAATCCACGGTGCCGCCGCTACCGCCGCCATGCCGGCCGGGCGGAGGAATATTGCCGCCACATCGCGCCACGTTCCTCCGCGGTTGCCGATCGCCAGGCGTGCCAGCAGCGGGGCGGCAAGAATCCAATACAGGCTGACCATCGCGGCCAGCATCACCGCGCCGCCCGCCCATGCGGCAAACAATGCCAGCGGTACATATACCATCGCGCTGCTTGACGCCCAGGTGAGTTGAAAGCGAAACCGTCCCTGTGCCAGAAGAAAATTCAACGATGGCTCCATCAGCAGCATAAACGCGGCACCCAGGGACAACAATTCCAGTGGCACAATGGCCGCGTCCCATTTGCTGCCGTACACCAGTGTCAGCAATGGCTCGGCCAATAGCGATTCCAGCACACACAAAGGCATTCCCACCATTGCCACAAGATTGGCGGCCCGCAGAAAAGCCTGCGTCTGGCGGGCCGTCTGATTTTCCATGGAATGCAGTGCCGGATACAGCACGCTGGCGACATTGGTGGAAAAGACCTGGCTGATCTGAGTGGATAAATTTGATGCGAAAAAATACTGGCCGACCAGCGTAACCGAGGCGAACGCCCGCAAAAAGGACATTTCCGCAATCCGGCTGATCGTCTGAAATACCACCGCTCCCATCAGCAGGCCTGACTTTCCAGCCAGTTGCGGCCACCGGTAAAATCGTGGACGCAGTGCGATGCGTGTCGGGGCGGCGATCCACAGCGCGATGGCCCGCAATGCCCCCACGACCGGCAGCGGAATGACAAAGCTGTACACGCCCCAGCCCGAAGCCGCCAGAACAACGCTGAGAACCATCGCGAGCAAGTTGTAGCCCAGGCCAATGATCGCCAATTCCCGAAATCGCATGTCTTGCATCAAACGTGCGGTGGGCACGGCAAACAACGCGGTAATCGCGATGCCCGGCGCAATAATTTCCATAATCGGAATTAACTGCCGCGCATGAAATGCCAGCGCCGCATAGGGGGCCGCCAGAAGCATCAGACCGCCCGCGGCAATGCCTAATGCGATTTCCATCCAGAATGCCGCCGTGGCCCAGCGCACAAAACTTCGCCGCTTCTGGACCAGTATCTGCGGCACGCCGGATTGCCGGAGAATGTTGGGAATGGCCCCGGCCGCATACGCCAGTCCGACCAGGCCGAAATCATGCGGCGTCAACAGCCGCGCCAGAATAATCTGCCCGATCAAGCCGAAACTTTTGGACGCCAGGGTTTGAAATATCATCCACGCCACGCCGCCAACGCTTCGCCGCGTTAGCTGCGAGGCTCGACCGGAGCCGGTGGATTGTGCTTTGTTTTCAGCCGTATGCGTCACATTATGTCCGCCCAATTATCCAAGGCGATTGCATTCATCGGATGGTATCATAATTCAGTTCTCTTGGCTTGGGGGGTTTCCGTGGTATCCTGCCGGTGAAAAAATGGAGTATTTGAGTTTGAAAACGGCAATATTTTTTTTCCGGCAGGTGGCGGGCTGGCTTCTGGGGTTGGCCCTGGTTTTTGCGCCATGGGCGTGGGGAACCATTAAACCCGCCGGATTAATGGGCTTGGAACTTATTCTTTCCGCCGCGGGTATCTGCTGGTTGCTGGCCATGCTTACACCGGCGTTTCGGCCCAAACTGCCGCGGCTGCTGGTGCTGTGCGTTGCGCTGTTGTTGCTGCAGGGCTGGTGGATGGCCGTCAATGCACACCGCGCCTACAACGCCGTTGAACATCAATTCACCGCTGTGCATCCGCTGATTGCCCTGTTGCCCGGTGCCGCCGACCGTACCATGGCCGTCGGAGCCATGGTGCATGTCACGGTAATTCTGCTGGCATTGCTGATGATGTGCGATTTTGCCCGTTCTCCGCACTGGCGGCTGGGCTTGTGGAAAGCACTGGCGGCGACCGGGGCTTCGATCGCGATTTATGGCCTGGGGGCCAAAGCTGGATTATATCCACCAATGTTCAATGTGCCGGGTGACATGGCATCGGTTTTTGGCACGTTTGTTTATCACGGCGTGGCCGGGGCATATTTGAATCTGGCCATTCCCGCTCAGATCGGTCTGGCCATTGTCCACCTCGGCCCGCGCAAGCACAAAATCCGAAGCCTGGCATGGGCGGTGCTGGCCATCATTACCATTATCGCCGTGATGGTAAACATTTCCCGCGGAGCCGCCATGATATGCTTCGGAGAGCTGTGTTTGCTGACTGTTCTAGTGATCTGGACTTTTCGCCATTCGCCGCAATTCCACGCGGCTTTGGCGCGGTGGAAATGGATTCTATCCGCCGCGGCGGCCGTGACGCTTGTGGTCATTGGACTTGCCGTGTGGCATAATTTGCCGCGCTGGGAGAAGTTTCACGGCGATTTTGCCCTGCATGGCAACGGCCGGCTGCTGGCCTGGCGCGTTAGTTGGGCGATGGCGATGGTGCATCCATTGTTTGGCTCCGGGCCGGGCAGTTTTAAAATCCGTTTTCCACTTTCGCACCACATGATTCCGGAATTATACAGTCATTGGATTGTGTTGTTTTATCATCCCGGTCATCGCATCAGCCGCTGGAGTTATGCCTCCAATGATTATCTGCAAACGCTGGTGCAATGGGGCGCGGCCGGTTTTCTGGCGTGGGGCGTATTGGCGCTCGGATCTCTCCGGGGTGCTAAGCCGCCTCATCCGTCCGCCGAAACATTAAACCCCGCTTTCGACATCGATCAACTATTGATCCGGTGCGCGCACATTGCATTGCTGGGAGTCTTTATTCACGCGCTATTTGATTATCCGCTGGAAGTGGCCTCACTGGAACTGGATACCGCGTTCTATCTGGCACTGAACTGGGCCACCCAAGTTCCCGATTACCGGCAAACGCAAGTGCCCCAACTCGGCCGTCCTTCGGGTGCCCAATAAACCGCAAAAATAACCCATCGGATTGGCACCGGCCGGCGCGGCCTTTGTGCGGAATTTTTTCGTCATGTGGTAATTAATTGCAAATTAATTTTTTGCAGCCTGAAAAAAATATAAGTTTTTTCTTGACGCGCACGGGGGGGGGCGCGGTATACTGCCGTTTGTCGTAAATCATTGCTCGGCAGCGGGGTCCATTGGAATGCTGCGGAGCGGGGTAAGGTAACAACCTGATCAGGGGGCAGAGAATCGTGACTGGGTGCGGGCGTTGTGGAATCACAATCTCCGCGAGCCGGTGGGTTGATCCCACCGGTAATCATGCTGCGAGCACCGTCCCGATGCGCCGGGGCGGCGGTTTGTACCATGCGGGACTCGTGAACCTGGATGGTAACAGCATTCCGGGCTTCTAACGCATCGGATTCAGCGATGAATGCGCGTACCAGCAGAATTCTGATTCCTATAGCCGCGGTGGTGTTCGTGGCATCGCTGGTTGGTCTTGGCGTGTCCGTCACCAAGCTGTTCTTCAGTTCCCACCCGCAGGCCGCCGTTCACATAGCCGCCGGCGGTACCGCACCCGCGAAAGCGCTGCTGGCGTCGTCTGGATACAGGGCCGGTACCCCCGCCGATAGCTTGCAAAACAAATCCCAACCTATTGCAGGAAATAACCGGTTAAACAATCGTGTGAATTCGGGACTTCAATACAGTATTTTTCATCCGCCACCGGTGGTATCACAGCATTTACACGGCATACTCAACAGTAAATTCTCCTATCCCGTGAGATTCATCATGGCCATGGCGGCCTGCCCCGGCGGACAAACGGTTGCCATGGCCACGGAGGGCCAGGGGCTGGTGATGTTCCGGCCCGCCGCCCGGCCGCCGCACCGATGGGTGCAGTTCCACCCCAATAAGGATGGCACCGGCTTTCCCAGTTGGAATACCTACAGTGTCTGCTTTGATTCGCAAGGCCGATTATGGGTAGGCACGTTACGCAAGGGCGTGATGGTGGGGTACATTGGCCGGCGCGGATGGCAGTGGCGGCATTATGATGAAATCAGCCGGCCTGCAACTGCCAAAAATCCCAATTTACCCAACGAAGGCGCAATGACATTCAATGGCCCGATTGGCTGCCACGTCTTTGCCATTGTGGAAAACCCAATCGACCACAGTATCTGGATATCCACGGAAGCGGGCATTTCCATTTATTATCCGCGCTCGGCAAGAAGGAAAGACGCGGATTTACGGGGTGCGCACATAGCCGCCGGCTCCGCCGGCGGTAACACCGCCCCCATGCTTTTTGGCCGCTGGCGCTATATCACCCAAGCCAATGGTTTACCCTCCAGCCCGGTGGATTGCATGGCCTTCGACAAAACCGGCAGAATCTTCGCCGGTACACAATGCAATGGCATTGCCATCGCCAATATGCAGGATAACTATCAGCACTGGAGAATCGTCCCCGGCCCGGATCATGTCACCATACACGCCAAAGGCAAGGGATTGCCATCCGATTTAATTAATGCCGTTCTGGTAACCAAACAAAGCAAAATATATGTAGCCACCGACTGGGGCCTTGGCATCAGCGATGATGACGGAGCGAACTGGCATTACATAAGAGGGCAGAATTACGCGGCCAAGGTGGCGCAGTTGTGGCATCCGCCAAAGCACTGGAAAGCACCAAATCCGCAAAGCTTAAGCAAATTATTACCCGGAGACCACATCACCTGCCTGGCCCAGGACAGCAAGG
This sequence comes from Planctomycetota bacterium, assembly GCA_021810145.1. GTDB lineage: Bacteria > Planctomycetota > Phycisphaerae > WQYP01 > WQYP01 > JAMDCX01. The sequence continues at coordinate 15,647 of JAJZJL010000027.1, read as the reverse complement.
GCAGAATATGGCTGGGCACCTGGCGGAACGGCTATGCCATATACGAACCCGGCAAAGGCGTTGTGTACCACAACACGCTACCCAAGGGGGCGTGGCGGCACGGCGGCGATTATGTCAACGCCATATTGCCAGTACATCTGGATGAACAGGATTCCGAAGGCATCGGCGGCCCGGCCAGAGTGGTGCTGGTGGGGCAGTATGGTGTAATAGCGCATCCGAGAAGCTCGGGTGTGAGCCTCGCCTGGGAAGGCGGAAATAATCCTGCCCGGACCGTCAACGAAAGGCAACCCAACACCCGATTCCCCGCCGCGGCAATGCCGCCGACCAGAGACCAATTGGCAGATATGGCGGACCAGTTGGCACAGGCAATTAGAACCGCGCCGAAGAAATCACCGCGGATTGTACCCATCACCGATGACTGGCGAACCGAAGGCAGTTGGCTGGGAAGGTACGGACGCTTCTGGGCGTGCTTATTTGCGTGCGGCCACGCACCGTCCGATTTAGTGTGGCGGCCGGGGGCGGCGCTTCTGGCGCACAGCGAATCGATGGGCCCCCACCGATTCAGTGGCGATTCTGTGCGGTTCTGGATACACAGGCCGCTTTCGTCCAACAGCCAGGCGCTGGAACTGCCGGAGGTTTATCTAAAAAACTTTAAGTTTGCGATCAGGCCCCCCGCGGCCACGGGCGGTGCCCGGCGGGAGGCAGAAATCGACGATCACGGAGAGGTGTATCCGGCAACCTGGCAGGGCCCTGGCCTGAAGGTGTTCCTGAGGATTCCCAAGGGCGACTATGTGTTGTCTTTGTACTTCCGGAACGATGCCGGAAAGAGCGGCGACGCCCGCGACCGCGATGCCCCCATTTCGCTTTCTGCTGCGGCCCCGACGGCCTACCGTGGCATTGCGCCTTCGCGCGAGGCCGCGACCGATCGCGCGGCGGATTTCTCCTGCGGGGTCTGGAATCGGTTCCTGCTGCATGGGCCAATGAGATTGGTTGTCCATATATCAAGGAATTACTCGCTTAACTCGATTGTATCCGGTGCGATGCTGGACTGCTTGCCGGAGCACCCCGCGCCGTACTACTGCGGCGAGCAGGAATGGCGGAGGCGCGAACTGCATGCGGCCCTGCTCCGGAGAAAGTTGGTGGCATCGCTCGCCGGTGGCGTATGGAGAATCCACGGGCCGCTGCACCGCCGAACCTACCGCAAAACAGCGAGCCGGCTTCTGGAAATGCTCGCCACAGCACAATACCGCGCTCCGGCGGCCTGGGCGGCCGTAGCGGCGGAATTTTACAGTGCAATTCTGCGGTGCCGCTTAAGTCCAGCGCGGGCCGGTCCTTCAGTCGCCGCTGTGGACCGGATGGCGGAGGAGTGCTGCTACCGCCTTTCCCTGTTCAGACGGTGGGAGAATGTTGAGCGAGCTTTGGGCATTACCAGCTCAAGGCGGATCGAGGAACGCCTGCGGCCGGGAGTTGCGGGCATTCGTGGGGCCAAAATACTGGAGAAAATCCCCGTAATTGAAAGGCAGATCGCGCGGGAGCACCCCTTTGGATCCGATAGGGGCGTTGCTTTCGGGTTAATCAGGTGGGCTGCGGAAAGGCAGGGGGAAAAGCCCGCTGACGGTCTCTGGAGACGGGACGGACGCCCAAAGAGGGCCTGGTATCCAAGGCTCGCCCGCCACGGTGGCGCGGGGCACCTGGTCGGAAAGAAGGGGATGTTGTAGTTGAAGCCGAAGAGGATGGTGAGTTGCCACCCTCAAATTACTAAGTGTTCTTTTTTAGGAGTGTTTGCGATGATTTTTAACCAGAAGAAAATCCATGTCGAGGGTGTAGGAGGGTCCGTGCGGCGCACTCTGATTCTGGCGACGCTTGCGGCCGGGCTGGCCGCAGGAACAGCGGCATCCTTGCTCGCCGCGTGCACCGTTCCGTGCTCCTGCGCTGCGGTACAATTGGCTCCGTTCGGATCCAATATCTATAGCGATTGCACGGTTAACGGAGAGCCAACGCAGTGCCTTCTGACATCGACCGTTACCTCGGGCCAAACACAGTGTGAGCTTTCGGCGGCCGGCACTGATTGCACCTCAACAGATAATATTGCTTACGCGTACACCGTCACCACAACAAACTACGTGGGGTGCGCTGAAGACCTAAGCACCGGTACTGATTATTGTGATACCCAAGAAATCAGCGCGAGTGAAGAATATGGCGTGCCGAACGACGAGACCATCTCGTGTAACTAGGGCACGCCGCCGTCCAAGTGGGTTGAAGGTTTCGAAGGCGAGCAAGGCATGGGGTATCAAGGTTTAGGAGTCCAACAACGGACAGCCGCACCGGCGGACCGAAATGGCGCACTGCGAGCACCATACGAGCAACTGCCCGGCGGGCAGCCGTTAATGGGCGGCGTCCGGTTGGATCCAGCAACTTTCGTAAATTGTGATATATGGTTGTGCGCCGTCCTGCGAGTCGCGTGACACGTCCGCGCTTCAGAATGAGTAAATCTGGGACGCTTGTCCTTAAGTGAGGAACCGTTTATGATCGCCAGCAAAGTCGTACGCCCAAAGTCAGATCCGCGGATGGTTCTCGGTCTGGCCGAAAAATCTGTGCCCTGCTTCGCCACCACCACACTGTCGGCCCTCCTGTTTGCAGGTTGGCTGTGGGGGGCGGTCCCCGTGCACGCAGGCCCGAAATCCGCTCCCCCCACGACTGAGCCGAAACTTTCTCAGTCGCAGTGGGATTCCCTGTTTCGGGCCGCCGCGAAGAGAATTGCTTCCATAGAAATGAAAGCGGTTGTCGAAGGGCGTGGATATATAACCAAAGCGCAGGCGAACGCCTCCAACGATCTGAGCAGGCGCCGCAACCCGGGGGCTTTCCATAGGATCTCCGCCGGATACACGAAAAGCCAACGCCGGCGGGTTTCCCTGAAGTGGAACGTCCCGGCAGGCCTGCTTTACGCCCGAACAATCGGCCTTGCTGGAACGTCCTCCACGCCTGTGGGTTCTATAGTCGTCTATGGTCGGCGCTCGGCATGGTGGTCGCAGGTCTTCCCCTCTGGCTGCAGCGTGTACATATCCAGGCGCGGGAGCAGTTGGTCCAACTCCATGTGGGGCATGTGGTACAACGACTTTGGGTTGATCACGCTACACGACGCTTGGACTCCCCTGCAGATGATTTCCGGTGAACCGCCGCCGTACCACGCAAATCGCCGTTATCTCATTTCCCAGAAGTACGACCCTGCAACGGGCCTCATAAAATTGGTATATGTTCGCCTTAAGCATGGAAAGCCGGTGGACACACCGACCTTTATTCCGCGGTGGGGTGTGAGAGGAATCGCAGAAGGGCTATATACCCTTAAGTTGAGAGGAGGCCTTCGCATTTACCAAAAATTAATAGAAGTCGTTACCGGACATAGACAAATCCCCCAGAGCGAGGCCGACTTCTCAAGATTTAAGCGCATCAATGGCATATGGTTCCCCATGAAGATTCGAGATCGCTTCTGGTTCCATCGCGACGGTGCCCTCCGTCTCGCCTACGACGACAGGTTGAAAATAAGCCAAATTGCTATTAATCGCGTGTTCCCGAAGCGGACATTTCGATACACGCCACCATTTGGCGCACGCGTCGTTGATTTGAGGACCGACCCACCAACCCAATATTTCGTTGGCTCGAAAAATCCACTTTTGCCGCCTTCCGCAGCGGTACCAAATAAAAAGGGATCGCAGGAGGGTAAGCGGTGAAGCAATGGAGGTTTGTGTTCGTGTTGCTGCTGTTGCTGATAACTGCCAGCCTTTTCCGCATTTGGGCAACTCATGTCGCACCAAATGGAGGGGGAATGGAAATCACCATTGGCCGGCCCGGTAAGCTGGAGAAAGTGGTTCTGAACATGGGGAAAATATATTATGGCCAGACGAAAAGCCGGATGTTGGGCCTCAGCAATGGCACCGAACTTGCCATGCCATTGGGCTGGCAGGTCGGATGCGGATGCACGAAAATTAAACTACTTGGTTCAATTATTCCGCCGAATGGCCGATCGTCAATGCAGATAGCTTACAGCGGAACAAGTCCATCGCTTGCCGGGCCGGTCAGGCAACCATTTTTAATCTTCGAGGCAACCCCAAACGCCACACCCGAGGTACGCGGGACCGTAAAGGCATTCCTTGTGCCGTCGCTGCGCCTCAGCCGGAGGAGTGTAGCGTGGCATTACATCCCCGGAACCGGCAGGCTGCCCAAACGTTCGATAACTGTTCATAACCTTACCGGAAATACCGTCTCGGTGGCTTGGGGAAATGCGGAACCATCTGTCTTTTTCAGCGAGTTTCCCAAAACCGCCACGGTCGCGCCGGGCGCAAGGGCAGAGTTCACCTTCCGCCCGCTTCCAAGTCTGTCGTCCGTCCGACGGGCGAAGGTGGCGACGATTACCTTACACGCCACCGTAGATCAGGGCGACGCGACGATCCCCTTATTGATTCGCGTGCACGCCTATGCATTTCCCGAACCGGCGGTGCGGGCGGTACCGGGGGCATTGGTGATTTCGCTTCCGGCCGGCCAAGGGGCAGTCACGCGAAGCATCAGCCTTGTACCGGGAGCCGGACGCCGGGTACTGCCGCGTGTGCTGGGGGTGAGCACATCGAGCCCCGCGCTGCGTGCCGGCATCAGGGGTTCGGAGCTTAAAATATCGCTACACCTCGCACCCGGCCAACATTATTTCGAGGGCGGTGTCAGAGTGGCGTACGTAGTTGGGGGAGCCAAGTCAAGGCTTGACGTTCCGGTATTCGCTACGGTACACGGCCTCGAACGGTGATGATGCCAACCCGCGATTTTCCACGACAGGACAGGGATAAAATGGTGAGCCATGAAACCTTCTTGGTCCCAGGACAAGATCGGCCGGAATGCCAACCCCGTCCCGACGGGGCGGCGCAGGGACATGGGCCAACGCCCATGGATTACGGGGCTTTCCGGCTCCACGCGCAACGCGCCGCGGGACTGCTTCTAATGGCGGCAGCAACCCTGAAATATTGGCACGATCTCCACTCCCCGCCTGTTGGCGAGAACTGGTGGAATCGGCCCGTCCCGGAACCGGCCTTGATCGCTTGGGAAACATTCCTCGGCCTCTGGCTGATCAGTGGTGCGCTGCCGCGTGTGGCGAGGCGGGTTGCCATTGGCTGTTTCAGCGTGTTTGCTTGTTACACGCTCTATGAGGCACTGGCCGGCAAGGCTGATTGCGGGTGCTTCGGGCAGGTACAGGTGGACCCGTGGTATACCTTTGTTCTGGATGTTTCAGTTGTGCTGGCGCTGACGTTCCTTGGAAAACCCGGAACTCAAAAGGCTCCGCCTTCCCGATGGGCACAGCAGAAATGGCCGGTGGCTGCCGCGGCGGCAATTGGCCTGGCAGTCGGTGTTACCGTGGCCATGCTGCATCCGAAAGTTGTTTCCGCCGCAAACGGTTTGGCTACCGCCGATAGAGGCAAAATTGTCATTCTGGAGCCGCACCATTGGATTGGACATCGCCTGCCGGTACTGGGGCATATTGTAAGCCAGCATGGAAACACGCCACTGGGTCAGCGACTGGCAACCGGTAATTGGGTCATCATGTTCTACCACGCGAGTTGTGACGAGTGCCGCCGCACGATCCCGATTTATGAGCAGCTCGCACAGCGCGAAATGCTGGCTGGCAAAACGCCGCATGTGGCATTTGTCCGCGTGCCATCCGGCTCCGGGGTTTCAGCCCGTGGCCTGTTTCATTCCAACATTGCCCTGCATGGAACCATGGACGCAACCCATGACTGGTTCGCCGAAACCCCCATCGTCTTGCAAATGCGAAGCGGCAGAGTGGTTGCGGAAGCCTCGGGACACGCTGCAATGGATATTCGGTGGATGGAATCGCGGCGGCCCTGATGGTGTAAATGCATTATTGCATGTGGTCGGTGCGTGGCGCTGCTACTACGCCGATACGAAATCTGGCCAAGGGCTCTCCGTTCTGGCGAATGCGTGTGAAGGATATTGAGATGGAAAGCCGGGAACCACGGCTGCTTGTAGGCGTAACATAATTCCGTTCCTGGCTGCGCGATGAGGCTGGCAGCGACGGCGGCAATCGGAGTGCGGAACTGCACCGCTGATTCCAGCCCCCGGAACACACCGGCCAGTGAGAGTGGTTTATGCCGGATCGGAAGAAATCTGAATGACCGAAAGGGGAAGCAGTTGAAGACGCAATGCTGCCGTTACTCCACCGCACTGCGAGTCTGGAAAATTTTTTCGCTGGCCCTAATCATAGCGGCTGCGTTGGCCGCCCCCAAATGCGAGGCAGGTCCGCAAGCGCTACCGCACACAGCCCAGTTGCCGCGGAACGCGGTTTGGCCCTCGGAATTGTGCGAAACGCACTTTTGGCAATTATCGCCGCAACGCTCTGGCTCCGGCCGCCGGAGCGGGGCCCCAGGTCTGAGTTTTCCGGCATTGCATTGCAGGAACTGCCTGAAGGCGGGGTGATGAGGCATATCGCTGCGTCCCATTTCAGCCACCAGCGGCGGTAACGGAGGAAACGCCGGGATTGCCCGAATTTAGCCCTGTCGCCGCCTGTTCGTCGGCGTGGTAGCTTGAACGCACCAGCGGGCCGGATTCCACAACTGAAAATCCCATATCCAGCCCCACTGATTTCCAATGCGCAAATTGTTCCGGTGTAACCCAGCGGTCGATCGGCAGATGTTCCCGTGTGGGTTGCAAATATTGTCCCAGTGTCAGAATGTCCACATGCGCCAGGCGAATGTCCTTAAGCGTTTGCAGCAGTTCATCATCCTTTTCGCCGATGCCCAGCATCAAGCCCGTTTTTGTGGTAAAGCCCCGTTCTTTCGCCCGTCGCAGCAGTTCCAGCGACCGCTGATATTTAGCCTGGGGACGCACGCGAAAATATTGGCTCGGCACGGTTTCCACATTATGGTTGAGAATATCCGGTTTCGCATCCAGTACCCGGTACAGATCATCCCAATGACCGCAGAAGTCCGGAATCAGCACTTCAATCGTAGTGTTTGGCGACGCCGTGCGCACGCCCGCAATGGTTTGCGCCCAGATGCCTGATCCGCCGTCTTTCAATTCATCGCGATTCACCGAAGTAATCACAATATGCCGCAGTTTCATCATTGCGGCGGTCTGGGCCACCCGCCGCGGTTCATCGAGGTCCAAAATGGGCGGACGTCCCGTTTTAATATGGCAGAATCCGCAGCTGCGCGTGCACACATCGCCCAGAATCATGATGGTCGCCGTGCCCCGGCCCCAGCACTCGCCCATGTTCGGGCATTTCGCTGATTCACATACCGTATGGAGCCGGTGTTCATCAATCACCGCGCGCACACGGGTATATCCCGGTCCGGCCGGAAGTTTCACTTTTAACCAGGATGGCTTCCGCCCCGGCTGCATGTAATCCGGGCGGTTATCGGCGGGGGCTAACGGTAAAGAAACGGGCGCACTCACTGAAAATTCCTGTATGAACCCATCCGATGGCGAACAGCCGCTCAACGGAATCAATATCCGGATTATATCACAGCCGGGCCGCCTTGATAAATGCCCGCACCTTGGCAGGGTCCTTTATTCCCGGACGCCCCGCATATTCCACACCGCTGGAAACATCCACCGCCCACGGGCGCAATATGCCAGTGGCACCGCCAACATTTTCACTCGTCAGGCCGCCCGCAAACACCAGCGGCGGCAGATCGCGCAGTTCGCCGCTGCTCCGGGCTGAAGCCAGGAGCGATCCATCCATCCGCGTGCCGGTGCCGCCGTAGCCTTGTGCTGAAAAGGCATCCAGTAATATTGCCGCGGCGGCAAATGGCAAAGCCCGCACTTGCGCTTTAACCGCCCTGAGATCCTCGCGACTCGCGATGCGAAATACCGGCCAATATTCCGCCGCCTCTCCCGGCAAACATTGCGCGGCGGTTAAATCACCATAAAGCTGGAAGATTCGTACGCCATGTTCCTGTGCCAGTTGATTCGCTGCCGCAAAACCCTCCGCGGTGCTCAAGTCAACCAATGCCACCGCTTTTCCGGAAGCTCCGATACCATTGAGAATTTCCGCCGCCTGTAAAACCGTTATTTTCCGCGGCCCGGCAAACAGATTCAATCCGATAAAATCCGCGCCCGCCTCCAGCGCCACCAGCGCATCATGCCGTTGAGTAATGCCACAAATTTTTATTTTTATCTGCGCCATAGTCTCTTCTATTGTATGCTCATGCCGCCCATACCGTAGCCCGCCGCATCAACACACTGCGTGTGGTGCCGGTAAAATCATTGTTTTCTGATGTGGTGCCGGCCTTACGGCACAAGGATGGCCGGCGAGGAAATATTGAGAAAATTCTTCAGCAGACTGTAGCCTTCGGGAGTCAGAAAACTTTCCGGGTGAAACTGTACGCCGTGCAGCGGCCAATGTGTATGTTGCACGCCCATGATCTCATGTTCATCCGTCCAGGCCGTGACGATAAATTCCGCCGGCAGCGTGCCGGGGCGGATAACCAGGCTGTGATACCGTGCGGCTTCAAAGGGGTTGGACAGACCGGCGAAAATGCCCTGGTTATGATGGTAAATCAGTGACGTTTTGCCGTGCATCAGGCGATAATTGCGCTCCACAATTGCCCCGAACGCATGGCCAATGCACTGATGGCCCAGGCAAACGCCCAGAATGGGCAGGCGCGGGCCAAAATGCCGCAGAACGTCGTTGCTGATGCCGGCTTCACGCGGCGTACACGGTCCGGGCGAAATGATGATTTTTTCCGGCTGCCACTTTTCAATTTGCTCGATGGAGACTTTATCGTTACGAACAACCTCAATCACCCGCGTGGAATCAATTTCCCCCAGCCGCTGCACGAGGTTGTAGGTAAATGAGTCATAATTATCAATCAGCACAATCATGCGGGGAATTATATCGCCAGTGGCGGCAAAGTGGAAAAGCCGGTTTTCATCGCTCCAGATTCAGCCAGTGAATCTGTTCCCGCGTAAGCTTGATTTTCAAGGCCTCCATGCTTTCACGGGTTTCGTCAATGCTTGCCGGGCCGATCATTGGAAACGTCGCAAACGGCTGACACAGCACATACGCCAAAGCAATCACAATTGGCGTTACACCCAATTTACGGGCCAGTTCGCGTGCTTTTTCCTGCCGGCGGAAATTGTCCGGAGAATACCAGCACCGCACCAGCTCCGCATCGGAAGTTTTATCCGGTGCCGCACGGTCCGTGAAAAAGCCGCGGGCCTGACTGCTCCAGGGCATAAGAATGATTTCATTGTTCTCCAGCCAGGTGCGCCATTCAAGATCCGATGACGAAAGACAGCCCGCCCAGGGAGGATGAATCATCCGCGCAAGGCTGAAGTTATTGCTGATGGCGCAAAAGCCGGTTAACCCGCGGGATCGGGCGCTGAAATTAAACGCTTCAATGCGCGGTATGCTCCAGTTGGAAGCGCCAAATGCCCGGATTCGCCCGGCACGTTTATGTTCATTAAGCACATCGACAAACTGATCCACCGGCACGGCCGGATCATCACGGTGCATCATGTAGATATCAACATAATGCGTTTTCATGCGATCCAGACTTTCCATGAGCTGCCGGGTCAAAGCGGTGGGATTGCAATCCGGTGTATGCGCTCCTTTACCGATTATCACAACCTGCTCGCGAATATTGCGATTTTCCACCCACCGGCCCAGCGCCTTTTCGCAAACGCCCATGGAATAAATATGAGCGGAATCAAACGTGTTTCCGCCACGCTGAAAATAATCATCCAGCATGGCCTGAGCCATTGGAAAATCATTGATGCTGATTTTATCCACGCCGAAAATCAATCGCGATACGGGCTTCTCCACCCCCGGCACCCGGCCATATTCCATGCCATTGGGTTCATGGACGCTCAATGGGCCGCCGTGCAGGGGGGTAAGGCGGTTTTCAGGCTTCTCATGTTCATAACTGACGCCGACAATCCGCCGCCAGCGATCCAGCGTTTTCATATTGCCCAGCGTATCGGCCCAGCGCATTGCGGGCCACGCCGGCTCATGCTGCTGATTTTCTATCGCGGCGGCAACCGCATCCGCCTCAAGTGTGTAAACGCCGGCTGAAGCGTCTACGCTGATTTCTTCCGGTTCCTTGCCATGCCGGCGAATGATGATCTTGTTGCCCTTCGGTTGCGGTATCCACAGCCAGGGAATGTATATGCTTCCGCCGGTGCCATAAATGTGAATGTCATTGTTCAATGTGCATTGGATGCCCGTGCTGATGCTGGCGATAATCCGATTGGAAAACGTAAGTATCAGCGAAGCCAGTTCGTCAACCCGGCTTTTTTCACCCACTACGCCCGATGCCGCCACATGCACTGGATCAAGAAATTCTTTGCCCGCCGCAACGCCGGCAATCAGGCGGGCCAGAGAAACCGGATAACATCCAACATCCAATATGCCGCCGCCACCCAGAGCATTATTCAGCAGACGATGGTCATAGTTTAACGCGCACTGAAAGCCGAAATTGGCATGAATCATGCGCACATCATGAATGACCCCTTCGCGCAGAAGTGCAATCAGCCGGTCCACCACCGGATGGCAGCGATACATGAACGCTTCCATGAGAAATACGCCGTTGGCTCGCGCCGCTTCGACGATGGTCATCGCGTCGGCATAATTTAACGCCAGGGGCTTTTCGCAAAGTATGTGCTTGCCCGCCATGGCCGCACGGATGCTCCACTGCGCGTGAAAGGGATGCGGCGTGGAAATATATACCGCTTGCACCGCCGGGTCTGCCAGCAGCGCGTCATAACTGCCGTGCCGGTTGATGGCAGTTCCCGCCAGAAAGTCGTTGCCGAAACGCTCCGCGGATTCCGGTGTGCGGCTGCCGATGGCGACGAGTTTCCCGGTCTTGGAGGCCAACAGGTCTTTGGCAAATTTGGCCGCAATAGTCCCGGTCCCCAGAATACCCCAGCGCAGTGCGTCCGCCATGACAACTCCGGTTTCGTGTGAAGTCCGTGACGCCGCCTGTGCTTATACCCAGATCGCGTCACATGCGTACTATAATCCTGATTTACAACATGTTGCAAATCAGAATCGGCGCTGCGGCACCGTTACGCCATTGCCACTTCGGCGGCCTTACCGGTTTTCACTCCCGCCAGACGGGCCAGTTCCTCCGCCTTGTCCGTGGCTTCCCAGGTGAATTGGGGCAACTCGCGGCCAAAGTGTCCATGACGGGCCGTTTCACGGTAAATAGGCCGCAGCAGATTCAGGTGTTTGATAATGCTTTGCGGTTTAAGCGGAAATACCTTGCGCACCAGATCGCTGAGGATCTGTTCATCAACGGTTGATGTTCCTTCCGTATCCACCAGTACGCTCACCGGTTCCGCCACACCGATGGCATAGCCAAGCTGTACCTCACAGGCGGTGGCCAGGCCCGCGGCGACAATATTTTTGGCAATATAACGCGCCATATAACTCGCCGAGCGATCCACCTTGGATGGATCCTTCCCGGAAAATGCGCCGCCGCCATGGCAGCCGCGCCCACCATAGGTGTCAACAATGATTTTCCGGCCGGTCAGACCGGAATCGCCATGCGGTCCGCCAATCAGGAATTTACCGGTGGGGTTAATATGGAAAATGATCTGGCTGTTCCACAATTGCGGGCATTCGGCCATGATGACCGGTTTAATGATTTTTTCAATAATTTCATGGCGTGCGGCATCGGAAAAGCTGTCGGTTTTGCTGTCCACCGCTTCTTCGGTGTGTTGTGTGGAAAGTACCACGGTATGAATCCGATGCGGTTTGTTATCAAGGTATTCCACCGTGACCTGGCTCTTGGCGTCGGGCCGCAGCCACTTGATGGACCCGTCGCGCCGCAGTTTGGCCTGTTGTTCCACCAGACGGTGGCTTAGATAAATCGGCAGCGGCATCAAGGTTTTGGTTTCATTGCACGCAAAGCCAAACATGATGCCCTGATCGCCAGCCCCCTGTTCTTTGTTGGTTGACGCGGTTACGCCACGGGAAATATCCGCCGATTGGCCATGTACCGCCCGCAGTACGGCGCAACTGCGATAATCAAATCCCGTGCGCGGATCGTCGTACCCGATTTCTCGGATCGCTTCCCGGGCTGTATCTTCCGCCCGGTTAAGAGCTTCAATACCGGCCTGATTATGCACCGTTACTTCGCCCGCCAACACCACCAGACCGGTGGTGACCAGTGTTTCACAGGCCACACGGGCCAGCGGATCGGCTGCCAGCAGTGAATCCAGAATTGCATCAGATATTTGATCGGCCACCTTGTCCGGATGGCCCATGCTGACGGATTCGCTGGTGAACAGGTGCTTTTTTGTCATCTTACAATACCTCTCTATGTACAATCTCATCTTTGTCCGCGTCGGGCAAAGCGTTACAGAATACACCAATATGTGGATCAAGCCAAATTACTTGCCGCGGGTAAATCTGGTAAACTGTTGTCATGAAGGCAGTACACTGCATCCATCCCCCGGTTTTAAAGCCTCGTGCCGCACGTACGGGCCATTGCAAGCCCCTGACTGTGAACCGCCCGCATCACGCCGTTGGTGAAGCGGCCCGGGTGGAATCCATGGCCGGTAAACTTACGCCGGAATCTCTTCTGCGCGGTAATGAACTGGTCATTCTCATGGTTCGCCCCTCTTTGTGGTATATTGTGGCCACAAGTTTTCGCTTTTGTGGAATTGTGATCTTATTGGGAATATTAACCATTCATACCGGGATTTTCGGCGACCTGTTATTGCCCAAAACCACACTGATTATTTCCGCGGCACTCGTGGGCATTCGGGTCATTTACGCGTTAATGGAATGGACCAGCCATTTGTACCTGTTGACCACATGTCGGATTGTTACCATTAAAGGTGCCCGCCATCCCACGATTTTCGAAGCTGGATTGGCTCATATCTCCGAGGCCCGGCTCATTGAGCCGGCCATGCAAAACCTGCTTGGCCTGGGTTCCATCGGTTTTGCCGTTGGCAAGGACATCGACCCCGGTAGCCTGTGGGAATGGATTCCCAATGCCCGGCGCATCCACCAGCAGATTCAAGCCGCCATAAGTAAGCGCAAAGGCTCGTAAGCATCAGCCTGAACGGCTGAAATGTTCAACATTGATCAGAGTTTTCTCAACTCCGAATCCATAGATATTGCCGGAAAAGTTCAGCTACTGAGCAGAGCCGGTGTACGGCAGAAGTGCCAGAAACCGGGCCCGCTTGATGGCATCGGTAATCATGCGCTGTTCAAACGCTGCGGCACCAACACGGGTGCGTGGCTGAATTTTGCCATTAAGGGTAAGCATTTTCTTCAGCGTTTCGGTGTCCTTGTAATCGACATAAACTTTGCCGGTGCTGGCAACTTTACCGATCCGGATTTTCGGACGGCTGAAGCTTTGAAAGCGGGGTTTGCGAGTGGTTGTGGCCATGAATAAATCCTCAATTTGCAGTCACGCGAACCGGCTGAATCAACATCCGCAATGACCGCCATTGCCAATGTGCCGGTTCGATGGTTGGCTGATACAAATCAGCTACGTGATTCCGCATAAGGGCCGCAGTCCGGGAAAATAAACATTTTCCCCCAAATCGCGGCCGCCAGGTCCATTGGTTATTTCTTGTAATGATCCGCATTAATGGCGATATATTTTTTCCATTCTTCCGGAACATCGTCCTCGGGAAATATCGCCTTGACCGGACATTCATCAACGCATAATCCGCAGTCAATGCAGGTATCCGGATCAATATAAAGCTGCGTAGCGGGTTCAAATTCAGTCTCATCTTTACGCGGGTGGATGCAATCCACCGGGCATACCGCTACACATGAAGAATCTTTTGTGCCAATGCACGGTTCTGTGATTATATGTGGCATCGTCGCCAACTCCTCAAATTCCTATCCCGATCTCCCGCCGGTCTTAACGGCCCGGTATCATCGGAATCAGGCATTATAAGAAAAAACTTGATTCATGCCAACAATCGCAAAAATACGATCCACCTGCAGACGTCGGGTACTTTTCTCCATGCCGATCCGCTCAAGGACGTGGCATTACATGCCGCCGCCTGAAGACTGCCGCCCCTCCCCGCGACCACCGGCTCTGGCTGTGTGTTCCAGCACGTTTCTTCGTCAGGTGCGATAACCCCGGCCTTGCCAGAGGCGCTTCTGCTTATGATATTCTTCAGTACATCCCCTGTGCGAACCGCCCATGGTTGTCGTCGTAGAAGGCTAATGCGGGACGAAAACGGACGGGGGAATGCTTTTATTCAGAATTATCCTGTCGTGCGTTTCCGTGAAAGTAATGGCTCCCATCGATGGCATTTTCGATGCTTTTAATTCTTTCCGAAGGGCTGCGATAGCAGCAGGCGTTGCGGGCTTGTGCAGCATAACCAATGTCTTCTTTATTTGCGCATCACTCACGTGCGGTATTGGAGGCCCTTTTGTGATCACTTCTCTTATTCGGCGGATGAAAAAATTCCCTTTCTCGATCCAAAGCGTAAAAGTGGTTCCCGAAGGTGTCTTTCCCGGCTTCTTTCCGCGGCTGACGGCAGCGCCATTGTGCCATGAAACGACATGGCAATCGATACCCCGCACGGTTTGATCTTTACCTTTCTTCAGCGTGGCGTTGGCCGATTCGAGTACATCGCCCATTTTTTTGTGCGCGAAGAAAATTCCGGGAATGGTTGATGAAGCGCCGCTGGAAACACCGGCACCGGCGGCCAGCGCCAACTGATTATTGGCGTATTTTTGCTTTACCTGGTGGTGCGCCATATTCATCACCAAAAAACTCCCCTTTCCATCCGACCACGTTGCCCCGCCCGCAGTCATGCCATCAAATACCGACTCCGACCATTGAACGCAATAAAGATCGGGGCGTTGTAAATGGATGCTGAAGGTTGTGCGCAACGTCAACGGCATACCACCGTTTACGCTCCCCATCCTGGCGACGCTTGTCCCGCTGTCGCTGTAACTTGAAAGTGCGGCGTAGGCATGTTGTGTTTTGACAATTATTTCTTTTGCGGTCAATTGGGGTGGGCTGTCAGATCGTGGAACTGACGCCATCACGATGCCACCTGCAACCAGAAGGGTGGCAAAAATGCCGCCGGCCATTTTCGGTTTCAGCGAGAACATCGATTGTGCCTCCATCAGGAGAATCTGACCGCTCAACAGCGTCCAGAAGTTATCCGTGTACTGATTTGTATAGTGGAATCAAACCATGGCGAGGAACGCTCAAACACCGGCGAACCTTCTCTGGCTCGTTCCGTGACCCTTTGCGTTTTCCGCGCCTAAAGCGCACCCGGTCCGGAATGCCCCGGCTGGCCCAAAAGCATTATGCCTTGGCCGGCATACCGATCGCAGGCGGCACATCGGCTAAGGCATCGCAAATCGAACGGTGTTCTGATCCTGCCATCGAATTTAACCCTGCGTCGATCAAATATTTTTGCAACGCCCGCTGGTTTGCCGATCCACAAAACATCAGACAAACTTCTCCCGACACGCCTGACCGGATCATGCCGCCACGCGCATAACCCGCAAATCACTGAACCGGGAATCATGCCGGCAGATTTCGGCCGTGAGGTTATTCCTGGTCTTCGCGCAATTTGGCCAGCACGGAATAATCTTCCAGGGTGCTTGTGTCGCCCACGGATTGCTTGCCCGCGGCAATATCCCGCAGCAGGCG
>JAJZJL010000158.1 GCA_021810145.1 Planctomycetota bacterium | reverse complement strand
GTATGATAAGTTGAGGAGCAAGATGGATACGACATCCCGATACAGCACCGTCAAACGTGTGCTGTCCAAGGTACCCGAGATTACAATCTATTTCTGGATCATCAAGATCCTTACCACAGCGATGGGGGAGGCCACCTCCGATTTCCTGGTATTTCATACCAATAAATATCTGGCGGTAATCTTCGGCGCATTGGCATTTCTGGCGGCGCTGGCGCTGCAGTTCCGGGTGAAGCGTTACATCGCGGGCGTATACTGGCTGCTGGTGGTGATGGTCAGCATTTTCGGTACCATGGTGGCGGACGTTGTTCATATTGTATTGGGTGTCCCGTATTATCTTTCCACAACGGTGTTCGCATGCGCCGTGGCGGTAATTCTGATGCTGTGGTACCGTGTGGAGGGTACGTTGTCGATACACAGTATTTTCACGCCACGCCGGGAAATGTTTTATTGGTCCACAGTATTGGCCACTTTTGCCCTTGGCACCGCCGCGGGAGATATGACCGCCGCCACGCTTCATCTCGGTTATCTGGTATCCGGCATTGTTTTTACGATACTGTTTATTATCCCAGGCGTTGCATATTGGCTGCTGGGTTTAAATGATATATTCGCATTCTGGTTTGCCTACATTATGACGCGTCCACTGGGTGCATCATTCGCGGACTGGTTTGATAAGCCGCGCAGCATGAATGGTTTGGGTTATGGCACACCGATTGTAAGCCTGATACTGACATTGCTGATTCTGGTGTTTGTCATGTATGTTGCAATCAGCCGGGTGGATGTTGAACCCCGGTCCGCCGCTCCGGTTGCTGCGGTGGAAACCGAACAACTGGAAGGCGAAGTGTAAACTAACCGCCAATTCCCCAATGTTCATCCCGCTTCCGCCGTGACCGCGATTCCATTGCCGCCCACGCCGCGTGCGTTGCCCTCCGTTTGCGTTGCAGCCCCAAGTGCCCTGCGCCGGCGGATTTCGTCGGGTCGGCCCGTAACGCAGGCGTCCCGCTTGCATGGCTTCGGGTGTTCCAGCAATCATGATTCACGCTTATTCCCGCAGGCTTCCCCACATGTGCGGATTCCCGCGGCGGAATATACCAATGGCTCTGGCGGGATTGTTTTTAATGGCGAAAAGGGATTGGGCCGCCGGCACTGATGCCGGCGCAGATTGGCGCAATGGCCACCACCAAAGCTTTTCAGTAAGCCACAAAGGTACGCAACGCCGATCCAGCGCCTCGGCTAAACCTGATGAAGGATCTTGTCAGTGAATGACAACTTATACGCAAATGGGCGCTGCGGTTGGATGCTCGAACCGCAGCGCCCCATGTTGTTTTCGATTATTGCCATTCCCGGATTATTACAGCATTGACCGCCGGCGGCGAGCCAGCAACATCATGCCCATGCCCAGAGCACCAGCCAGCGTCAGGCCCGCGGAGGCGGGCACCGGTGCCGGTGCGGCAGGGGTCGGGTTGCCCGAGTTGGCTGGAATTTGGAGCGAAATTGTGCTTAATAGAACGGTATCACCCGGCTTGGCCACGCTGACGTTCAGGTATTCATAACCCGACAACTGTTTCGCGCTCAATGTAGTAGTGTTTATTCCACCAGTGTTGGAATTGACGGTTGTCAACTGCGTGCCGATCTCACCGAGGCTCGTTGAGGCTGAAATGACCGCCGCGTCCGGGCCTTGCAAACTGCCGATGGTGACGGTCGCATCGCTATTAACGGCATAGCCCAAGAGATTCAGCAAGTTGGATATGTCCAACTGAACCACGCCGGTGCCGGTGGTGTCAGTTGTGACTACCGTTTCGGTCTTGTCTTTTCCCTCCTTGTCCTTTGTGTTGGTAGTGGATGATGTCTTAGAGGAGTAGTCTCCTATTTCACTGTCCGTGTAGCCGTTCAAGCCCAGGCCGTTTTCGCTTCCACCACCGTTCTTGCTGTACAGATCGGTTGCCGACGTTGTGGGGCCGGTGGTTTGCGATGTGGGTTTGCTATGGCCGCCGTCGTCGTAGTAATTGGTCGTGGTTGTTGTGGTTTTGGCATTTACCAGGTAGCCGTAAGCAGTAATGCCAAGATCGCCGCTCAGCGGTGCGGCCAGCGATCCACCCGGCGTTTCTGTGCCCGTGAAGGTCGCAGACGGGCCAATGTCCTGGTTCGCATATGTGCCCCCGAAGAAATCCCATGTAACCGTGGTTGTGCTGGCGAATGCCGGCACGGCGGATGCTAGCGCGGCGACCGCGAAAAGACCGGCCAATGTTGATTTTCCAAACGATTTGTTCGATGCGTTCATGTTCTTGCCCTTAAAAAGGTTCTTCTGAAAAACAGTTTCAGAAACAGTTTCTTTCGGCGCTTACCTGTACCAAACAGGTAAAAAATCCGCCAATTTTTACCGCGCACCGGAATAACGCATTCCAGTTCGCAAGACCGATGCGCTTCCAAAGAATTCAGGAAGCATCATGGCCTGAAGCCAAGTAATAAAAAGGAGAGATTATCTCGCGTCCCTGCAAAGAAACTCTCTGCACTTTCCCAGTTGCAACCTCTCGTTACAACGCCCAATAGTATATCACATCATTATCGCTAATGCAAGTAAATATTCGCAATTTTGTTACTGGACCTGCGCTGCCGCCCCAGGCGGCTGGTAATCATGAAGCCGTGACGCACCTTCTGCCGCCTTTTGATGATACAAAAGCCTTGCAATCGGCTATGTCCCGGCCAATATCGGTGGGCGGTGCGATTGCGAGCCGAGAGTTAAAAATTCCGCCGGCTTTTCCCAATTCAGATGGTCAATCAGGCAATTCACGTAATCGGCGCGATGGTGGCCGAAATCATAAAAATAGGCGTGATCGCATAAATCAAGGGTTAAAATCGGACGCGCGTCCCAAAATGGGAACTGGCCATTGTGATGGCCGGAAAAGTTCCAAAGTCGCCCGGTGTGCTGATCCATAACCGTCCAGGTCCAGCCCCGGGTTCCCATCGCGGTGCGGCGCAGGTCTTCAAGATAATTGTCCATGGAGCCAAAATTGGCGGAAATCTGCTCTTGAAGCATGGCGGGAATTGAAATTTTTCGCGATCCGAGAATATCAAAATACATCTCATGGTTGCGCACCGCCGCCAGGGCAAAGCAGAGATCCCCTTTGATATTGACAATATCCACAGCACTGGCCAGTTCAGGTGTCATTTGAATGGCGGTAAGCCGTTCCGAAAGGGAATTGGCCTTTTTTACGTAACCGCAGTAAAGCTGGTAATGTTCATCAAGCGTGGTGCGACTTAACCCGGCAACGGAAGTCAAATTGGCAAATGAACGCGGTTCTAAAACATGATCCATGGCACATCCTCCGAAAAAAATCGACCACGGTCGATTCCAGCCCGCCAGAGCTTTCTGACTGCTCCATCAGTCTATCTCATTTCCATTGTTTGAAGTGTAAACCTGTTGCCCTTGAGATACAAGGTGCGATAACGTGTTGCAGTTGCAGGGGGGGCTGTGACCGCTTTTGCAAAATGGATGCGATTGCTTGCGAACACCATGAGAAAATGGCCGATGAGTCACACTCAACGATCCCCGGCGCGCCAACGAGCAACGAACAACGGGCAACGGGCAACGGGCAACGGGCAAATTAGTTTTGGGTGCGGCGGGTATCTGCGATGGCGAATCGGATTGGCTTCCTGGCGGGATGACGTGGATCGCCCCGGCGCGCACGGGGTAAACTCCCTAAGCGGACTGCGCGGATACGAGTGGCACCGGCGCGATCGTGGTGCGGTGTTGGGGTACCCTCACTCGGGACAGCCGCCAATACGCTTCGGTGTTGCGGGTGTTACAAATGCTTCGTTCACGTTCTGAAACATCCGCGCTGCCCGTGCCATCCGTGCAGGAGGTTTACCCCGTGCGCACCGGGGCGGTTTTTTACCGTCCTTGTTGCTTCGGTGGCGAAAGAGGACCACCGATTTCACGGATGACGCGGATACGAGTGGAACCGGTGGGAAAGCTCGGCGCGGTATTGTGTGATCTTAATGGGGGACGTGAGCAGTGTTGCTTCGGTGTTGCGGGTGTTACAAATGCTTCGTTCACGTTCTGAAACATCCGCGCTATCCGCGAAATCCGCGGTCCTTTTGTTTGGCTAATCCCCAATACCCCGGTTACGAAAGGGGATCGCAGATGGCACCGATGCGGGAGGTGATTCTGAAGGGGCCATGATTTACGCACGTTATGCGTTTAATCCGTGTAATCGGTGGTGATTTGAGTTAACCTCCTGGCTGTGCAAATTACATTGCAAGAATTCAGTTCTCGCTCTGATGCCCGAGCGTGCCTGGAAGTCTTGTTGAATGGACCGCCCCGGCGCGCACGGGGTAAACTCTCTAAGCGGATGACGCGGATAGGTGGGACACATGCCGGCGCGCCGGGAAGCAATGGCCAATGACCAGTAAAATAGTAACTGAGGTTCTGTGGTCTCCTGTGCGCTGAAGCGGCAGGTGCGTCCGGCAAGTGAAGATTCCTGTTCCAAAATCCAGATGCTCCATGCCAAATGCTCGGTGCTCAATGCACTTCATCCTCGCTATCCGCGCAGGAGCTTTACCCCGTGCGAGCCGGGGTGGTTTCTTGCTGTTTCTGTTGATTTCGAGACGACAGGGGACCACGGATGCCACGGATGTTTTGGCTGGCGTTGGAATGGGCGGCGGAGCGGAGAACCGCAAAGCGGCAAAAGAACGCAAAGAATGGTGAACATTTTGGCGGGGGAGAGGCACAAGCGGGAGCCAGGCCGCAGCCGGACTCGGTAAACCCGCACACTGCTACCTCAGTTTGCGAAAAAAGCGGCTTTCGCTGTGCGTTATGCTCCGGAGTGGATGATTTCAAACTGTGGGCGTAAATAATGCCATGCCTCTGGCTTTCCATGCCAGTCACAATGCCGCTATGCACTTGGCTGCTTGCAATCGCCGCATTTAATCGGGTCTGCCCCGTAACGCAGGTGTCCCGCCTGCCTCCAACCCCGGCTTGAGTTGCGCCCGCGTGGCCTGAGTTCTGTGGAGGTGCGAGCATGCAAGCAAGCAAGATACCTGCTTTACGTGTCCGAAATGGTCCCGCACGCGAAAGACGCCGCATCCAGCGGCCTGATGAATTTCCCGGTCGGCCGGAAGCGGTGTTGAATCATCCGGCCGATTGGCATGGTCCATTCAAATCAACCGCCAACGGGTTACGATTCGGATAATCCCAGCACGTTACGCATGGTATAGCGGCCGGGTGGTTTGTCGGCAATATATTCTGCCGCCTTTAATGCGCCGCGGGCGAATGTATCGCGGTTGGTTGCGGTATGTTTGACTTCAATGCGTTCGCCGGAGGTTGCGAAATAGACGGTATGTTCTCCCACGACATCCCCCATGCGCACCGCGTGCATACCGATGGTTCCGGATTTACGTAAGGTGTCGGCACCATGCCGGCCATGGACAAGCGATTGATCAATATTTCGGCCTGTGGCCTGGCAGATGGCCTCAGCCAGGGATAAAGCGGTGCCGGAGGGCGAATCTTTTTTCTGGTTGTGGTGCGCCTCGACAATTTCAATGTCATAGTCGCTGCCAAGCTGCTGTGCGGTTTGGGCGACAATCGCCAGAAGCACATTAACACCCAGGCTGGTATTGGTCGCCTGCAAAATCGGAATGGCTTTTGCGGCGTCGTCAATCATTTTGTGATCCGCGGCGGTCAGGCCGGTCGTCCCGATAACCATGGAGGTTTTATGTTTCACACATGCCGCAATCATCGCGCGGGTGGCCGCCGGAGCTGAAAAATCGATCAGTACCTTCACGCCGGCGGGCAGATCAGCTACGATCGGGCGCGGCACTGTTGAATCATCGGTTGGTACGCGGTCAATGGAGGCAACAAGATTGAAAGTGTCCGGTGCTTGCTGGGCAAGAGCTGAAATTCGAGCGCCCATCCGGCCCAAAGCACCGCAAACGGCTAATGTCAGAGGTTTATTTGTCATGATGATTTCCAGAACAAATCTAAAAAAAGTTACCCATTCCTAACCGGTAAAAAGTTTAACCGGCTCATTGCCGCTTGAAAACTGTCACAAACCCACCATCGCATCTTTCGGTGGGCGCGCCGGTTGTGGGAAGTTGAAATTCGCGTCGCAGATTGCTCCATTTTTCACCGGGGCGGGAACGCAGAAAATCTTCCACCGCAAGGACATTTTCACTGGGGTCAATACTGCAGGTGCTGTAGACCAGCAGGCCGTCCGGTTTAAGGTGTTCCGCGGCATCATTCATAAGCCGGGTTTGCAATTCGCGCATTGCGGCTGGTTCAAACAGCGGCCACCGCCAGCGCACCTGCAGCCGCCGGGCCAATACGCCGGTATTGGAGCAGGGCGCATCAACCAGCACGGCATCAAAGAGCGGCGGCTTGTGGGCGCGGAATGCCGGCATGTCCACGGTGGTGATATTTGTCACGTGCGCTTCGGCAGCGCGGCGCTGAATCGCCGCGAGTTTATCTTCCGCAATGTCACATGCGGTAATCTTCGTTTGCGGTAGCGCCCGGGCCAGTTGAATGGTTTTGGTGCCCAGACCGGCGCAAAGGTCCAAAACGGTTAACGATTCGGAATTGGGCTTTTGCTTGCGCAAAATAGCGGCCAGGGCTTTTACCGCCCGCGCCGCGGTTGGATCCTGTGGCGAAAGGGTTCCATTGGAAATCAATGATTCGATCATTGGATTCCAGCCATTGCCCGCAACAAAAAAGTTCGGGGATTTGTGCGGCAGCAGTCCGGCTTCCGGATCTGCAATAAAATCCGGTTGGTCGCAACGCAGCGTCACCGATGGGGGAATGTTGCTGGAAATCAGCACGGCTCGAATCTTTTCAACGCCCAGCCATTGAATCATCGCGGAGACAAGTTCCCGCGGATGACTTGTGGTTACCGCCAGATGATCGACAAGTTGCCGCTGTGGATTTGGAAAAATAGCCCGGCGGAACGTCACCTGCCGTTGGCCGTCAAGCGGAAAGGCCAGGGCATCGGGTGACCGCAGCGGTTCCACAACGCCTTCCAGCCGCTGAATATTGCGCAGCACCGCATTGACAAACGATGCCGCCCGGGCGGCACCAAGTTGCCGCACCAGTTCCACGCTGGTATCAATGGCGGCATGATCCGCTATGCCTTGGGCAATTACAAGCTGATAGGCACCCATGCGCAGCACGGCCATAATGTCGGGGTCAATTTTGTCCAGTGGCGTTTTAGACACCGCATGAATCATTGCATCAAGTGTCAGGCGCCGGCGAATAACGCCGCAGATCAAATCATAGGCCAACGCGCGATCGCGCGGTGCCAGTGTGTTCCATTCAGGCGAATCGCGTGATTCGACCCGCGGTGGATCATGTATTTGAATCCAGGTGGAAAGAATATGTGCCGCCAACAGTCTTGGGTCATTGTTCATCCGCCAGATGATAGCAGAACCGCCGTTTTTGCCGAGTGGCCGGAGTCTGAATATTGGCACTGGGTCTGTGACGGCTTGCTTACCATCAATGCGCTTGGGTGTGAACAAAGTGAGGAATTGGCCGATGAACAGCGAATTCCGCCAAGCCGCGGAACAAAGGAAAATTTGTTTCGTGGGCGCGGCAGGTATCCGTTGCGTTGGATTGGGTTGGGGCTTTGATGTGACAGTGAGGACCGCCCCGGCGCGCACAGGGTAAACTCTCTAAGCGGATGACGCGGATACGAGTGGAACCGGTTCAGAAGCTCGGCGCGGTATTGTGTGATCTTAATGGGGGACAGGCGTAGTATTGCTTTGACGTTGCGGGTGTTACAAATGCCTCGTTCACGTTCTGAAACATCCGCGCTGCCCGTGCCATCCGTGCAGGAGGTTTACCCCGTGCGCACCGGGGCGGTTTTTTACCGTCCTTGTTGCTTCGGTGGCGAAAGAGGACCACCGATTTCACGGATGACGCGGATACGAGTGGCACCGGTGGGGAAGCTCGGCGCGGTATTGTGTGATCTTAATGGGGGGCAGGCGTAGTATTGCTTTGGTGTTTCGGGTGTTACAAATGCTTCGTTCACGTTCTGAAACATCCGCGCTATCCGGGAAATCCGCGGTCCTTTTGTTTGGCTAATCCCCAATACCCCGGTTACGAAAGGGGATCGCAGATGGCACCGATGCGGGAAGTGATTATGAAGGGGCCATGATTTACACACGTTATCCGTTTAATCCG
>JAJZJL010000157.1 GCA_021810145.1 Planctomycetota bacterium | reverse complement strand
GACCCCAAACCAACGGCACCAGCAGCCTGCGTATATTAAATGTTATTAATCCGGAACTTGGAAACGGCGATACGCCACTGGACTAAGAAAGGATCTTTCATCGCCGCATTGCCCTGTCCCGGAACGGCTGAACTAAGTGTAAACTCTCGTTCCGCCGCACGCGCAGCTGGTGGCCGGAGGGGGCGGCACGAAGGGGGCATCATGCGTGTCGCATCGTGCCTGATAATTGATTATTTGATACGGTGAAAGCCCCAAGTGGGTCACGGTATTGCCATATCGTGACCCTTTTTTTACTTGCCATGCAATATCCCGTATCCCCCGCGTGGCGGATGCGGTGCAGCCTGGTGCGGGTTTGATTCACCTTTCTTTGGCACCGTCTTTACACACACTACGCCGGAATAAAAAGCGCGCATGATCTAAAGTGGTTATCACCAATAACGCCGCAGTTGGTAAGCCGGCGTGTTGTTCGAAATAATCCATTGATGCGATGCGACCTGTGAGAACAGCTTAATAAGCCCGATTCAGGACTTCGGAAGAGTTGCCTGCCAGTAAGGTGGATGATTGCATAAATCGACTACAAGTTGACCGGAAAAGCTCTTGCATCGTGGAAGTGCTTTTCGTATGGTTTGCCAAACCCGCTTGCTTGCATTGTGGCAAAGCGGTATCCACTGCTTTATCAGGAAGGACCCCGGAATGTCTGACCTATTTTGTACCGACAGGCTCGCTTTTAATCTGCTGCGAAGGTTCGTGGCTTTTTGCGCGTTCATTGCGGCATTAGCGGCACCGTCGCTCGTTGGCGCGCAGAACGTTTCTGTGCAGATTCATCCGCGGCAAATCCGTAATGTCATTGATCGCAAAATATACAGCCAGTTTCTTGAGCATATTTATCATTCGGCTGATAACGGAGTCTGGGGACAACTGATCTGGAACCGCAGCTTCGAGCAGGCGATGGGAAAAGGGAATGGAGACTGGGTGCGACGGGGCAGGGAAATCCGCCAGACCGGTACCAGCACCGATATTGTGAAAACCTTCGGTAATCCGGACTGGAGCCATTATGAGATAACATTGGATGCCAGGAAGTTATCCGGAAACGAGGGCTTTCTTATTTTGTTTTATGTTCGCAATGCGACGCATTTCTGCTGGTTAAATATCGGTGGCTGGGGTAATACGCAGGATGCCATTCAGCAGGCCAGGGGCCAGCACAATCCTCTGGCTCTTGTTATGCACCCGACCATTCACGTCAATAAGGATCACTGGTACCATGCTCGGCTGCGGTGCGATGGTCGGCATATTCAGGCTTGGGTTGACGGTACAAAATGTTTCGACTATCGCCTCAAGGGTTCATCCGGGCTTGACGGTAAAATTGGCGTTGGAACGTGGCAGACACAGGCGGCGTTCAAAAATATCACCGTTCGATCGTTAAAGAATCGGGCAGTGCTTTACCACGGCCTTCCCACGGTTCCGGTCGTTAAGCATATTGCGTTGAACGTGCGATTTTGGTCGCGTTATGGCAGGGGTAAAGTGCGGATTTCAACTACCGATCCGCGCAATGGATATAAATGTGTAAAAATAGTCACGGCCGGCACGGAGGCGGGCGTAGAACAACCCGCCGTCTGCCTGAATGGTGCTGGGCGTTATCGAGGATCGGTTTGGGTTCGCGGCGCTGCTCCGGACGGGATGGTTGTGCGGCTTATAACCGGTAGAAAAATAATAGGTGAAAAATCTCTTGCGGCACCACCAAAAGCGTGGCAGAAGGTGCACTTCAATTTTACGACGCCCCGGCCTGTGCATGATGCAACTTTGCAAATCGGAGTGAAAGGTTCCGGCGTGGCCTACGTTGATCAAGCCTCACTGATGTCCGAAGCTGCGCTTAAGATCGGCGGATACAGGCCTGCAATCCTCGCGGCGGTCAAAGCCCTCAAACCTGCCCTCATTCGGTGGCCGGGCGGGGGATATGCTGATGGTTACCAGTGGAAGCAGGCAATTGGCCCCCGGGCGGACAGAATGTTCCATGCGGCGTGGGATGATAAAGATCCCAATGATTTTGGTACTGACGAGTATATCCAATTCTGCAGAGATACCGGTGCAACTCCAGAAATCTGCGTTGATGCCGGGCCAGCCAATGCCAATGCCCGGGTGCTGGGCCATTACATCAGGCAGGCCTGCCAATGGCTGGAATACTGCAACAGTCCGGTGAGCAACAGATGGGGGGCTTTGCGAGCCAAATACGGCCATGCCAAGCCGTATGGTGTTAAATACTGGGAATTTGGCAATGAGGTGTGGTACTACCATTATAAGCCGGCCCTCTATGCCCGGGCTTTGGCGAAATTCGCCAAAGCCATGAAAAAAATTGACCCCTCTATCCAGATTATTGCGTGCGGAAGCGGCGGGCTGGACCTGAAGTGGAATAAGGAAATTGTGGATGCGGGCGGTCGGTTTTTCAATTACCTCGATATTCACCAATATGTCTGGCCGCCAGCATACCTCCAGGGAGCGAGAACATATCTGAACTTCATCCGAAAAACCGGCAGGATAATCAAAGCCTCGCCGAATCCCAAAATAAAGCTCTTCGTCGGCGAATGGAATGAACAAACCATTGATTGGCGGACCGGTATCTTTGCCGGGATGATGCTTACGGGATTTGAACGGCAGGGTAATATGGTTTCCATGGCGTCACCGGCGCTGTTTCTGCGGTGGGTGGGAATTCCGGCTCGTGACTGGAATAACGCATTCATTAATTTCAGCCGAAGTTCCTGGTTTCCAGCTCCGAATTATGTTGTGGAAAAACTGTGGCGGGATCATTATGCCAAATACCGCGTGGCGTGTACCAAGGTGCCGGGCCTCGAGGCCGATGCGACCGTTTCGGCCAACCATCAATCCGCCTGCTACAAGGTGGTAAATCTGACGGATCACAGCGTACATATGGTGCTGCATATGGGTAAGACTTTTCCCCTGGGAAAGGTGTCGGCTCTGACCGTCGCCCCGGGATCGCAGTTTGTCGCAAACTCAATGAAGCACCCCAATCGCGTGGCTCCGCGAGCGTTAGCGGTTGCCGTTGCAGGGCAAACAATTACCATTCCGCTGGCAAAGTATTCTGCGACCGTGGTAACCATGCAACGCGGCACGAAGTAAGATGAAATTCGACGCTCAATAAGACAAGCATTTGGCAGCGTGTCAACTGGTGCTGCGCCGGTTACGGGATTCTGTGTTCAATATCTTACGTTTTCGCTCCGGGCCGTCGTCAAGAAGTAAAAACATCCTGACATCGATGCCCCGGTCGCGTGGCTGGCCGACGCAGTCGCAGGACGGCCCGGCCTTGACCGCAACCGGTACCGGGCCACCACGCCTCTTTTTGTCGTACGCCGTGAGAGCTATTCAGTGCACCGCCTCTCCTCGAAGCAGCGTCACAATCACCTCCGGCGGCTCCGAACGAGTGCCGACGGCTTTTTCTTTCCTGCGACCGCATGCGGCTTAAAATGCGTTTACGATTTCACAACTCGCCTGGCGGCCCCGGTCCGTTTGCTCAACACCAAAGCCGATCATTGCATAAAACGGCTATAAGTTGGCAGAAAAAGCTCTTGTAATGCACGTGCATAAGGTTCATACTGCATTCAGACATATTGAAGTAATCTCTCCGCCCGATTCTGCGGAGAATGGTGGTCAGGACTTGGCTCTCTATGCCAGGGCGGACGCGGAAAAAATAGTTCATCGCAGGCGCGACGGAAACGAAGTATTGGCAGCGACGAGAAAGGATGGTCGTCCTGAAATACACAGGCATTGAAAACATTTGCACTGGTTCGTTATTTCGTCCGTGCGGACGAGTGTGCCGGTGAGTGCTGAGTTCACTTTTTCAGGAGAAAAAAGCCCATGGTTAACACACAGGGTAATACCAGGGAGCGCTTGGCAAGAAGGTTATCGGATCGTGGTATAAGGAGTAAGTTTATGCGACGTCGTGGTTTTACACTCATTGAGCTGTTGGTTGTCATCTCGATTATTGCAGTGCTCATAGCACTGCTGTTACCAGCGTTGGCGAGAGCGAAGCAGGAGGCGCTTACCGTGCAGTGTGCCGCCAATCTGCGGTCGATTGGTCAAACGCTGTACGAGTACACCAATACCTACGAAGATAGTATCCCGTTCGATGTTGAGCAGAATAACACGCTCTGGCCCAACCAGCCCTACGATCCGCCGTTTAACGTCGGTTGGGACACCGAGCTTTATTCGTTCAGTTCCGGTCATCCGGAACAGGATTATGCTGAGCCTGCGATCAACTGGAAGTTCTACCCTGCCGCGTACGGATGGGCGGCCAACTTCGCGAAGATCTACATGTGCCCCGTCTCACGACCTGAGATGAGCCTCACCTGGTATGCAAACTTTTCCAGCAGCTATGCTTGCAATCCCAATTACTTTTACTTTGACGGAACGCAGGCCAGCGGAGCAGTCACCAACACGAACTTCAAGTTATCCAACGTGCAAAGTCCCACACAGCGGATTGCCATCGGCGATGCCACACAAAATCCGTGGGATACTGTCGGCTGGTCGGATGCTCAATTTAATTGGTATCAAACGTACGGCGGTAACTGGTCACCGGTCCAAACAGCGTACAACGATTTGAACTATATGATTCCCCCGGAGGGATTGTTCCCGGGTGGAGACAGCCAGGACGACAACAACACCTCCAGCCCCGATGCTTGGGAATGTGGCCTGCGGTATCGCCATGGTCAGACATCTTCCGGACTCGGCGTTGCCAATGCCCTTTTCTTCGATGGACATGTGGCGACGATCTCGCCAAACAACAATGCATCCGGTGCGGCACCCGGACCCCAAACCAACGGCACCAGCAGCCTGCGTATATTAAATGTTATTAATCCGGAACTTGGAAACGGCGATACGCCACTGGACTAAGAAAGGATCTTTCGTTGCCGCATTGCCCTGTCCCGGCCCGGCTGAACTAAGTGTAAACTCCCGTTCCGCCGCACGCGCCGCTGTGGGCGGAGGGGGCGGCACGCAGGGGGCATCATGCGTGTCGCATCGTGCCTGATAATTGATTATTTGATACGGTGAAAGCCTCAAGTGGGTCACGGTATTGCCATATCGTGACCCTTTCTTTACTTGCCATGCAATATCCCGTATCCCCCGCGTGGCGGATGCGGTGCAGCCTGAGTGTTTACGGAAATTTGCGCGGTATACTCTAAATTGTTTCCTATATCTAAAAGGAGTTTTATGGTGATAAGGCAACTTGTGTTCCGGTTCAATGGCTGGCGTGCGGGAATGGGAGAATATCTGGGCAGAGCGGGAAAATCTCAGCGGCATGGGGCATCTCAAGTGTCTTGCAAAGATTCGTCCCTGCTCGCGCGGAAGGCCATCTGGCGCGGGATATCCTCTTTTGGAGTTGTTCTGCTGGCCGCTGGGGCGATTTCCGCCGCGCCGGCCCGAAACAACTACGGCCATCGCTTTGTCGGCACCACCTGGAGCGGGTTTGATTCACCTTTGTTCGGCACCGTTTTTACTCAGATCACACCGGAAAATGCCGGAAAATGGGGCAGCGTCGAACCGCGCAAAGGAAGGTTTTACTGGGGGGCGTTAAATGCCATGTATCGTCTGGCGGCCCAAAAGCATCTGCTGGTAAAACAGCACAACATGATCTGGGGCGAACAGCAGCCGCGATGGATCAATGTACATAATGCCGCGGCGGCGGTTCGGGCGTGGTATGCGGCCTATGCCAGGCGTTACAACGGCAAATTCCAATTTATTGATGTGGTCAATGAACCGCTGCATCATCCGCCGGCATATCAGAAGGGTTTACCGGGTGGCAAAACCAGATGGGGTTGGGTGATCTGGGCATATCAATTGGCACGAAAGGATTTTCCCCATGCCAGGTTGCTGATTAATGATTACAACATTCTGGCCTATCCGAAGGAGACGGCCAAATATATCCGTTTAATCAAATTGCTGCAGGCCAGACATTTAATTGACGGCATTGGTTGTCAGGCGCATGGATTGGAGCATATCAAGGCGTCGGTTATCCGGTATGATCTGCGTAAGCTCGGGGCGCTTGGTATACCAATTTATATCAGTGAATATGATCTGAACTGGAAAAGTGATCGCGGACAATTGCGGCAGATGAAAACGCAGTTCCCAATTTTCTGGACGGATCCGCAGGTGCGCGGCGTAACGTTCTGGGATTTTATGCAGGGGCACACGTGGTTGAAACATTCGTATTTGATCCGCAGGAACGGCACGCCCCGCCCCGCGTTTGTCTGGCTGGAAAAATATCTCCGGGCCGCCGGCCGCTGATGCGCGTATCTGGTATCTCGCCAGTGGCAGTTGAAGCTGCGTTGCGGTAAGCTTTAATGTTTACGGGGCCTTGGAGAAAAAAACATGGATCGACGGCGATTTATTCAAGCGACAGGTTTAACCACGGCTGGGGCGATGCTGCCGGCCGGCGCATCGGTTATGGCGGCAGCCAAACCGGGTGCTGCGGATGGTCCATTGAAAGTGGTAAGAATAAAGCCAGAAGCGCACGGCGCGCTGTTGCTGCTTACCACCGGGGCTTTGCGTGTGATGGTTTATTCTGATCGCGTCATTCGCATTTTATTTTCGCCGGTTGGCGATAATCCGCAGCATGAAAGTCTTGCCGTCATTCACGGGCCGGAAAAGCCTGTCTGGCGGATGCGCGTGGCCGGAAAGCACATTGTCATATCGGCCAAGCATATTTCCGCATTCATTGATCGGCATACCGCTGCGGTTGAATTTCGAGATGCCGATGGCAAGACATTTCTGGCTGAACGGGCCGGCGGAAGAAGTATGCTCCCGGTGAAATTCAAGGACGTCGCCACCTATCGCGTTCGGCAGAAATTTGCCCTGCAGCCCGGCGAAGCCATTTTCGGATTGGGTGAACATCCCCAGGGCGTGACAAATAATCGTGGCCAGACGGTCCATCTGGCACAGCGTAATCCAACGCACATTGCTATTCCGGTGCTGATGTCGAGCCTGGGCTATGGCGTATTCTGGGATAATCCCGCCATGACGGTGGTAAAGGTCGGTGCCGGTAAAGACCCTGATACGTTATCCTGGCACTCACATGTCGGGTCGGTCGTGGATTACTATGTGATGTACGGGCCGCATCTGGATGATGTCATGGCCCAATGGCGAAATTTGAGCGGCGCGGCTCCGATGTTCGGACGATGGGGCTGGGGATTCTGGCAGTCCAAGGAGCATTACAACACACAACAGCAGGTGCTGGGGGTGGCCAATGAGTACAGGTCGATGAAGATCCCCATCGATGGCATCATACAGGATTGGTTCTACTGGGCACCGTATCCGTGGGGTTCCAACAAGTTCGACCCGGTGCGCTATCCGCAGCCTACGGCGATGATCAACGAACTGCATCATGAACGTATTCACTTTATGATTTCAGTCTGGGCGAAGTTTGCTCCGGGTTCCGCAAATTATAATGTATTAAAAAAGTCGGGTGCTTTGTATCCGATTACGGGGGGGGATAACACAACATGGAATCCATCGTCGGCGTACTACGACGCGTTTAATCCGCTGGCGCGGCGGCTTTACTGGTCTTTCCTCAATAAAGATCTGTTCTCCAAGGGAGTTGATGCCTGGTGGCTTGATGCCAGTGAACCGGAACTCGGCGCTCGCTGGGGGCAGTTTGCCGACATTAAAACCCATATGGGCTGGGGAGCTTTTGTTTACAACGCCTATCCATTGATGCATACCGGTTCGGTTTACAACGGCCAGCGCGGCGTTACCGATGAAAAGCGAGTCATGATTTTGACCCGCTCGGCATGGGCCGGGCAGCAGCGCCATGCCGCAGTCTGCTGGTCGGGAGACATTCAGGGCAATTTCCCCACATTTGCACGGCAGATTCCGGCGGGAATCAATTTCTGTTTAAGCGGTATTCCATACTGGAACACCGACATCGGCGGGTTTTTTATCCACCACAGCCCCTCCGACCCGGCATACCGTGAGTGTTTTATCCGCTGGTTCCAATTCGGTGCCTTCTGCCCGATGTTCCGTGTGCATGGAACCAATTATCCCAAGGAAATGTGGCGATTCGGACCATCGGCGATGGCCATTCTCGAAAAATTCGACCGTCTGCGCTACCACCTGCTGCCCTATATTTACTCGGTGGCATGGATGGTCACCCATCAGGGCTATACCATGCTGCGAGGATTGGTCATGGATTTCCGCATGGATTCCAAAGTCTACGACTTAACCGATCAGTTCATGTTCGGACCCGCGGTGCTGGTCAATCCGGTTACCAAAGCCGGTGCTGTTTCCCGTGAGGTTTATCTGC
>JAJZJL010000026.1 GCA_021810145.1 Planctomycetota bacterium | reverse complement strand
ACCCCAGTTCCTCATCGGTTAATCCCGGCGCGCCGGGACTCTACCATTGAGCTACCGCGGAAAATATTCTACCGCCGTCCAGTTTTCCGATGCGCTTCAGCCGTTTCATCGGTACGGGACGTATTTTACACTGGGCAGAGCCGGAATCGAACCGGCGACACAAGGATTTTCAGTCCTTTGCTCTACCAGCTGAGCTATCTGCCCGCCGAGCCAAGCAATTTACGATACCACGCCCAAAACTGCAAGTCTATAGCCGATTTTTACGCCCCGGCAGTTGTCGGCTCGGCCTACTTATCCTATTATAAATTATCCACGAGCCGGCCGGATGCCCGAGTGGACTAAGGGAGCGGATTGCAAATCCGCGATTCGTGGGTTCGAATCCCACTCCGGCCTTTTAATCAACCGCATAATCAATACGCAATGTGACCCGCATTGGTTGCGTTTATCCACAATCGTAGCGACTTGGGTTAAAATTCAGCCATGACTACGCCCCAGACACTTTACGTCATTGACGGCCATGCCCAGATTTATCGGGCATATTATGCCTTACCACCCCTGAATGCCCCCTCCGGTGAACCCACCAATGCCACATTCGGATTTGTTTCCGCCCTGCTGAAACTGCTGCAGGCGAAAAAGCCGTCCCGGCTGATTCTGGCGATGGACGCAGGCTCCAGCGGTCGCGATCTTGTGGATGCGCAATACAAAGCGCATCGCAAACCCATGCCCGATGATATGCGCCCGCAAATTGAGCGCATCATGAGTATCGCAAATGCCATGGCACTGCCCACGCTGCGCGTTGCCGGATTTGAAGCCGATGATGTCATTGCCACGCTGGTACAACGCGAACTGACCCAGGCTGATCCACCGGATATTTTTATCTGCTCACGCGATAAAGACCTCGACCAGCTTGTCGGCGATAAGGTTCGGCTTTACGACATTCAATCCGGTGAAACCATTGATGCCGCCGCATTAATGCAAAGCAAAGGCTATTCCCCGCAGCAGGCCGCGGATGTGCTGGCATTGACCGGTGATACCGCGGATAACATCCCCGGCATTCCCGGCGTCGGCCCCAAAACCGCCGCCAAGTGGATTGCCCAATTCGGCAATCTGGATAATCTCATCGCTCACGCCGATGAAATTTCCGGCAAAATCGGCCAGGCGTTGCGTGATAATCTGCCGATTCTGGCACAATCCCGAGAGCTGGTGCGTTTGCAGTTTGATGTGCCGCTGGAATTGCCAACAGCGCAATTTGATCCCGCTTCGCTGGCAAAATTGGAAAGTGTCTTTCATGAATTGCAGTTTCAACGCCTCCTGCCGGTATTAAAGCAAACGCAACAGGCCTTCGGCATTACGCCCGCGCAGACAGACGTAGGTGTTGTAAAACCAGCCAGTTCCGTTGGCACCACTGCCGCCCGGCCGCCTGCCGCGGTTGCAGCCAAGGGTTTGTTTGACTCTCCGGATCATGCTGCAGCAGAAATGTCCCACAACCTTTCCTCCCAGGTGCCATCGGCAATTCCCGCGGAACTGCGGGAAGTGCAGGGTGATTATCGTCTGGTGAACAGTGTTTCCGCTCTGGAAGCCATGCTGGGGGAAATTCATGCACGGCTGAATGCCAATCCTGACCGCTGGCTGGCGGTGGATACGGAAACCGATTCCCTTTCCGCGCTGCAATCCCGGCTTTGCGGTATCTCGCTGGCCGCCAGTGAAGGCCTTGCCTGGTACATTCCGGTTATGGGGCCGGGCTGTGAACTTACCGTTTCGGACGTATCCGCCCGGTTGGCACCGCTGCTGGCGGATAAAAGCGTTCGCAAAATCGGCCAGAATTTAAAGTATGACATGCATGTGCTACGCCGATTTAATATGCCGCTGAACGGCATTTATTTTGATACCATGGTCGCCGGTTACCTGGTTGATGCCGCCCGCCAGAGTCTGTCCATGGATTCTCTGGCGGCGGATTATCTTAAACTGCGGCCCATACCCATTTCCGATCTGATCGGATCCGGCAGCAAGCAGGGGAGCTTTGCGGATGTGCCGCTTGATCGCGCCACGCGCTACGCCGCGGAAGATGCGGATGTTACCTATCGTCTGGCGGTGGTGTTGTTTCCGCTGATCGGCGCGTTAAAAATGGAGAAGCTTTTTTTTGATCTGGAAATGCCACTGGTGGAAATTCTCGCCGAGATGGAAGCCGCCGGTATTAAAGTCAATGCGCGGCATCTTGGTGATTTAAGCATCCGGCTGGGAAAGAAAATTGATTCTCTGCGGCGGCAAATCCTGGAAGCGGCCCAGAGTGATTTCAATCCGGATTCGCCCAAACAGCTTGCCGAAGTTCTTTTTGAAAAGCTTCACCTGCCCAGCGGGAAAAAGACCAAAACCGGATACAGCACCAACGTGGATGTGCTGGAATCTCTGGCGGACCAGCATCCGGTGCCGGCGCTGGTGCTGGAATACAGGCAGCTTGGAAAATTAAAAAACACATATGTGGATTCACTGATTCAGGAAGCGGCTCTTTCGGGACGTGTTCATGCCCAGTTTAATCAGACGGTCGCCGAAACCGGGCGCCTTTCCAGCAGCAACCCCAATTTGCAGAACATTCCCATCCGTACTGATGAGGGCCGGGAAATTCGCCGCGCTTTCATTGCCGGCGGCCCGGATCAGGTGCTTCTGGCCGCCGACTATTCCCAGATTGAATTGCGTGTCATGGCCCATTACTGCCGGGAACCGGCACTGATCGACGCCTTCGCCCGTAATCAGGACATCCATCAGTTTGTCGCCACTGAAATTTATCATGTTGCTCCGGAGCAGGTTACCGCAGACATGCGCCGCGTGGCCAAAACGGTTAACTTTGGCATTATTTACGGCCAAACCGCCTTCGGCCTCAAACGGGTGTTGAAAATCTCGCAGGCGCAGGCCGAAGCATTTATCGCCGCCTATAAGCAGCGCTTTCCCGGCATCGCCGCGTTTTCCCATGATTGCATTGCGCAAGCCGAACAGCACGGCTTTGTCACCACCATTCTTGGCCGCCGGCGGCCCATCCCGGAAATAACCTCCAGCCAGCAATCAGTCCGTAACTTCGGCCAGAGAGCCGCGGTCAACACCGTCATCCAGGGTTCGGCGGCGGATTTAATCAAGCAGGCCATGGTTCGCATAGCCAGAATGATCCATGGTGATCCGAGAATCAAACTGCTGCTGCAGGTGCACGATGAACTGGTCTTTGAATGCCAATGCACCGCAGTGGACGAATTTGCCGCCCTGGTCCGGAATCAGATGGAACAGGCCATCGTCCTGACCGTGCCGCTAAAAGTTGAAATCCACTGGGCCGACAACTGGCTGGACGCCAAATAGAAGCTCGGGGTATCAGGCGCGTTGCGTGGAGGTTTGGCCTTAACCCGCGCCAAAAGCTGAGTCCCAACGGCACGTATTGCAGCGGATGAGCAGGCCGTTGCTGTGATTTCCGGGGAATAGCATGCTGGAGGTGTTGATCAACCGGCGAACGCGATGGGTATCTTCCCCGGGCGTAAAACGGCAATTTGCTTGGCACTATTGAACTT
Organism: Planctomycetota bacterium; assembly: GCA_021810145.1. Classification (GTDB taxonomy): domain Bacteria; phylum Planctomycetota; class Phycisphaerae; order WQYP01; family WQYP01; genus JAMDCX01. The sequence continues at coordinate 37,151 of JAJZJL010000026.1, read as the reverse complement.
ATAGCCATTTTTCCCGATGATACAGCGGTTTGCTGGTTCTGAAGGCCACACAGAATCAGAAACCCAATATCGGCTATGACCGGTGCAGTGTCATTGGAGGAGAACATTCATCCATGGCGACCGTTGAACTCAAAGATGTTTCCAAGATATATCCCGGCGGCGTGCGCGCGGTCAACAGCATCAACCTTACGATCAAGGATCGGGAGTTTGTTGTGCTTGTGGGGCCATCGGGCTGCGGCAAAACCACCACGCTGCGCATGGTGGCCGGACTGGAGGAAATTTCAGAGGGAACCCTGAGTATTGGTGGCCGCGTGGTCAATGATGTGGCCCCGAAGGATCGCGATATCGCCATGGTATTTCAGAATTACGCGCTGTATCCGCACATGAGCGTTTATAAAAACATGGCTTTTTCTCTGCAGTTGCGCCGGCGGGAACTGGGGCTGACCAAACAGGCCATCGACCAGCGCGTCCGCGAGGCCGCCGCCATTCTTGGTTTGACGGATTATCTGAATCGGAAACCAAAGGCTCTCTCCGGAGGTCAGCGGCAGCGGGTGGCGGTGGGGCGGGCCATTGTCCGCGACCCCAAGGCGTTTCTATTTGATGAGCCGCTGTCAAACCTGGATGCCAAGCTGCGGGTGGAAACGCGTTCGGAAATAAAAAAGCTCCACCTGCGGTTGCAAACCACAACCCTTTACGTCACGCATGATCAGGAAGAAGCCATGACACTGGGTGATCGCATTGTGGTCATGAAAGACGGCCTGATTCAACAGTGTGCCGCACCACTGGAAGTCTATGAGCGCCCCGTTAATCGGTTTGTGGCATCCTTTGTCGGTACACCCCCGATGAATTTCTTCAGCGGTAATCTGCAGAACGGTTGCACGTTTGTATTTGGGGATCAAAGCCTGATTCTGCCGGCGAAAATAGTGGATAACCTCGGCGGCCGCGGAGATGGGCCGATTATTCTGGGCGTGCGGCCCGAGTCCATGTCGCTGTGCAATGAAGGACGATTCGCCGGCACGGGCAATTGCATCCGTGGAACCGTCAGCGTTATTGAGCCATTGGGCGATAAGGTGGATGTCTACTTTACCTTGGCCAATCAAAGACAAATGGTCTGCCGCACCGATGCGCATCATCTTGCGGGTATCCGCCCGCAATCACCGGGTTCCTTTTTTGTGGCTATGGAAAAGTGCCACTTGTTTGAAGCTGATGCGATGGGGCGGAATATATCGCTGGCCGGCCGATAAGGGTTGGCACGCTGATTGCCGGTCTCCTGTGCTGAAATAACCCCCGTTGTTCACCAGCCCCGACCCGCTCAGGGATGTGCCATGATTTGCCCTCCATTGCTTATATGTTCATTATCCGCCGGACATCCGCACCGGTTCATGCCTCGCGTTTCGGATCAGCGATGATTTTCAGCATGTCGGTGGTTTTGCGGGAGGTCTCTTGGGAAAACCCCGGGCCGGTAATGGCGGATGCGGGCCGCTTTGCGCGGCGGCGCGAAACGTGATACCGTTGAGCATGCTGCGCCATGACCGCTCAATACGCCATGTGCCGGCAATGGGCTGACTGCGGTGCCATCGCAGGCGCATGCTCGCCGGAATGGTTCCGTGGCGGTATTATTTCCGAGGTTAATCGGGCTGGCTCCCGGCTTGGGACATCGGCGGAATATCGGAGACAAACGGTTATGCAGGATCAGCAGTATATCGCTGTGGACTTGGGGGCGGAATCGGGCCGCGTGATGCTCTCAACAGTCAATCAGGGCGGAATAACACTGTCGGAAATGCACCGCTTCCCCAACGGTCCGGTGCGTGTGGGAAATGTAATCTACTGGGATATTCTCCGGCTATGGGGAGAAATTCAAACGGGAATAAGTAAAGCCGTTGCCGAGGCGGCATCCAAGGGGCAGGTCGTTGCCGGTATCGGCGTCGATACATGGGGTGTGGATTTTGGTTTGCTGGATAACAACGGCGAATTACTGGGCAATCCGGTACACTACCGGGACAGCCGTACCGAAGGCGTGCCGGAAAAATTCTTCGCCCGTCTATCCCGGGAAAGAACTTATGCCATCAGCGGCATACAAACCATGAATTTTAACACACTGTTTCAACTTTGTTCCCTCGCGGAAGATCGTCCCGCCACGCTGGATCAGGCCCGGCACTTGCTATACATTCCGGATCTGCTGGCGTACTGGCTTTCCGGCCGTATCGCCAATGAATATACCATCGCGAGCACATCGCAAATGCTTGATGCCCACAACCGCCAATATTCCCGGGAGATCCTGGCCTGCATTCCCATACATCCTCCGGTACTGCCGGATCTGGTTTTGCCCGGAACGCTGCTGGGACATGTGACCGGCCCGGCTGCGGAAGCCACACGGGCCCATGGCGTACCGGTTTTCGCGATTGGTGCCCACGATACCGCCAGTGCCGTTGCCGCAGTGCCGGCGCATGCGGAAAACTGGCTGTTTTTATCCAGCGGTACCTGGAGTCTCCTGGGGGCGGAATTGGATCAGCCGATTTTAACCGCCGACGCCATGACTTTTAATCTTACCAATGAAGGCGGCGTGGGTGGCAAAATCCGCCTGTTGAAAAACATTGCGGGTCTGTGGCTGTTGCAGGAATGCCGGCGGGCCTGGGCGCGTGATGGCAAAGATTTCGATTACCGCACGCTGGTGCAGTTAGCCCGCGAGGCACCATCGCACGGATCGTTGTTGGACCTTGAGGATCCGCGCATGGTCGCTCCCGGTGATATGCCGCTGAAAATCGTCGCACAGTGCCGACGCACCGGCCAAAAAATCCCCGAAACTCCGGGTGAATTTACTCGCTTGATTCTTGAATCGCTGGCGGCCACCTATGCCCGGGCGAAGGAAATGATTGAACAGGTAGCCGGGCGGAAATTCACGCACCTGCATATCGTTGGCGGTGGATCGCAAAATGAACTGCTGAATCAATTGGCAGCGGATGCCACCGGTCTGCATGTTCTGGCCGGTCCTGTGGAAGCCACTGCCATGGGCAATGTCATGGTTCAGGCCATGGCCGCGGGGCAGCTTGATTCGCTTGCCGCCGGCCGGCAGTTGGTTGCCAAATCCTCCCAGTTGCGGGAATTTGTCCCCCATAAAAAATAGAATCAGAATAATCGCTTAACAAACGGAGTTCATAAATGTTGAAAACTACCTTGCTTCATCCACAGATACTCGCGGCCCTTGGCCGAGCCGGTCACAGCAGCAAAGTATTGATTGCCGACGGTAATTACCCCGTCTGGACACGCCGCGGCCCCAATGCGGAAGTGGTGAATCTGAATCTGGCCGCGGATCTGCTTAAGGCCACCGATGTGCTCAGTGTGATATTGCAGAGCATTCCTGTGGAGGCGGCGGTGGTAATGGCCCCCAATAAAACCGGTCCCTATAAACTTGCGCAAGATCCTCCGATATTCAAGGAATATGCAGCGTTGCTGGATCAAATGGCACCGGGTAATAAACTGAAAAAAATCGAACGCTTTGCCTTTTATGATGCCGCCTCAACCTCCGATGTCTGCCTGATCATTGCAACCGGTGAAAGCCGGATTTATGCCAATATTCTCTTAACCATCGGTGTGGTGCGATAAAAAGCTCTCCGCCATCATTGTGCGATCTCCCGGGAGCAGACCTGCCGGCACGGTATGCATTAGAACAATCACCGCGTTGAATATCGTGGTTGGCGAGCCTAAAATTTTTCCGGCAAATCGTGTTTTGAGCCAATGCCATCAAAAACCGTCAGCCATAAAGGAATGGTATGAATATTGTATTAATCGGTTATCGCGGCGTGGGTAAATCCACCATCGGCCGGAAGCTGGCGGGCCGCATGGGCATGGACTTTGTGGATACCGATGAACTGATTGTTCAACGGGCCGGCAAGACCATTCGTGACATTTTTGATCAAGGCGGTGAGCCTCTGTTTCGTGATCTGGAGTCCGCGGTCATTGATGATCTGGCGGAATATGACAACACGGTCATAGCTGCCGGCGGCGGAGTAGTGCTGCGAAAAGCCAATATTGAAAAACTTCAGGCCAATGGCCGCATTGTCTGGCTGCAGGCACCGGCTCAAGTGCTATGGGACCGCATTTCCGCCGATCCTGTCACTTCCGCCAGCCGTCCCAACCTGACAACTTCCGGGGGCTTGGAGGAAATTCAGCGGCTTTTGCAAATTCGTGCTCCGCTGTATGCCTCGGCCGCCGATGTTGCTTTGGATGTTGCCGATATGCACCCTGACCAGGTGGTGCGCTATCTGGCCGAGATGGCCTGAATCGCCCGGCGCGGCTCCGCCGCAACCAAACATCAGATAGCCGCCGGCTTTGCCGGCGGTAACCGTCCGCCAAAGGCGCGGTGTGCCGAGCTGGGCATTCTTCGCAGATCGCGAGGAATGTGACAAATTGTGCCCCGGAGCAGATTAATCGCTTTCAATCTGAAAACCCTGCGTGACGGACTGATGCATAGACGTGCTGCGTAACGAAGATGTTTCCACTGCCGCATCCGGTGTTGCGGATTGAACCTGCCGCGAACCCGCAACGGTGGCGCGTTTGCCGCGTTTTCTGTGCTTGCCGGCCGGTGCGTCGGCGGAGAGCGTCCGGCCGATGAATGCGGCGGTGTGATCCGCCGGGGTGCGCCGGGGCGTGGGGGTAATTTTCCATACGGCAGGATACAAACTGGTGATATTCTCCCGTGCCACAATGCGCTTGGCATGATCAGGATTCAATGGGCAAAGTTGCACATGAGTGGCATCCGAAGTGGAATTCCCCATCGCGTTGACAAAGTAAATGCGTTTGAACGTCGTGGCAAAGTTACCCTGCTCATCCAGGCGAATCAGACAGTCGTCACCATCCGTGGGCGTGTCTGCGCTGGAAAATACGATAATATCCCCCGGCAGATACTGCGGCGACATCGAGTCGCCTTCCACCCGCAGGGCAAACATCCCGGCTTCCGCATGGCCCGCCTGCATGGTTTGATCGGATGGCCCATCTGGAAGCGGTGCGGGAATGTACGCATCGGCAACGCCAGCGGGATAGTCCAGATCGGTGTATTCCGTCGGCGCTCCGGCGGCAACCCGGTTTATCAATGGGATCTGAATCAGCGGCCGGTACTGTTGTTGATCTGTCGAATGGCTCTGCTGCGATATATTGGCGCGCTTGGCGACTGCGGTTGTTTCTCCACCGCGCAGCAACCGGTCGAGATCAACCGTACCGCTGTCATGCCTTGGCACTGCGGAAGTGACGGTGTCCGGCATAAGTTGCCGGATGCTTTCCGGCGTACGCAGCCAATCCGCATGGCGGACAAGCTCGCCGGGTTCAATCGCAAGGGCTTTTTCGATGCTTGCCAATTTGTCCCGCGACGGCGGCCCGACAAGCCGTGCGGTTTCGATATTGGACAAATAGGGTTTGCTGATATTCGTGGCGGCGGCTAATTGATCCAGCGTCATATTCTTTTCTTGTCGCTGCCGGCGAATTCGCTTTCCAAGTTCGCCAAGTGTCGAAATTAAGGATTTTTGCGTGTGTTTTTCCTGTTCGGTGTCAGAAATGTATTGATTCATAATCGCATTCCCATTTGTATGATTGTTAATAAACAAACATACAATGAAAGCTGAGATTTTGCAAGTAAAGCCGATTTATGTTCGCGGCTTCCTGATTTTCCGGGCCAAACGCGTTAAACTCTGGGGATGAAGAAAAAAATGCCAGTTGTAAATCGTTATGCCAAATCTCAGGCGCTGTTTGCCAAAGCGCGTGAGCTTATGCCCGGAGGTGTTTCCTCGCCGGTACGATCATTTAAAAGCGTTGGCCGGGATCCGCTGTTTATTCAATCCGGTGAAGGATCCACAATTACTGATGTGGATGGTAATTCCTACATTGATTATGTCATGAGTTACGGCCCGCTGATACTCGGGCATTCTCACCCCGCGGTTCAGGCGGCTGTGGCCAAGCAAATCAGCCACGGCGCGAGTTTCGGTTGTTGCAGTGCTTCGGAAGTGGAGTTGGCGGGAATGATCTGCCAGGCCATGCCGGCCGTGGAAATGATCCGCTTTGTCAACAGTGGTACCGAAGCGGTGATGAGCGCTTTGCGCCTCGCACGCGGATTCACAGGCCGTAAGGTTATTGTAAAAATGGCCGGTGGTTACCACGGACATGTTGACTCGCTATTGGTTCAAGCGGGCAGCGGGGCCACAACGCATGGCCATCCCAGCAGCCCGGGCATTCCGGAAAACGTCACAGCCAACACGGTGGTGATCCCGTTTAATGATCTGCCCGCCGCGCAGGCGGCATTCGCGAAATTTGGCCCGCAAATCGCCGCCGTTATTACCGAACCGGTAATGGGTAATATCGGCGTGGTGCTGCCCCGGCCCGGGTATCTCCAGGCCTTGCGATCGCTGTGTGATGACGCGGGGGCGCTGTTGATCCTGGATGAAGTGATGACCGGCTTCCGCGTGCATCCGTCGGGGGCGCAGGCCCTGCTCGATGTAAAGCCCGATTTAACCTGCCTGGGAAAAATCATCGGCGGCGGCCTGCCGGTGGGGGCGTATGGCGGAAGGCGGGATATGATGAATCTTGTCTCACCCGCGGGGCCGGTTTATCAGGCCGGGACGCTGTCCGGAAATCCGCTGGCCATGCAGGCCGGCATCACCACGCTGCGGTTGCTGCAAGATGTAAATATATATCAACATATTGAAGAATTGGGAAAACAACTGGAAGACGGCCTGCGGCAAAGCGCCAAAGCCGCCCGATGCGATATTTCCATCCAGCGTTGCGGCAGCATGATTACGCCATTTTTCTCCCCCGCTGGTAAAACCGTGGAAAATTATGCCGACGCGCTGCGCTGTGATCCGGCGGCCTATTCAACATTCTTTCAGGTGCTGCTTGATGAGGGAGTGCTGATTCCCCCTTCCCAATTTGAAGCCTGGTTTATCAGCTCCGCCCATACCGCAGGCGATATCGAAAAAACCATTGCGCTGGCGGAAAAGGCCATGCGCGCTGTTGCCGGCAAATAACGCCGCCGGAAGCCATCGGCACAGGGCTTTCTTGTGATGCGAACGATCCGATTCTCCCTGACTTTATGCGCCGGCCGGCCGCCTATCCGCCGTCGGTGCGCTTCTTCCCGCTTCATCCGCGTCCCGAAAAGATGTGTCATCAATTCTTGCATTGGGCAATATTCAGTGTTATAACGATTTTAATTCATGCATTCCGAATACAGGGTTGTGTGGTATGAAACCAGCCGCGACACCTTTTCCTGACGTGCGTCCCTTGGTGGATTCGCTTATTGCCCGCGCTTTGGACCGCCGCGCATCGGATATTTATGTTGAACCCGTCGCCGATGGTTTTCAGATTCGCTTTCGCATTGACGGCCTGCTTGAAACCATGGAGCAGCTCTCCGCGGAAACCGGAGAATCCGTGGTCAACCGCCTGATGGTCATGGGACACCTGCTGACCTATCGCCGCGATATTCCGCAGGAAGGGCGCATGACCATCGATTCGCCGCGCCGGCTGGATGTGCGATTATCCGTTATTCCCACGCTTCATGGTTTGCGGGCGGTGGTGCGCATGCCGGCGGAGCTTTTTGCGCCGCATCAACTGTCGGATCTGTTTTTACCGCGTGATACGCTGGATTTTCTCATGGAGTTCTGCCGGGGTGATTGCGGGCTGCTGGCGGTCATCGGGCCGGCGGGGGCGGGTAAAACCACAACTATTTATGCCCTGCTGGATCATCTGGCCCGCACGCAGGGGGGAATCAGCATTGTCTCGCTGGAAGATCCCATTGAACGCGGCATTCCGGGCATAACGCAGATTGAAGTCAGCCCCTTCGGAGAATTGGATTACCAGCGCGCCTTGCGCAGCATGTTGCGGCAGGACCCGCAGGTGTTGTCCATTGGTGAAATCCGGGATAACACCACCGCTTCACTGGCGGTGCAGGCGGCATTGACGGGTCACCGCCTGGTTTGCACCATGCACGCCGGATCGCCCGCCGGTGCCATCAGCCGATTATTGGAAATGGGTATTCAGCGCTATCAGATTACCAGCAGCTTATTCGGCATATTGAATCAGCGACTGGTGCGAAGAAAGTCCGATTCCGGATATTCCGGACGTTTGCCCATCACGCAGGTTGTGCGCATGGATCAATCTTTGCGTCCCGGCGCGCCGGGACTGGATCAAAGCGATACCATGGCGTTTGAAGAGGCGATGCGAAAATCACCGGCTTATCGCACCCTGCATGACGCGGCACGGGAATTAATCGCGCGCGGCATCACGGATCAGGCGGAAGTGGATCGGGTATTGGGGCAGTAGGTTGCGAAATCAACATGTGAACGCGTTAAAAAGGATTTCCCTTGTTTCGCCCGGTTGCCCGATGCTGAACAAACCAGTTGACCGGTACGGTCGTGATGAACCAGAACCCTGATCGAATCGCCGGCCTTAAGTTTAGGCCGCTGCATCGACCAAGTTAGACAAATGCTGGGGGCGTTGCGTCTGAATATAAGAAAAAGAGGATTCGCGTGGCAGCCGAGGACGATTGGAAACATTGGCTTGATCGGTATGGCGGACCGCTGCTTATGCTTGCTCGCCAGTGGGGAGCCTCGGCGGCGGATTCGGAAGACATTCTACAGGAGGTGCTCTTCCGGCTTTGGGTGCGCAGGAAGGGGGTCGTGGATCCGGTGGCGTACCTCTTTAGCGCAGTGCGAAACGCCGCAATTGATCTGGGCCGGCGGACTGCGGCCCGTCGAAAGAGAGAAATGGAGTATGGAGCGAACTTCACCGTTACGGATTGTCTTTCCGTGGCGTGCCCCGATGCCGTCGGAGATCTATTTGTGCCGCAGGAAATGATAAAAGCCAGCCTTGCCGAGTTACCGCCGGAGCAGAGAGAAGTACTGGTTATGAAAATTTGGGCCGGATTGACATTTGCGGAAATCGGAAAAGTGACTGAGGTTTCAGCTAACACGGCGGCGTCGCGTTACCGATATGCGATTTCAGGCCTCCGCCGCAAACTGGAACTGGAGGTGGTCCATGGATGAGAATTTTGTTGATATGTTGGAGCGGGAGCTTCGCCAAATGCGCCCCAAGGCCCCATCGCCCGGGATCGCGCTGCGTGTCGCTGGACGAATTCGACGGCGTCAAGCGAGAAACGAGATGTTGCGATCTGCTGCGGTTCTAAGCGTCGTGACCATTCTGGCAGGCGCGGGAGGGCACATGTTGTGGCGAAAGAACTTGATTTCCACCTTCCGCCACAGTGCAATTGTTCCGCGGTTGCGACCGAAAATTGAAATTGCCTCCGATAGCGACGGTGCCTACATGGAGGCCATGCGTTGCTCTACGCGGACATTCGAACAACTGCTTCGCCTCAACCGCATCTCGGTGCCGGCCCGCTCAGCGTTTTCGAACGCGCCCTGGTGGCGGATTATCAAGGAGTCTGCACAATGAAATTGCCGATAGGATCTGAGTCCATGCGGCCATCGCGTGAATTTCTCCCATGCTTCCGCCCGCAGAGTAGGGCAAAGAGATCAGGTGAGGTGCAGGGGAGTTGTGCTGATCAATAGTGGCTGGACGGATTTACAGTTGGAGTAGACGATGGATTTGAGCTTTGGCTATCGGGCGCAGTTGGCCTCCGGACGGGAACTTTCCGGCACGCTTAATGCGACAGATCAGGCGGCGGCAATGTCCGCGCTCGAAGCTTTGCAACTCAAGGTTCTGGATATCTGGCCGGCTGGGGGACCAACGCGCACGCGTCCGCTTGGAGCGGAAGATTTTAAAAGTTTTAATCAGCAGTTGGCGTTGCTGGTAAAATCGGGTTTACCGCTGGAAACCGGATTGCAGTTGCTGGCAGCCGAGGCACCGCGCGGGCGGCGGGTAAGCGTGTTATCGCATATCAGCGCTGATTTGCAGGCCGGGATGACCTTGCCTCAGGCGGTGGAAAAGCACCGCTCAGAATTTCCACCCGATTACGCGCGATTGCTGGATGCCGGTATTCGCACCAATAATCTTTCAGATGTGCTGGTGAATTTGGGCAATCATCTGGATTTGCGGCAGAAGCTTAATGAGGCTTTGATGGGAGCGTTGGCTTATCCGGCTTGTCTGGTTATCGCCTTGCTCGGCGTGCTGACATTTATGGGATTGGAAGTCTTTCCACGGTACCAGCGATACGCTTCGCAATGGATGACGAACCAACGGCATATATTCGGATTCAATGCGAGCACCCACAGTTTGCCATTCTTAACCCGGGCCGTCCTGTTCTGTGGTGTTCATACGCCTTTAATCAGCGTTATCCTGGCCGCGACAGCGCTGGCGGCTCTCCTGCTCTGGCCAATATTACGCAACCGTCCGGCGGGACTGCACCTGCGGGATTGGGCGGCGCAGCATCTGCCGCTCATTGGCCCCGCCCTGCGTGCCGGGCTGACCGCCCGGTGGTGTGACGGCTTGAAGATTGGCATTATCAGCGGCTTGGATATACCGGAGTCTATCGCCCTTGCTTCGTCAATTACTGCTTCGCCAGCCATCAGCGAGGATGGCCGGGAAATGGGTGAGACAATCTCGCGAGGTACTCCAATTTCGGCGTTTCGACCCGGGCGAATGCTCCCGGCGACCCTGGGGGTGTCGGTGCACAGCGGTATCACCGCAAATAATCTTCCGGATACCCTGGCGACAATCTGTGAGAGCTACCGTCGGCAGGCAGAGGTTCGTCTGGCGCTGATTCCGGCGGTGGTCGCGCCTGTGGCTCTGGTGGTCGTCGGAATCATGGTGTTCATGGTTGTATATGGAATGGCTACTCCGCTGTTTGATCTTTTTCGCAGTATATGGGCGTACCAGTAGGGTGATGATCTTATGCGAGCATGGCTAAAGAGAATGCGAGTACGGTACGAGGTCCGCGGCATGGAGCGGCGGCGTATCAGCCGGGAGATATTCGCTTCCGTGCGCGGTTGGATGCCACTGTGGCTGATTCTCACGGCGGTGCTGCTTATTCCATTTCGCATCACCGTTCCCATTCTCATGGCGCTACCCGTGCTCATGCTGTCGCGTTACTTTTTCCTTCGCCGCAGGGCTGAAATATTATTGCAGAAGATTTACGAAATCGTGCGGTTGAATCACCCGCTTGCTGAAAACCTGGCTGCCGCCGGACAGGCCGGTCGCGGGATGGTGAGTGTCCGTATGACCGTGATGGCCGCGGCCCTGAGGCAGGGGATGACAGTTCATGACGCGCTGCGATTCTCCGCGCCGGAAGTGCGCAGTGGTGACTTGGCCGCCCTGGCGGTGGCGGAGCGATCGGGAAGGCTATTGCCGGTGTTGGCGCAGTTGACTAATCGGAAAAAGCGGTGGCCCTTTCTCAACGAGGTTGACTTCGCTTATGGCGTATATTTATTCATGGTGTTGCTGGTTCTGGTTGTTGCGGTGTCCTTCGTGGCTGTGGGCGACGTTAATCTATTCCATTATTGGCTGGCCGCATTTGGAAATCATTCCAGGGGTGTTGGCTGGACGGCCTGCTTGCGAACAGGCTCCGCCGCCATTACAGAAACACTCCTTCACATTCGCAAGTTTTTGCCGCCGTCGCCCCAAAATTTTTATTGGTATCCGTCGGAGGGTGCAATTCGCGTTTTGCTGGTGTTGCCAGTGGTGCCCTTGGCCATTTTTACGATGATATGGTGCGTATTCTTGAGGCGAACAATTCACCCATTTTTCCGGCGGGAGCGACTGACAAGGATGTTGCGTGATGCCATGCTCTGGAGGGCGCCGGTGGTAGGAGCGCTGATCCGATGGCGATGCTGGGCGGAGTTTTCAGAACTATTATCCAATGGTATCACTGCGGGAACGCCCCTACCTGACCTCGCGGATGCCGCCATCCAGCTTTCTGAAAATCGGTCCGCGCAGCGCCGACTGAGGGCATGGCGGGAAAAGTTAAATGCTGGAGTTCCACCGGCGCGAGCGGCTCATGAGTGCGGATTTCCGCAATTATTGCGGCAGGCCTTTGGAAGTTCCTGCGCTACAATGCCTGCTTCATTGCGCCTCGGGTCCCGCTACTACCGTTCACGATTGCTGCGTCGCCGCCAGGTTATAAGGGCCTTAAGTATTCCGGCATCGGTATTGGTCGTGGGTCTGGCGGTATTGCTTGTGGCGCTGGCGCTTTATATCCCTTACATCCACGTATTGTCGATGGCAGCGGCGGCGGGGGGTGGATCATGACACGAACCCGGGGGTTCTACCTTCTGGACCTGACTGTTGGTATTTTTCTGCTTCTGGCGGTTGGATCGCTGTACGCACGCCTGGTCTTTCGGGCAAACCAGGCAGCCACCTGTTTGGCGGCTGTCAGATCAGAGGTAAGGCTCGAGCAGAGCGTACTGCTGAGCATGCCCGGTCGCACCCACGGGGTGCACACGCGCCACTGGGTTTTGCAAATGGTGGGACCCCGGCCATCGCCGTCTTCCGGCGTTCCAGAGGGGTTCCACTGGGAGTCCATCCGCCCCGTCAAAGAAAAGGCCGGTCCAATTCTTTTTGCGTTGGTCCCCAATTACCGGGGGGGCAGAAAGTGAAAATGAGCCGGATTAAATATTCGCCATACCGGGGCTTTACCATCATTGAACTCATGGCGGCCATTCCGGTCATGGCGGTATTCCTTTTAATGGCCGGGCAACTTTTCGTCTCGTGCCTTCATACGTTCAGGGCCGCTGATCTGCGGGCACAACATCTGTCCCAGCGGCGCGGCCTGATACGCGAACTGCGGCAGGATGTTGCCACCGCGGCGCAACTGCAATTACAGGGGGCGCACGGATTGATCTGCCACTACGGAAAAAAGCGATTGGTTCTCTGGATGGTCAACGCCAATGGCACGGTTGCCCGAATGTGGCAGGATGGAAAAAATTCGCCGCGTCCGCAATATTGGCCCGCTCTGCTGCCGGCGTTGCATTTTCATATCACAGCTCATGGCGATGTGGAACTTAACTGGCTGGTCGGGCAACGCCGTGTTCGTGAAACGCTGACTTCTCCAATGACGCAGTCGGCCGAAATGGGGAGTGGACAATGAAAAAGATATGCAGGGGACAGCAAGTTCATGGCCATCCACGTAGTCAGCGCGGCGGTTCCCGCCGCGGTTTTGCCATTATCACGGTTGTCGTGATGATTGCGATGGTGACGGCCTGTTTTGTGGTACTGGCGGAAGTGTTCTCTTATCAGATCAAGCTCACCAATTCCACCATCGCCCGGCTGCAGGTGGATCTGCTGCTCACTGCCGGGACCCAATGCGTTATAGCCGATATGACCGGGCGAAATCCGCCAATTAAACCGTGGACTGTGGCGCTGCCGACGGCGCTGACAAAGAAAGATGGACGCCTGAACATTGCGCCGATACGCATGAAACCCGGTAAAATGTCTTACACCCTAACCGCCGAATTCGCGGGCCTGCACGCACAGCACGTGCTTGTATTCCGGCAAATCGCGGGGCGTTGGCGGTTAATAAAAGTGAGCATCCCGCAATCGCTCGCTGGTCGCTCCGGTATGACTTCTCAGTAAACCACCCATCCCGCGGCGATTTTACAACATGATCGTGAAATGGCTTCATGCCGTGGAAAAACTGGATTCCGGTCGGTAGCCTCACAATGTAGTCGCTCTTGATGCCATTGCCGCAATACAGATTTTCCACAGTTGGGCATGGTCCACAATCAGCATTCGTGCGCTGACCATGCGATGCCATCGAAAGCTGTGCGCGGCGTAGCCCCGGGGGCATAATCTAAAGGGGAACCCTTGATATTCCTTTTCAGCCGCACGCCACCATGAGCATTGGCTTGAAACAAATCCTGAATATTGTGGCGGGAACTGAATTCAAAAATGGAGCCAAAAAAACATCCGCCTGATTCAGGCATTTCACAACATTGGACAAAATGTCACTGCTTGTCCAAGCCACGGCCGGGAAAACATTGGCCTCCAGCCGGATGCGGTCATCGGCATCATGCCTTTCGCGTGTCACGCCACCGCTTTCCTTCGGCGGCCGATCAGCGCCAGTGACCCCACGGCCAGCAAAGCCAGCGGTGCCGTTCCCGGCACAACCTCGCCCAGGGCAAAGGGGGAAAACCCGGGCGTCAGGGCGGATATCGTATCGGTGGTTGTATTCACCACTTGATCGCCAAGTAATACCCATTGATTGCCGGAATAGTGGTACAGCCGCAGGTCCGCCGGGTTCAGCCCGGCAGGCAACAGGGATGGATCAAAACCGAACGTAACCGTGGCATCGCCGGTGAAGGTCCCTGTGAAATGCAGATCCCACAGTTGCAGCATGCTGCCGGGAACCGTGAACGAGATCGGCCCGTAGCCAAATGTCGCCTGGCTCGCCGTGCTCGTTGGACTTGTCACGGCCTGATATGCGACCGAAAGGCTGCCGGCGCTCGTCACATTCGAAAAGCTCACCGCCACACCATTGGTTTGACTCGCCCCGCCAAGCAGGCTGGCGGCCTGTCCGCCAGTCGCGACGCTTGTCGTATCGCTGTACGTTGGCATCAGCAGGAACGCCTCGGTCCGGTTGTTCGGGTTGGTTCCCATTCCCACGATATCGCCATACCTGTTGATGGCGTTCGCCTGCGTGAGGGTCCAGCCCGAGCCGCTGGGAATCAGGCTGTTCAGATCGCTGATCGTCCCGCCACTGTAAACAAAGGCGGTTTGCACATGCGAGGATGTCTCGGAATAGCCCACAACCTGGCCGGACGCGTTCACCCCGTAGGCGAAGCTGTAGCTTCCGCCCGACGGTGTGCCCAGATCGGCCATCACGCCGGCGTTGTAGAGGAACGCGTGAGTGTTGCCACCTGGGGTTGTTGTTCTGCCTGCGATCTGCCCGGAAGCGTTGATCCCGTTGGCACCACTGTAGTTGGCGCTTCCGCCCAGCGTTCCCAGATCGCTCATTGTGCCGCCGCTGTACTCAAAGGCATGCGTATCGCCCGCGGAGGTAGCAGCGCGTCCCACCACCTGCCCCGAGTCGTTAATGCCCGTGGCATAACTGGAACTTCCGCCCAGCGTTCCCAGGTCGCTCATTGTGCCGCCGCTGTACTCAAAAGCATGCTGATCGCCCGAGGACGTAGCCGAATACCCCACCACTTGCCCGGAGCCGTTGACGCCCGTGGCATAACTGGAACTTCCGCCCAGCGTTCCCAAGTCGCTCATCGTGCTGCCGCTGTACGCAAAGGCATGCCATTTGCCTGACGATGTATTAGATGCGCCCACAATCTCGCCGGCGTTGTTAATACCGGTCGCATAGCTGCGCGTGCCGCCCGCCAGTGTGCCCAAATCGGTCAGCGTTCCATCGCTGTAGAGGAAAGCGTAAGCACCGCTTGCGGACGCGGAACCGCCCACGATCTGCCCAGAGTCATTAATGCCGCTGGCATTGCTGTAGCCACCGCCCGCGAGCAGGCCGGTCAGGGTGTACTCTGTCGCGGCATCAGCCGTGGAAGAGACCAAAGGCAGCGTCACGGGCAAAAGGCCCGCGGCCAACGACAGCCATGCCAGCGCAGCCGTCCCACGGGACATGCTTGGGCAAATCATTGACGGTGTGGTTGCAAAATGAGTTTTCATCGACCTACCCCCTGAAAATAAAAGAACTTGGCCGTTCAACGGCTGTGCTGGCAAGAATCGGGAGCAAGGCGCTTACCTTAAAGAACTCTCCCAAGAGCGCTGCCGGTACATTCTTATTTGATTAACTATGAGCTATTGTGGCGCGATTATGATTAAAAGTCAAATCTTTTGCATAGGTGAATCAAAGTTCGCCAAGGCGAAAACAGATATACCGTCAAAACCTGTGCACAGCTTCGTCTGAAGCTTGTCCCTTGATATTCCTTTTCAGCCGCACGCCACCATGAGCATTGGCTTGAAACAGATCCTGAATGTTCTGGCGGGAGCTGAATTCAAAAATGGAGTTAAAAAGCGCATCCGCCTGAAAAGTCCGTCGATGAATGAAGATGACTATTTACATTGCCTCGCTGGATAGCAACTGCCACAGGGTGTCAGGTCAATCCGGCGAATCAACTGCCTGATTTACCCGGTGCCTTGGCGGGGGCGGACCGGAATGTTGTCGCAACTGTTTTCCGCCTGTTGGCCGCCACGTTCAGGTTCGATCCTGCTGGCCAATTCAACCAAAAGATGTTTGCCTGGCGAAACTCTACCCGCCGTGGGTACCCGGGGGCCAAAACCTGGCATGGGGGGAGCATCATTCAATCAGGCACGCACATCGGTTATGATCTGGTTATGAATGACGCGAAGATCTCCATATTGGATTTATCCCCCGGCGATTTGCAGGCCCAGACGGCGGAATTTGGCATGCCTAAATATCGCGCCGCTCAGATTATGGAATGGATCTACAAAAAGCGGGCGGTAACATTTGATCAAATGACCAATCTTTCCCGTAATGACCGGGCACTTCTCGCTGAACATTACACACTGTTTACCGGGGAAGTAACGCGGCATGTGCGGGCAACGGATGCCACCGAAAAAATATTGATCCGCTGGGCTGATGGAGGTCTGACCGAAAGCGTCATGATCCCTTCCGATGATGACCGCACCGATGATGATGGCAATGTTACCGTTGCGCATCGGCGAACCGCATGCCTGTCCACACAGGTGGGCTGCCCGGTGGGTTGTGCGTTTTGCGCCAGCGGTTTGCAGGGTCTTAAGAATAATTTGCGAGCCGGGCAGATTATTGAACAGGCGCTGCGATTAACCGCGCTGCTGCCTGAAAAAATGCGGCTCAGCAATGTGGTGTTCATGGGAATGGGCGAACCGCTGGCTAATTTTGAGGCCACGGTCGCCGCGATTCGCATACTCATGGCGGATTGGGGCCTTAAAATAGGCGGACGGAAAATTACCGTCAGCACCGTTGGCCTTCCCCCGCAGATAAGGCAGCTTGCCGACACCGGCCTGCCGGTTACGCTGGCAATCAGTCTGCACGCCCCGAATGACGCCTTGCGGAAACGTATTATTCCCTGGGCCCGCGGCATTACCATTGCCGCAATTGTTGATGCGGGCCAATATTATTTTCAAAATACCGGGCGTGAATTAACACTGGAATACATCATGCTGGATGGCGTCAACACGCTGCCCGAACATGCCGGAGAACTGGCGGCAATTGCCAAAAAACTGCGGGCCAATGTTAATTTAATCTATTACAACGAGGTGCCGGAGTTGCCCTTCCGCCGGCCATCCGGCAAGACGATGCTGGAATTTCAAACCGCCTTGCGCAGCGCCGGTGTAAACGCGCATGTGCGGCGCAGCCGTGGCCGCGATATTGCCGCCGCCTGCGGCCAACTGGCCAGACAGGACCGCGACAAACCCGTGAACGTAACAGTTACCCCGCGCGCAGAGCCGGAGATAACCGGTACCTAAGCCGGTGGCCCCATTACCGCATGGCGTGCGGAATCTACCGCGTTGGCGGGGGAACTTGCAGGCTGCAATCGCATCAGACGGTAAGCACTTATCGGCGGCTCGTTGCGTTTACGGCCCGGAAATTGTTATCGTCAATCGCTTGCCTTCCGCGGAAAATCAGCGCATGATAATAGTACCAATGCACAGCGCAAGTGGTGCTTGCAAAGGAGAGATGGCTGAGCGGCTGAAGGCGCCGGTTTCGAAAACCGGTTAGGGCGCAAGTCCTACTAGGGTTCGAATCCCTATCTCTCCGTTAAAATCAATTGCGCGTTTAAAAACCACTGTGTAACCGCTTAACAGTGGTTTTCGCATTTCTATCCATCGCGAGCCATGTGAACTGTCCCCAAGCTCCCCCCATCCGCCCGCGGCGGGAATTCATCGCCGTTTTTGTGGTCTGCCCATGATCCTCTCGCCAGCCGAGGCTGCCGAAACCGTCGAGATTCACCCCCTCTGCCCTCAAACACAGGGCAAGCAAGGAAGCTTTCAAGGGGTGTTTCATCGTGAAAGCCACTTCGCTTCCGGGTCCTTGCGGCTGATCCATCAGGCCATGTCGCAAGGCCAGATTAAGGGCAGATCACGGATTGGTGGCAGGGGCTATTGCATCCGTTGGAGTTCAAGTTTTTACTACCACGGGCGGATCTCTGGGGGGCGGCGTGGCCGGGCGGCCGCAGGGCAATGCCGGAGTAAGCTCCGGCATTTGGCCACGCCACGGGCGGGGCCTTGGATAGCTATTACTGCTGGCCGGTCCGCCGGAATCAATTGTAAGAAATTTCGCGGTTGGAACGCGGTCAAGAGTCGGCTATAATGATCACAGCGGCCAGCATGGGCCGGCGTCAGCCGACCCCGGAGCTTATTTCCCTGGTCGCTCTTTTTTTTGCTGCTCGGTCAACCATCGCATGATGTCCACAAAGGCCTCATCGCCCCTGTGGACATGTGGCTCGATAATTTCGATGGCGGATTCGTCAATAGACTTGGGCGGTCTGCCGAGGTTTACCTCCTCTTTTTTGCGTAGCGACAAAGCGCAGAGGTCGCAAAGCTGCAGAGGGTGGCTGGATTTTGAGTTGATGAAGAATCCTTTTTCGACGATCTGCGTAAGCCGAAGCGCCCCTTCGACGCCCCTCAATATTGTTATTGTTTTTTTCCACGTCTGATATGATCTCTTTATTTTCGTCGGAAATAAACATCCCCCGCGGGCGGCCGGGGAGCCCTCGCAGGTAGTCGTTTACAACCTGCGCCAGAAGGGGGAACGCAGCTACATGCGGGTTAAGGACTATCCCGGAGGTGCCAAAATTATGGTGCAACCAGCGCTGAAATCTCTTTTTCTCTATGGCTTGGTAGATTACGCGACATCCGTGCCGCCCCAGCAGTTCAAGCCAGCTATTTCGGATCGCGAGGCGTTCGGCGACGGAAACGCCCTTAAAATGGCCACAGCCGTTGCGCAGGTGGTGGGCGTGCATCTCAAATCCCTCTAGTCGCGTCGGAATATGAGTGTTCAGCGTTGCTATCAGATCACGCTCAAGCGATTGCCAGTTCTCCTCCGCAACGACCAGCGCACATAGAACGAAGACGGGTTGCTCGTGATCGTTGAGATTCATTCCGGTGTTTCCGGATTCATCCAGGTAAACAAGATGCATGATAAAGATTCCCAAAGTGCCATATCGGCAGTTCATCCGCACCCGAACGCCCGTTGCGCATCACGGCCGCGCAACCACCTTCGCAATTTTCCTCCACAATTTCTTAATCCGCATATTCAGTTCCACCTGCCGATTAAATTGCGTTTCGGTTTCCAAGGCCCGTCGTAGCTGGGCGATATTTTCCTCGATTCGCCGGCAGTCGTCCAGCAGGTGGCGGCGAACTTCCCAGTGCATATCCGCCGGCGTCATTCGATATTTGCCCGTGTATTGGGCACATTGGTACGCCACCAGCCGGGCGATCCAGGCCTGATACAGAGCGAAAAAAATGGTCTGCGGGAGCCGCTGGATTTTCAAATCAGCCAGGAAATCCGCGTCCGCGCCGGCGGGCCGTTGACACTCATCGATCGACACACCGCCTCTCCATCGCATGACGACAGTTGTGCGATTTACCATTCTTCTTGCGGCCGCTGGTGCTGACCAACATGGATATTAATATCGCAAACCAGGCCCCAAAAAAGACACTGAATTTTTACCAGGCAGGTCTGATCCAGAAGGGCCTTGAAAAAACTGATATTGCCAAGACCCTTTTCATGTTTTTTGCGATCACAAGCACTCGCAAAGGGCGAAGGCTGGGCCAGGAAAGTCTTATAACGTTTATTGCGTGAGCTCAGATAGAGAATTATGTTGCTTTCAGGTATTCCGGTGATTGCCTGGACAGCCTCCCAGAAGATCAATGATGCAAAACCCCATATTTATGAAGCCTGCCCCGTAATTTCAGCGATGAGAAACGCAGACAGCTTGGAAAAACACCTGCTTGTAATATTTGCGATGGTTGCCTTTCCATGAATTGCGCCAATCCGGCATCTTGGTATATTGATTCAAGCCACCGCCCAGCCTACCCGATAATGAAAATGAGATTTAAAAAACTAAGGAATCCGGATATGGCAGCGAATCGACATTCACGGCACGGTTTTACCCTTATCGAATTGCTTGTTGTGATCTCCATTATTGCCCTGTTGATTGCGATTTTATTGCCAAGCCTGGCTCGGGCCAGAGAATTGGCCAACCGCGCCGTGTGCTCCGCCAATATTCGGGGCATCGTCCAATCCATGTTTATATACGCGCAAAGTAATCGTGGAGAATTTCCCAGCGTTCTTCCGCCGGCCGGATCCTCCTACCAGAATGGCCCCGGCGCGGCGGCCTCTGACTCAGCCTCTAATATCGGAACAATTTTCTATAATATGTACGGCCCCGATGCCTGGCAGAACGGTTCGCCCCTGGCTTGCTTATGGTGCATGGTGCTCGGCGGGCAGATCACACCCAAGAGCTTTATCTGTCCGTCGGATGTGCTGGCTACAGCTCCGTCCGCCGAATACAGCGGCAACAGCGCTTATTATTCCAACTTCGGTGTGGTAAACGGGGATGTTTCAAACACGGGCCAGGGCGAAAGTTATTCAATCGCCTTTCCTTGGAACCATTATGGCAGCTCCGATGATGGCGAAGAGGAGGACGGTGGCGGTTCCTTCCGTATCGGCAGTTGGTGGAATACCAACGCCGCGACTGCGCAGTTGCCATTGGTCTCGGATATGGCACCGGCCAAGAATACAGATGCTTCAGGAAACACCCGGCGTGACCCCACCCAACCCCGGGCCAACACCTATGGCAATTTCATCTTTAATTCCGGTAACCATAATGGGGACGGTCAGAACGTCGGATTCGGGGACGATCATGTGGCCTGGGAATCGACACCCTACGTCGGTGAAAACCATGACAATATTTTCACTTATGCTTCAACACAAGGCCTCAACGGCGGTGGCCAGGTGCTCAAAATTTCAGGCAGCGCTCCCAACGCTTTGCTGTCCTCAGTTGCGCCCTTTGATATTGTCATGGCGCCTGTTCGCGACGTGGCAACCGGATCCTGGTAACTTCCCTGCCCCGGGGTTTGCCAAGTTTCCCGGGCCGAACCAATGACGCCAGATAAGACTGTGGTACCGCGGACACAGATGTTTTAATCGGACCGCGGATCGGCCCCGCAACGTGACTTTGCATCGTGTACCTGTGGCCAAACCGGAACCGCGTGTTGAGTGGATTCGGGCGATTTTCCGGGCAATACTTCGTGGCGTTTCCCTGCCGGAATATGACGTGCCGGAATACGACAGTCACTCGTGGAACCTGCAATGCGTTGGGATGACTGATGCGGCGAGCTTGCGGAGAATTGCGAATTCCATCGCTCGGATGAACGTCGGGACAACGTGGATGGCGGGCCGTGAGTCCTCCGGGCCACTGCGTGGATCGAACCATGAGATTGGATATGGGTCATGCTGAGGCGATCATGGCCCTGGAAGCCACGAACCAGAGCCGCCAATGACCGAAATATAGAAAGCTCATCATTTCAAATAACAATTCAATCCATGCCCCGAAAACTTGCCACAGCCCTTTGAACTGTCATTGTCATTGGGCCTTGAATGGTCGGTGTGTCATTGGTCCTGGGAAGTCCCATGATAGGCAATGGTAATAATGCAATTGTCGCTTCGAAATCGGCAGTGAAGCTTCCCGAAACGCTTGTCACAGCCGTGTCAACCTGTCGGCAGAGGAAGGGCTATGGTGCACCTTTTCTCGTACACCACAAATGCGGTAACCGAAGCAGGCCGTGGCTATCACTCGTCCGCCGCTGAACTGTTTATCTGAATGTAAAGCCTGGCTCACGGCAGAAGCCAACTGCGGCCATCGGTTATCGTGCCGACAAGCCGCGGTTATTTGCTTTACCCGATTGCCGCAAAGCAGTCTTGCAGTGCTGGATAAAGCATGGCAAATTTCCGGTGATGGATTTCGTATAACGCAGAGCGTTGCGAGTTGGGGCGGCTGCGATTTTTGATTTTGATGATCTGTTGTGTGGCTTGTGGAACACTATCCCATTGGCCGCCGCCGACCCCCGCCAGAATGGCCGCTCCCAGTGCGGCACCTTCGCTGACATTAATGGTGACCACCGGGGCCTTATACATATCCGCCTGCAACTGCCGCCAGAAATCACTGCGTGCGCCGCCGCCGTTGGCGCGCACCTGTGAAATGGCAATGCCCATGGATCGCATGATATCCACCTGCTCGCGCATGTTCATGGTAATGCCTTCCAGCGTTGCCCGCGCCAGATGCGCCAGCGTGTGCCGCGGCGTTAACCCGATAAAGCAGCCACGGGCGCGCGGATCAGGATGCGGGCAGCGTTCCCCGGTAAGATATGGCAGAAAGAAAAGATTTTCCGCCCCGGCGGGGGCACCTTGTGCAAGTGTGATGATATGTTCATACAGCAATCCCGGATCTTTTTTCTTTTTCACCATCTCCGCCATCTGTGATGAAAACAAGGTGTTGCGCAACCACTGCAATGAGCCGCCCGCGCTTAACATGCAGCCAAATACGCACCAGGTGTTGGGAATGGCATGGCACATGGTATGCACGCGCCCCAGCGGATCGGTTTGCGGTTCAGCGGAAGCCGCGAAAATAACACCGCTGGTGCCCATGGCGGCGGAGAGAATTCCCGGTTCAACCACCCCGGTTCCAACCGCTCCGGCGGCCTGGTCGCCGGCACCTCCAACAACGGGAATGCCGGCCCGCAAGCCGGTTATACGGGCCACGGCGGCACTTACCTGTCCGCTGATTTCCTGCGATTCGGTCAGGCGCGGCAACAAGGCCCGGTCGATGCCGAGTTGACTGATCAAGCCGTCATGCCATTGGCGATTTTTAACATCCAGCAGCAGCGTGCCCGAGGCGTCAGAAACCTCGGAAGCGTATTGGCCGGTCAGGCGATATCGAATGTAATCTTTGGGCAGCAGAATATGGCGGCAGCGCTCAAATTTCGCGGGTTCATTCTGCATAAACCAGAGAATTTTTGGAGCTGTAAAACCCGTGAGAGCCGGATTGCCGACCATTGCGATAAGCTGCTGACGCCCACCGGCCAATTCCTGAATTTGCCGGCACTGCTCCACGGTTCGCTGATCATTCCAAAGCAGTGCCGGGCGCAGAGCCTTAGGTCCGTCTCCGAGAAAAACACTGCCATGCATCTGGCCGGAAAGCCCGATTGCGGTAATCTGGGAAGCCTTGATTCGGGCTTTTTTCAGCACCTTGGAAGTGGCCAGTAAGCAAGCCTTCCACCAGTTTTCCGGGTCTTGTTGTGTCCAACCCGGACGCGGTGTCTGCAACTCATGCGGAGATTCCGCCGCGGCAAGTACTGCGCCATTCTCGCCAAGCAACAGCGCCTTGGTGCCCGAGGTGCCGATATCCAAACCCAGAAGAGCCATAAAACCTCCAAATTCCTTCAGCGCGGAAATTCAAGAGTTTCGCGCCGGCCAATAGTGTAACTCGCCGCGCAGCGGGCGTCACGAGCGCTTCGGCAACGCCGGGCAATACATGCGCCGTTCGTCTTTGCCGTGGCCTGCTGACAGAGGCAATCACGGCAAACCCGCCTTCGCTCGACCAGACGCATACCCGTTCAGTGCGTATATTCCCATCGGCGTTTTGAATAAACACCATGGAGCGCGGCGGATAACGCAAAGCGGCTATCTTATATCGGCAATATTCGCCAAGGCCCGGACTTCAACGGTCTGTGAGGCATTCACCAGTACAGCATTGAAATGATGATTGTGCCGAGCCTCAGCGACGCCGCAGCAGGGCGGTGATATTGTGGATTGCTTCCGCGATAGCCTGATGGCGCACGCCGTCAGAAGCTGTCCATGAGATAACGTGGCTTTCAGCAAGTTGTGATTCCACGCGCTGGCAGGCACCGATCACCGTGGAATGATTGCGTCCGCCAAAAGCTCGTCCGATGTCCGGAAAACTCATGTGTGAGTGCCGGCGGGCCAGATACATGGCGATGGATCGGGCGGTGGATGCAACACGGTTTTTCGATGATCCGGAAAGTATCTCCGGCGTAATGGAAAAATATTCCGCGCTGGTGTGAATAATGCGATTGATCCCCGGCGGCGTCGAAAAGTTCATGCGGTCCCGTACGCCCCGAATGGCGCTTTGCAGAACGCTTGATGAATCATCGAAAGCATGGGACCGGCACATTTCAGCGGCGGTCACCGCCTGTAACAACAATCCCTCCAGTTCGCGGACACTCGCTACAGGCTGCTGCGCCAACTGCATCAGCAGGATGTCATCAACATGCCAATCGCGGCGTGCGGCAAGTTTGCGAAGAATATCCAGGCGCATGGGCAGATCGGGGGAATCAATCCGCGCCACCATGCCGCTGCAGAATCGCGTGCTCAGTGCATCGGTTAATGCCGCTATGCCGCGTGGGGCGCAATCGCTGGAGAGCACCACCTGCCGGCCAGTTGCATCCATGGCGTTAAACGTGTGCAGGAATTCCTCCTGTGTGTGCTTTTTATTCATGAAAAAATGAACATCGTCAATGACCAGCAGATCGACCTGCCGAATCCGGCGGCGAAAGGCTTCGGTGCGGTGCAGGCGAATGCTTTCCAGATAATCATTGGTGAATTGCTCGCCGGTCAGATACAGCCATTTCTTCCTGGGATGCAGTGCCTGAAAGCGCCGGCAGATTCCCTGCAGAAGATGTGTTTTTCCCAGGCCGCAATCACCGTAAATAAACAGCGGATTAAATTGTTTGCGCGGCTGTTCCGCCACCGAACAGGCGCATCGGTGGGCCAGTTGATTGGTTGGCCCGACCACAAATTCATCAAGTGTGTAACGGTTGTTAAGACCGGTGTCGGCAGCCTTGCCCGCCGGAGCGCATACCGGTGTTTCCATGGGTTTCGTTCGCGGCGGTTGCGCAACGGGCGTATCGGAGGCTTCAATGATGATGCTCGGCGCAAAGCCGAGCAATTCTTCTCCGGCGCGGCGCAGCGCATCTGAAAATTTGGTGCGGATCCAGTTGGCGGAAAAAGCGTTGGCGGCGCGAATGGTCAATGTGGAATCAGCGAATTGCCATTGCGTCGGGGCCGCAAACCACTGATCAAAGCGTGTTTCTCCGATCTGCGCTTTGAGAAGTTTCTGAATCGTTGAGCAGGCGTCCGAAAGTGCAGAGGTTTCTTCCATCATCAGAACAGACACAGGCGACTCCTTTCCGGACGTCCGGTGATAGCATCATCCACGGCCGTTGATTAACAACAACAAACCGTCCTGGTTCTTCACAGTATCCGGCGGTCCATCGCCGGTTCCATTGAAAGCGGTCTTACCGCAATCGGGCAAGCACAAAATCCATGCGTCTATTAAACCGCGTTTCGCCAAAGACACAATAGCTTTTTTCCTATTTTCTTTTCCACAATCGCCGGAACACAAGTTAGACAAGCACTTGAGCATGAAAAAAAATCTTTATTCACGTCTTACGCACAGCGATCGGCGAAGTCTGTGGATAAGTTCCGGAAGAACGGGACAAAAGCGTCAATCGCCTTTATTCATGCGGCTTTTCTCGTCATGTTGCGCTGCATCGGCGGCGCCTGTACTGGTTTACAGCGGATGAATAAGTACCAGCCGCTCGGCGGTTTGTTGAAAGCGCAGGCATCGGTACAGATGTACCGCCGGAGTGTTGGCCCGATCCACCGCCAGCGTAATGGTCGCCGCTTGAACCCGCATGGCGGTCAGCAGCACGAGTTTCATGAGTTGCGAGCCAAGTCCCATTCTCCGGCAGTCTACATGCAGGCCAAGATACACCAGTTCAAGCGTTGCGGTTTCCAACCGGTGCGCCATCAGCAGCACGCCGGCGTTCCGGCCATTGCGTTTCAACAGCAGCCATAATGATGGATCAAAGGCACTGGCCTGATGGCCGGCGATGACATCATCCATCGGCCGCAGCCCGCTGAGGCGCGGGCAATCCAGTGTCTGGTGGTAGCTGTCCTCGATACTCTGCGCAAAGTCCTGGCGGCGATCAGGCGAGTAGGTTTCAAGTTGAAATTCCGGCAGCAGTTCGAAAGTCGGCTTAAACAGCGGCCGGTTGCGACGCATGTAAAGCAGCGTGGCTAAATCAGAAAAGCCGGCTCGGCGATAAAGCCCGGCGGTTGTCTGCGCATTGGGAGGCAGAATCACCTGTCCCAGCGCCATGCCGGCGGTCCGGGCTTCCGCCGCCGCCTGCCGGATGCACTGCACCTGCGCCTGTTGCGTAATGGCGTCCGGTGGTGCGGTTTGCGGTGCGTAGAACAATGCCGTGCGTCCGGGGGTGGGAACCCACAGGCTCGCACCGATAATGCGATGATCCTGCATCGCCAGAATCTGCCGCGATGTGTCCAGCGCGTGTGCCAGGCAATATTCGTCAAATGCCCGCCGCCGTTCGACAAGGTCCGTCGATGCAACACGGCCAAGCCGCTCCGTCTGCGAAAGAATGCAGTCGATGCCTCGGCTCAGCAAACGCCGATCGGTCGGGTGCACAAGTACGAAGTTCTGATCCATATCACACATTATGGCACAGATCAGTCGGCATGGTAAGAGCCTGTTTGAAAAGTCCGATGCGGGTTCATTGGCTTGGCAAATCGATGGATGCAAGGATGCAGATCCGAAGCATATTCCACAATACGTTTAGGATCGAGCACGCCGCAGACGGCCGTTTGCCGCGCCAGGGCGCTTCCGGCGGAGTTTCCCAACAGGCCCTAAACCAATTTGATTGTAACGGTGTGATCCTGCCGGTTATCAACCAGCGTGATGCGCCGGTTGCTTTGAACCACACCATCGACCGTTACTTCCGCCACGTCCTTTCCGCCCGATGTAAAAGTCATGTGATAAAACGTTTCACGGTAGCGGAAATGCAGATGAAATGCGCCCCAGTTCGCCGGCAGCCGCGGTTCAAACCAGAGTTGGTCACCTTCCTGCCGCCAGCCGATAAATGTTTCAATAATCAGCCGGTATGTCCAACCCGCCGAGCCGGTATACCAGGTCCATCCACCACGGCCCTGATACGGTGCCATTGCATAAACATCCGCCGCCATAACGTACGGTTCCACCCGATAGGTGGCGACTTTTCCGGGCGTATTGGAATGATTCAGCGGGTTGATAAGAGCAAACAATTCCCACGCTTTTTCCGTGTTGCCAGCCATGGCAAACGCCATAATGGTCCAGATGGCGGCATGGGTGTATTGTCCGCCGTTTTCGCGCACGCCCGGAAGATATCCGGCGATATAGCCGGGATCATTCTCCGGATGATCAAATGGCGGATCGAACAACTGGATGAGTTTCATATCGCGCCGCACCAGGTGTTCGTCAACGGATTGCATGGCCCTGGCCTGCCGCGCCAGATCGCCGGTGTTGCTGATGACCGACCAGCTCTGTGGCAGCGAGTCGATCTGGCACTGCTTGTTCTGTGCGGATCCCAACGGCGAACCGTCATCAAAAAACGCCCGCAAATACCATTTGCCGTCCCAGCAGGATGAGGCAATGGCCGCTTCCAGATTCGCCAGATTCTCAACACACAGATCAACCGTGGCCTGATCCTGTCGGCTTTCGGCCAGGACCTGCAGCTCGGTCATTACGGTGCGGAGGAAAAATGCCAGCCACACGCTTTCACCACGGCCCTCAACGCCGATGCGATTGAATCCGTCATTCCAGTCGCCGCAACCGATCAGCGGCAGTCCGTGCGCGCCAAAACGCAGAGATCGTTTCAATGCCCGGATGCAATGTTCGTACAGTGTGCCGGATTGTTCGCTGTGCTGCGGCAGGTCATACCAGGATTCCTCGTGTTCGGCCACGGCCCGTCCGCGCAGAAAACCGATCTGCTCATCCAGAACGCCGGTGTCCCGGGTTAATGCCACATACCGGCACACCGCCAGCGGCAGCCATAACAGGTCGTCGGAGAATTTCGTCCGTACGCCCCGGCCGGTGGGCGGATGCCACCAGTGCTGGACATCGCCCTCTTCAAATTGCCGGCCCGCCGCGCGCAGCAGTTGTTCACGCAGCAGTGCGGGTTGAGCCAGCGCCGCGGCCATGGCGTCCTGCAGTTGATCGCGGAATCCGTAGGCGCCGCCGGACTGATAAAATCCGCTGCGCCCCCAGATTCGGGCGGAAATAATCTGGTAAAGCAGCCAGCCGTTGGCCAGAGCGTTGACGGTCGGGTCCGGCGTTTCAAGATAGATGCATCCAAGCGTCCGGTTCCAGAATCGCCATACCGCTTCCAGCGCTGCACGGGCACCGGCTGGGGTGCGGCCGCGTTCAATGAGCTGCCGGGCCTGCGCCCGATTGGCCGCTGCCCCGAGAATAAAGACAATTTCCTTTTGCGCTCCGGGTGCCAGATCAAAACCGCTCATAATCGCCGCGCACGGGTCCAGCCCGGCTCCGAGATTGCCGGAGAGCCGTTGCCGTGTCATGGCGGCGGGGGTTTCGGGAGAACCGTTGCGCCCGAGAAATTCGGCCCGGTCTCCGCTGATGGTGCGACGGTTGTCACTGATATGGGCAAACGCAATCGATGAGCCAAAATCACTGTTCCACGCATTGCGCGCTATAATCGCACCGGTGTGTTCATCCATTTCCGTGACAACATGCGGGCTGCTTCGGGCGCGGCTTTCCCCCAGTGTCAGTTCCCAGTAGCCGGCAACGGATATGCGCCTGGCGCGATCGGTCATGTTCTTGAGTTTCAGAACGTAATATTTGATCGGTTCGTCGATATCGGCGTATACGGTAAACTCCGAACTGATTCCCTGTTCCCGGCGTTCGAAAATGCTGTAGCCGAAGCCATGCCGCGCCACGCATAATTGACTGCCGACTGCCGGCAACAGCGTGGGCGACCAGAAGGCTCCGGTCTGATCATCACGTATATAGAACGCTTCACCGGAGGTATCGCATACCGGATCGTCGTACCATGGCGTAAGGCGATATTCATGGGCATTGCCAACCCACGTATACATCCCGCCGCTTTCAGAAATCACGGTTCCAAGCTGCCGGCCGGAGATGACATTGCACCATGGTGCGGGGGGCGTGCGGCCGGCACCAAGGGTCATGACATATTCCCGCGCATCGCCGGTAAATCCGCCGATTCCATTAAAGAACTCGAGATCGGTTCGATTGAAGCTGCCCAATGGAGCCTGCTTCATGGGAAGTGATACCGGCACGAGTTTGGGCGTGCTGCTTTCTCCCTCGCCGCGGCGGAACTCCAACTGCTGAGCCAGTGTCCCCGCGGTGTCCGTTAACACCACCGCGGCTGCCGCGAGCATCAGCGTACGATCCTCCTCGGGCATCTGGTCGGTGCGACGAATGAAAATACCCCCCGGCTTATCCATAAGACCGGCATCCGGACCGGAAGCGACAATGGCGGCAATCTGATCATGAAGTTCCTGCCGATACCCGGACAAATCCTGATTCCAGATAACCAGGTCCGCGGCCAGGCCCTTGTATCGCCAATAGGCATGCGCGTGAAGCGCCTGGCGTACCAGCGGAATGTGGTCCCGATCCGTCACGCGCAGTAAAACGATCGGCAGATCCCCGGAGATGCCAAACCCCCAGAGTCCGGATTGACCGCGTTGATTATGTCGAATGATCTCCGCCGCCGCGCGGAAGCGCGGTCCGGGATACAGCAGGGCGCTTGCCAGTCGGCCAAAAAGCTGCGCGTCGGCGTCGGTGGCATTGAGTTGCCGCAGCAATACCTGATTGTGTGACCAAGCCAGTTCCAAGACCCGATCAGTGAGCCGGCGATCATGGTAACGCTGGTACAGCACCACAATCTCTTCACGCGTGGCCGCGGCTCCCAATACCACGTCGATGGTAATCGTGGCATTGGCTTCAATGACGATTTCGCGGCGGATGGAGAATGCCGGGTCCAATACCGCTCCATGTGTATCCGGCAGCGGCCCGGTTTTATCCAGGGCGGCGGGAGAAGCGGCGCTGCGGCCGCGCCCCAGAAATGCCGCCCGATCGGTCTGGTAGGAAAATGACGCTTCGGTATCGTTGTGTACCGTCACCATGTGCATCATCCATGGCGGATGCTCGTCGATGCTGCGCGCCCGCCGGGTGGCCAGCAACGTGTGGAATTCCGGTGTGGCGCTGGTTTGCACAAACAAATTACCGAACGCCGGATGTGCGGCATCGGCGGCCGGTGCCGCCAGCACCACTTCCGCGTAAGTGGTTAACTCAATGCGGCGCGCTGTGCGTCCCCGGTTGGTTAATGAAATGCGCCTCAGTTCTATATCATCTTCCGGTGATACGGTAACCTGCATGAGCATATCGATCATGCCGTCCCGGCGCCGGAATTCGGCCTTGCCTTCCGAGAATGTCGCTTCATAGTTCTGTCCGCGCCGTGCGGTCGGCTGCATGGTGGCCGACCACCAGTGTCCGGAGTCGATATCTTTCAGATAGCAGAACAGGCCCCAATTATCGCGCGTGAAATCAGCATGCCACCGGGTTAACGCCAGTTCGTTCCAGATGGACCGGCTGCCGCCGGCAGCCGTCATCATCAGATGATACCGCCCGTTGGATAACAGTTGAACTTCCGGTTCGGGGGTCTGGGAAGTGTTGAAGCTGCGCCATGTCGGTGCAGTGTCAATGACCGGCCGTCGGGATTCGGCGACCTCCAGTGCATGCGGGTAGATCGGTTGAGCATGCGGTACTTTTTCCTGCAGCAGCAGGTCGCCGGACCGCAACAGGGGATCGGCCATAAAACGGCGTTGCATGGGATGATCCAGCAGCACCGCTGCCAGTGAAAGCAGGCCCATGCCTTCATGATGGGCCATGAAGGATCTGACCGTTGTCGGCGCTCCCGGCGTGGCGGAGCGTTGTGGTGTATAGTCAATGGCCTCGAAATAGCCGCAATCTCCCATTTGGCCTTCGTTTGCCAGACGCAACATGTTCTCATAGGCCGCGCGCGGCCGGACCATCAGAGCCAGAAGCGTTGCGTAGGGGGCGATGACAACATCATCTGAAAGTCGCCGCTTGAATCCCAGTCCCGGTACGCCGAAGGCTTTGTACTGGTAGTGCCGCAGGGCATCGGTGGCATTATAACCGGATTCGGATACCCCCCAGGGAATACCACGCTCGCGGCCATATTCAATATTCCGATCCACCACCGCCCGCATGGTTTGATCCAGCAGTGTATTGGGGTAATTTGGCATCACCAGCAGCGGCATGAGGTACTCAAACATCGATCCGCTCCACGACAGCAGTGCGACGTGTCCCCCCATGCTGGTAAGCTGCCTGCCCAGGGCGAACCAGCTCTCCTGCGGAATCTGCCTCATGACAATCGCGACATAGCTGGCCAGCCGAGCTTCCGATGCCAGAAGATCGTAAAAGCCCGCGTCCAAGCGGTTCTCATTGACGCGCAAACCGATTGACATAAGCTTCCGGCTCGGTACGAAGAGCACCGTAAAATCGATCTGCGCGAAATCGTGGCACCGGTTTTCAAGCTTTTCGAACAGGGCCACGCGCTGATGAATCCGCCGGGCACCATCGGTGATGCTGGTCTGGAGATTCAGAAGAATTTCCCGGTCGGCAATCAACGCGTCGTCCAGCAGTGTCTTGATCAGTGAGGCCGCCTGCGCCGATGTTCGCGCGAGAGCTTTCAGGCTGGAATTATTCTCAAGCTCCTGCATGACGCGGCACAGATTGGCGTAGGTTTCTGATTGTGCGCCGAAGCGGGCTATATTCTCC
The DNA here is from genome assembly GCA_021810145.1 of Planctomycetota bacterium. GTDB lineage: Bacteria > Planctomycetota > Phycisphaerae > WQYP01 > WQYP01 > JAMDCX01. The sequence goes on along the minus strand of JAJZJL010000026.1, from coordinate 5,562 downwards.
GCGGAAAGCGGGGGCCTTTGAATCCATGGCGCAAGCTGTTCGATGTCATCAATGAAGTCCTGGTGTTGGGCTTCCAGGGCGGAAAGCCACCAGCCAAGCTGATCGGTACGCAGTCCTTCGCTTGAATTGTCCAGCTCGCTGATGATGTCCCAACTACGGCGCAGTTGTTTCAGCATCTCCCGCAGCGAGCGCGGCTGGTGCGAATGAAGCTTAAACAGTTTGGTTCCGACTTCGTTGATTTTATTTGAACGATCCGCCTCGGCCTGCGTTCCGCCGTCGTCGTCACGCTGCCGCCGGTTCAAACGCTCCGCCTCATCGGTCAGAGCCAGAACGGTGTCCAAAATGCCTTCGTTCAAGCGTGGCGGGATCGCCGGCAGGTTCGGGCACTCCGCCAGTCCGGATCGCATAATCAGCAGACTCGCCGCCAGGTTGCCGCTGTCCACCGTCGAAATATACGGTGGATCAAGCGGTTCGAGTGTGTCGGTGGCGTACCAGTTGTAAAAGTGACTGCGGTAACGTTTCAGCTTTCCCATGGTTTCCAGTGTGCCGCTGGATCGACGCAGAAACTTTCCGGCGGAAATCCATCCGAAGTCCAGCGCCGTAAGATTCGCCAGCAGTGCCAGGCCGATATTGGTGGGGCTGGTGCGACGTGCCAATTCCGGAACGGGAAACTCCTGAAAATTATCCGGCGGAAGATCATGATCGGCGGAGGTGACATACTGCTCAAAAAACCGCCATGTGCGCCGCGCGGTCATGCGCAGAAACGGTCTGGCCGATTCATCAATATCAAGAGCCGCCTGAGCCAGTGGTTGGCTTAAAATCCAGGCCGCCAGAGGCGCAAGTGTCCAGATCACAATAAACGCCAGGGCTGTTGGCACGGCCTGATGACGCAAAAGTATCAGCGCGATCAATCCGGCGATGGCAATGGCGGGTCCGGTCCACATGTTTCTGAAAAAAGCCGAGGCCGACGCCGAGGCTCGGCGCTCCACGGAACGACTGGCCTGCCATTGCAGCAGGTGCCGGCGGGTGATGACCATCCGCGTGAGTGAGCGAACAATCGCATCGAGATTCATGCAAGCCTGGAAAGCCAGACAGATCACGGCCAAAACGGCCTGTGTCATGCTTCTTAACACATCGGCGCACCATAAGCCGAATTTTGTCCGCAGGGGGATATCCGGGTTGATCTGCATCAAGTCCCATAGTGCCATCAGCAGCGGGGGGCCAAAGATGGTCGCTGCCAGCGCGACGGTCCATATGCCGGGGTAGGGAAGCGATATCCATGCGAGAAAAAACATTGCCGTGGTTGCAATCGGCACCACGCTGCGGCGAAGGTTATCAAAAATTTTCCAGCGTGAGAGCATGGAAAGTTTATTGCGTTTCCAGTGGCGGTCTGCTCCCGGAACCCAGGGCAAAAGCCATGGCGCGATTTGCCAGTCGCCGCGAATCCAGCGATGCCGACGATTTAATTCCGCGCCAAAATGCCATGGATGGTCTTCGAAAATAAGAATATCGCTCGCCAGACCCGAGCGAACATGGCATCCCTCCAGCAGATCATGGCTGAGAATCAGGTTTTCCGGCAATCTGCGGTGCATCACGCTGTGGAATACGTCGATATCCAGAATTCCCTTGCCGATAAACGACCCTTCGCCAAACAAGTCCTGATACACATCCGAAACGGCCCGGGTGTAAGGATCTATTCCGGGATCACCGGCGAACAGTGCGGCAAACAGCGATCGCCGCGAGGACGGCAGACTGATGGCCACGCGCGGCTGCAGGATTCCATATCCTTCGGTCACCAGTCCCGTGCGCGGGTTCATGCGGGCGGCGTTGAGAGGATGGGCGAGCGTGGCGATAAGTTCACCGGCGGTGCCGCGCGGCAGTTGTGTGTCGGCATCCAGCGTGATGAGGTATTTGGCGGTTCTTAATAACGTCAGGTCTCCGATAATTTTCAGAAAATCATCCTGTTGCCCTGAGCGCAGCAGATTCATAAGGTCTTCCAGCTTGCCGCGTTTGCGCTCGTAACCCATCCACCGCTTTTCGCGGGCGTTGTATTTGCGCGGTCGATGAAACAGGCAGAATGGGCCGCTGTCCACGGAGCCGTACCGGACATTCAGCGATTCAATGCCCTCCACCGCCTTGCGCAGGAGCCTTTCATCTTCGGGCATGATCTGCTCGGAAGCGTCGCGAAAATCAGACGCCAGCGCGAATAATACGTTCGCATCCCGGTTTGCCAGATACCGGACTTCCAGGGATTCGAGAAGGTCCTGAATTTCCGCTTCACTTTCCAGCATGCATGGGACAACCACCACTGTCCGGCAGTTGTCGGGAACTCCCAGTGAAAAGTCCATACGCGGAAGGGTTTGAGGCGCGGCGATATGCGTGACGATATAATTCACCAGATCCAGGGCCGCCTGACTCATTGGAAACGCGGTTAACAGGGCGGCATACACCGCAATATAAGAATCGCCCGGGATCAGCGCTATAAGCGGCCAGGTGAACGCGACCGTTAGTAATGCGACCAACCCCAGATACATCGGCAACGCCGATTTGCTTACCGCACGCTCAATCCGCTGTTGCGGCGTAAAGCGGGCCTTGATCGCCTGCTCCAGCTTGGGTCGGCCGCGGTCAATGAGATAATAACCGACGTGGCATTCCCGGTCGGTTCGTTTGCGCCCGTTCATTGCTTCGGCCGCCAGCGCCACCGCGTGTCGCGCCGGAAACTCCTCGGGAAGGTTATTGCGCCCGGCAAGTTCCTCGATGACGTGCCGATAGCGGTCACGGGTGTGAAAGTCCATGCCGCTGTAAATTCCGGACGGATCTTCACAAAGCGTCTTTTCCACGACGCTTTGTGCTTCGACGAAATGCCGCCAGTCCATGACTTCAATAAACCGCAGGCTGCCGAAGCAATTTCCCATGGATATCTGGTCCGCTGCCTGTCGTCGGCTTTCCCGCTGAACCAGCAGTTCGATGGTTTCGCTGGACCGGGCGACCAGTTGACCGATCCAATTCAGGGCCAGCGCCAGCGATGCGCTTTGCCCCTGCAATCGCCGGACCAGTTCGGTGACAAACGCACTGGTTAATGGCGGATTGGATTTAACGATTGCCGCCAGCGTTACAATCGTGTCATCCGGCGTCTTCTCCGCCGCCGCTATTAATTCATCGGCCCAGTAATTCGCCAGATTCCGATCCTGCCGGGCCTCGGCCAGCGGTGCCGCGATGCGCCGCATATTTTCCACCAGCGCAATCCGCAGCATGATGGGTACCGCCCACAACTCGCCGAGAGTCAATGTGATGCTTCGCTGATAGGCCGCCAGAAACCGGTTCATTGCCTGATCATCTACCCGGCCATCAAGGTGGCTGATGAGGCGCAGAATTAAATCATAAACGCGGGGGTATCCCGCGTGCGGGCCGTTGAGCAGCGCGGGCAGTTGTCGGCTGTAGCCTTTCGGGAAGTGCTTCCGAATCAGGCGTACCTGTTCCTCAATAAGATAAAAGTTGTCCAGCAACCATTCGGACGCCGGTGAAATAATCTGATTGTTGGATACCGCCTCGCTGACAAGTTGATACGTGTCCTGCAGAACAATTTCATTATCATCCAGTCGCAACAGCAGAATCTCGGAGCCGCCGCTGGGTTGTACTTGATGTTCTTGCGCAAGGTCTTGCGCCAATTGCTCCAACTGATCGATGCCCAGCAGCTCCGCGCGCAACGGTTCATCCGACTGGCTCGCGGGTATGGTGCGTTGGCGGCCAGACGGGAACAGTTGCTTGAAAAATTCCTGAAGATATTGGCCCAACAGTATACTCCAACAAAAAAAGTGCCATCTTGCCGACGGAACCTCGGACGCTGGTGTGATTCGCGTTTCGAATCATTGACCAATTAAAAAATGCGCCGCCAGCCCTCTGCCGCCCATCGCGAACCGTCGTCCCCGTAGGGCATTAATAGACTTATAAGAAAGCGTTGTCAACCTTGCGGATGTGCGTTCTTGTGCCAGCAGGGTTGATTCAGTGAAATCGGGTTCTGTCACTGATCTCCGCGCAATGGCCGTCGGAACGTGTTTATCCGATGGATTGTTCCGTGGAAGTGCTGTCGGCTTCCGGCGGGGCGGCGGGTAAGGCGGCGGTGAGCCGGCTGTTAATCAGGCCGCCGGTCAGGGCCAGAGTCAATTCCACAATGATCTGAAAAACGCGCGGCAATGCCACCACGACCACCACAAGTTCCGGTGAACCCACCAAGGGCGCAATAAACAGTGCCTGCACCGCTTCGCGCACGCCCAATCCGCCGGGCAATAAGCTGAACATGCCCAGGCTTACCGATAACGCAAAGACCCCGATTAATTCAACGGTGTGAAGAATGCTTACATGATGCACACAACTTACCGCAGCCCACAACGCCACACCGCCGAACAACCACGTGGGCAGAAACATAACCACGGCGTACATCATGTGTGAAAGTTTGAACCGGCGGCTCGGTGGAATGGCGGCTTTTCCCATGGAGCGCAGGGCCGTGTTGATGATCCAGAAAAAAAAGCGCGGATAAAACAATCCCAGCAGTGCCGCCATCAACAGCCCGCAACCCATTAAATAAAGGGGATGATTGCGCGCCACCACCACCAGTGCCATAGCTCCCACCAGACCGCCGGAAAGCGTATACATGGCGTTTTCCAGCAAGGTGGATAGCAGGCAGGTTTCGCGCGACATCCTCGCGCGGTGAGTGCGTTCAATCCGCATCAGAACCAGCAGCACCTTGCCGGGCGCATATTTGCCCATCTGGCTGAATGTGTATGCCCCCAACAGCGGTAAAATGGGGTTGCGGTCCCCCATCTGCCGGGCCAGCCACAGCCACGTCAGGGCGTTGGTCATCATGATACACACAAATGCCAACGGAATAAGCACGCAGTAATGCCAGTCAATATGTACGGGGTGCTGGCCGACTTTGTGCCATGTTTCATCCAGCTTGATGCCCACAAATGTGAACACCGCCACCATCACAACGAGTTTCAGAATAAAAACGCCGGTCTTTTTTGTCACAGACAGCCTTCCGCCTTGCTTTATCATTCACGCGCCGCTCGCGCAGGGGCAATAATATCCCATGGCCCGCCGCCGCGGCTGCATAAGCTCTATTATGGCGTAAACGCTGTCAGTTGTCTGTTTATGCAATTTCGCCCGGCCGCAGCCGGAAATCCCACTCATACTTCGGACAGAATCCTAGTTCCGACATCGGACTTTTCCCTATGCGCGAATCGGTGAGCTCCTGATATACACAGTGCTTGCAAATGGTGATGATGACTTACGTGATTTTTACGGGTTGCCCAGATAAGCCGATCAGGGCCGGCGGGTAATCCGAGCGATCCATCTTGCCCTCGCATGGCCGGTAAAGGGTGGCAGCTTCCCTCGCCGGCCATGCACTTTTTTACCGCCAGAATACCAACGACCATCGCATCGGATTCCAGCAGTTTAATTGACTCGCCCGCCGCCAATAATCTGGGCTTTTACCGCGCGTTGTCATGCAGTGAAGAACAGGGCGTAATGGAAAAATTCCGCCCCTACGCCCTGCCATCCCCG
>JAJZJL010000156.1 GCA_021810145.1 Planctomycetota bacterium | reverse complement strand
GAATCCATGCGGAAATCCATGACCAGTCCCCGCAGCATGGTATAGCCCTGATGGGTGACCATCCATGCCACCGAGTAAATATAGGGCAGCAGGTGGTAGCGCAGACGGTCAAATTTTTCGAGAATGGCCATCGCCGATGGTCCGAACCGCCACATTTCCTTGGGATAATTACAACCGTGCACACGGAACATCGGACAGAAAGCGCCGAATTGGAACCAGCGGATAAAACACTCACGGTATGCCGGGGTCTGCGGATTACCGCTGAAATATCCGCCAATATCGGTGTTCCAGTAGGGAATACCGCTGAGGCAGAAGTTAATGCCGGCGGGAATCTGCAGAGCCATCGTTGCCATATTGCCGGCCACATCGCCCGACCAGGTAATCGCGGCGTGACGTTGCTGCCCGGCCCATGCCGAGCGGGTCAAAATCATGACTCGCTTTTCATCGGTAACGCCGCGCTGACCGTTATAAACCGAACCGGTATGCATTAATGGATAGGCGTTGTAAACAAAAGCGCCCCAGCCCATGTGCGTTTTAACATCGGCAAATTCGCCCCATTTTCCGCCAAGCTCCGGCTCGCTGGCATCGAGCCACCAGGCATCCACTCCCTTTGAGAACAAATCTTTATTCAGCACGGACCAATAGAGCTTCCGGCCAATTGGATTAAATGCATCGTAATACGCTGTGGCGGGATTCCACATTGCGTTATCCCCACCGGTAATGGGATACAAAACACCCGCCTTTTTCAGCAGATTATAATTCGCGGAACCCGGAGCAAACTTCGCCCAGACGGAAATCATAAAGTGGATGTTCTCATCGTGCAGTTCATGGATCATTTCCGTGGGCCGCGGATAACGCAGAGGATCCATGATGTTCGAGCCCCACGGATGCGGATACCAGTAGAACCAGTCTTGAACAATACCATCAATGGGAATCTTCATGGAGCGATATTCATTAGCTACGCCCAGAACCTGCAATTGGTTTTCATACCGATTTTTGCTTTGCCAATACCCCCACACCCATCGGCCGAACATCGGAGCCGCACCGCTTAAATTCCGCCATTGGGCCATGGCTTGATCAAGTTCCGGCCCATACATAACGTAATAATCAATGACCGAACCCACATGCGAGTTCCAACTCAGCGTATTGGGTTCTTTGCCGGCACCCACTTTCACCACGGTCATGGCCGGATTATCCCAAAACAGGCCATAACCCAAGCTCGACATCATGAAGGGAATGCCGATGTGCGTAGGGTTGCGCTGTGCCAAATGAACAATTTGACCCCGGTTATTCGCTGCGCCGCTGGGATGTTCGCCCAACCCGAAAATAGCCTCATCCGGCTGAAGCGCGAATTTCTGCCGCACGCGATACGTGGAGACGTCCTTAAATTTCACCGGAAGCATACTGCGGCTGCCGGATTGTTCCGCCAAAAACACCTTCCCCTGTGAATCGAGAAATTCAACGGAAGCGGCATGACGATCAATGCGGGCCGAAATATATTGTGTTGATACCACAATATGCGTTGCGGTTTGGTGCATCCGCCAGGGAGTTTTCTCCGGGCCGCGAATCACGGCCAGGCTGTCATGCTGCGGGTTATCACCCACCGGGGAAAATACAATGCGAATCACACGATCCGAGTAAACGACCACACGCATGGAACCGGTGGCCAGAGTTAACAAAATGCCATGAGCCTCCGACCGTATCCCGGCAACTTTGACAGCCCCGCCCAGCGCCGCCGCTTTAGCCGCCGATACCGCCGATGCACCGGCCACCATGGCGGATGTCGCCGCCGCCACCTTCAGAAATCCGCGCCGATCCGTGGTGGTGGCCAGGTTGTTCATTTCGCTCATGATAAAATCTCCTAGTTAGAGCGCAACGGCATTTTACACGAAAAATCAAATCCGCGAAACCATCCGAAACGGAAAATGAGAACCTGTTGCCGCCGCAGGCCATTCTGCGGCGGCCGCGATCCTGTTACCAGCGTCCGGCCGTTTTCACAGCGCAGGAAAGCGCAAGGATTACCGGACGGAGGTTTGATGACCGCCACGTGGCATTTCTTTTTGAGATATCCTGGCGCAATGTGTTTCAGTTGGCCGAGAATTCCGATCCATCTATTCCGCGGTAGCATGATCCGCCCCATGAAGCTGCGTGAATTTTCAGCCAACACGGCCTTTTTTCCGGGAAAACGCCGCCGGCGGAATCGGGGATCCCGTACCGGCGGAACGCCACCCCCGGAGCCGGTGGGCGCATTGGCTGGTTTTGAAACCTGATCCACAGGGTTCACGGAGACAGCGTTATCAGTATTAACAGTATTGATCAGTATATTCAGAATTGGTCAGTATTTTCAGTACCTGCCCCATGCGCCGCCGGGACTCGTTTCTCGTTGTTTCCCGGCGCGGCGGGACAGGTTCTGAATCCTGATCCACAGGTTTCGCAGATCGCGCAGATTCGTAATCCACGGCGGTAGCCACAGCGATCACCGGGGCCACCGAGATTATTACCGCAAAAGCGCCAGGCCCGCAAAGCAAACAGAGCCAGCAACATCGCGGTACAACGCAATCTGCCCCCGACCATGCAGCCGCGGGTGGAAACCCGCGGCCGTCCGCGCACGGTCTAAAATGCAGCACTCCGGCACCGCCGGAGCGTACAGAATGTGCCCGTCATTTAAACCGCGTCGTCCATTAAATAATGGGGTATGGGAACCCGCCGCCGCCGCGGGCAGAAGGAAAGAGGCGGCGGCAAAAAACGCGGCGGCCAATCGCCTGTCCCCTGCGGGGATGGCGATCCTGGCGAGCCGGAATGAAGTTTGGCGGTGCCGCCTCGGCGCACGGCGGTGCCGGCGGTACCTGCGCCGGTGGCGGATCTGCCTTAGCTCACGTCGCCCAAGTCCATTCGGCCAACCACCGTTATCTTCCAGGCCCTTTAAAGCAAACGAAATTGGCGTCCCAGACGAATTGCACGGATCGCGATAACCGAATAGCATATATGAGCTTTGTCATGCAGGGTTTTTCAATGTAAGGTCCATCGGGAAATAAAAAGATAATGGCCTTGACACCGCACCATGCCAGATATTTCGCCCGCCAGGCTCCCACGCTTGAACAAAAGCTCGCCGGCCAGAAACAAATCAGAGCTTTGGAATCACAACGCAACGCCAAGCGTAAATCCCTATTTGAAGCGCAGGATGCCGTCGATCAGCGCCGCGAGGCATTGATCAACCAGATCGAGGCAAAACTGATGCAGAACGCCACCGCCCAAGCTGTGATGTCTTTCCGATGGAGGCTCGCATGAGCGCTTGCAATTCCGGATCGCTTGCGACCGGCCAACCGGCAGGGCAAAAACTTTCCTATTTCGCCGTGCTCTACCTCGACCTGCTGGGCCAGAAGAATGCAATTGCGGAACTGGAGGACCTCCAAATCCTCGAGGACAACTCGGGGGAGTACTACCGCCGCTTTGGCGTCGCGGCCGGCAGGGTCTGGGGCGTGCGAGGATTCTTCGGATCTCGCTTGGGCAGGGAAATGGGCGCGGTGCTGGCCTCGGTTGGCTACCCGGTACCCCGCGCGACGATCCAGATGTTCGCGGACACTGTGATAGCGTACTTCCCGTACCGCCCGGATAATCCAAACTCTATCGTGACCCTGTATTCCTTGCTTGTCGCCACCGCCGAGACCATGATCCATGGCCTTGCCAGCGAGATTCCGATCCGTGGCGGATTGGATATCCATGCTGCCACCGAGTTCACCGCGGCGGATATCGCAGGGTCGCATACGTCCACCTCCTCCGTCATACACGGCGGCGACATCTGGGGGCCGGCACCCAAGCGGGCCTATGAACTGGCCGAGAAGGACCACAACTACATGCGTGTCCGTGTCGGCCAGGGCGTGCCGGGCCTCGTCACGGAATCGACGCGGTGGATATCCCAACAACTGGAGACAGACCCTCACAAGGCACCATGGTTCGTGCCACCGCTCGAAGCCGCGACGAAAGCCTTCAGAATGGTCGCCAGAGATCCCGTGGACGAACACCCGATCGTCGATTACCTCGGAAAAGCTACGGGTGAGCTCATGGCTCCGGAAGCCATAGCCCTCGTCGACAAGGCGGTGGCCTTCGCGAAATCGACCTACGAACGCTTGCGGACCAACCCCGATTGCGGTGTTACGGACAAATACGGGAAACTTATGAGCTACATAGCGGCCCGCCAGGAGCCAAACGGTATCGTTCCGGCACTGGCCGGGAAATGAAATTACCGTACAATTTCGTTCACGGCCCCTGCGGCTAGCCGCTGAAAGGATCCCATGAATACCGAGCCAACAATCATCTGTCCAAAAAGCCAGGCGGGAATCAAGCTCACCGAGCCCTTGGCCGCCCCCATTGTTCAATCGGTCCGTGTGGCACATGGGAAACGGCTTGCACAAAAGGACACCGAAATCGCCCGCGTCCTACAGGCGACGGTCGGCATGTGCGGAGGACTCCAGGGGATCGCCGGCACCCGATCGAAAGAGATTGATGGCCTTGATGTTCAGGTTCTGGGCCCGCCGGGCACGGCTTCAGCAAACGGAGGATTGGTCTAACATGAAGCTGTCATCAATCAGAATACAGAACTATCGTTCTTGCCGCGACATCTCCCTTGACTTGGGCAGCATGCACGCCTTGGTTGGGGCGAACAACGCGGGCAAATCCACCGTTCTGCGAGCCTTGGACTTCCTCTTCAATCCGAGCACAAAGACATTGAATGAGGAATCTTTCTGGAACAAAGACACGACGCTTGAAATCCGCGTCGAGGCGGTTTTCTCCGAACTCACCGACAAGGAGCAGGAAGCCCTTGGCGGCTATTTGAAGCCGGACGGCACGTTTCATATGGCACGGTCCGCAAAGATGGGAGCGGCTGACGCCGATCATGATGCCGGTGCCGACGATGCGGAAAACAAGGTGGGCATTCGTCAGCACTACAAGAAGCCTGTTCCTGAACCTGAATGGCTTCAGGAATCGAAGATGAACACTAAGAGCATCGCCGAATGGTGGAGGACGAAGGATCTGCTTGTTGTTGGTGGCGTGACCTTTCTGGCGGGCATCACGAAGAAGCCGAACGTTGAGGAATGGAAGGACAAGGCCAGGGAGTTTATCGCAGTCAACGCGGGCAAAGTGCCGACGCAGGACGCATGGGTTGACAACCCCAAGGGCTACGCCAATGTGCTTAAAGGTACGCTCCCATTCTTCGTCCTTGTGCCCGCCGTCAGGGATGTTGCCGACGAATCAAAGGGCACAAAGAGCAGCCCCTTCGGCAAGTTGCTTTACGCGATCCTCGACACTGTAACCGAGGACAAGAAGGCGAAGATCGAAGGTATCCTCAGCGATGTCGCGAAGCAGATGAATCGCACGGGGGGGGCGGAACGTGTTCCGCTCATCGCGGAGACCGAAAGGCAGCTCAACACGCTTCTGGGCGACTTCTTCGCTGGGTGCGATCTTGAGATCGAGTTTGCGACGCCGACGCTGGAAATCCTTCTTACCGCCCCGAAGCTTTATGTAGACGACGGCTTCCGCAATGCGGTTGAAAACAAGGGCCACGGCTTGCAGCGGGCCGTGATCTTCACAATTCTTCGCCGATACGCGGACCACATGACTTCCGCGCCCGACGGCCGGAAACGCAACCTGATTCTTGCGGTTGAAGAACCTGAGCTTTACATGCACCCACAGGCCCAGCGAACGATCCGTCGGGTGTTCCGCAAGATCGTGGCAGGCAGCGACCAGGTGCTGTTCTCAACTCACTCGTCACTGTTGGTTGACGTCGCGTACTTCGACGAGATTATTCGCATGGAAGCGTCCAGCCGAACAGTTGATGGCAAACGCACCACAGCATGTGCCGCGTGGCAACTGTCGATGCCCAAGATGATCCATGACATAGAAACGCGCAAACCCGCGCTGAAAGGCAATGTGACTGCAAATTCTATGCGTGATTTGTACTCGCACGCCTATAATCCACGTCGCAACGAAGGGTTCTTCGCCTCAAAGATTATTCTCGTCGAGGGCCTCACGGAGGAATACAGCCTTCCAATCTACGCGGATGCACTGCCGGGCTGCGAGTTTGATCCGCAAGGCATCAGTGTCGTGGAGTGTGGTGGCAAAGGAGCTATGGACCGCCTCTTCAGAATATTCAATGAGCTCCATATTCCCTGCTACACCCTCTTCGATTACGACAGCGGGAACGCGGATAGGAACATCACCGACAAGTCGAAGGAGCTTCTAGCCTTGGCCGGTAAGCCGCAGGCCGCCCCAGCGGCTCTAATCGTTGACGACACAATTGCGTGTTTCCCGAGGACGTGGGAATCCGACTTGAGGCCGGAAATCCCTGAAATCGACGCCCTGACCGCAGAGGCCCGCGGGGAACTTGGCTTGAACAGCGACAGCGGCAAGCCGCTCATCGCCAGGTACATCGCCCGCAAGATCACGGCCACCAAACCGCCGGCCGTCCCTGAAAGCCTCAAGAAGATCATCACCAAAGCGGTGGCCACCACCTGGAAGAGGAGTTGCTTGCAGGCTGTGGCCACTGCCCCCGCAATTCCTGCCCCGGCAGGGGGCGAGGGAGGCGCTTAATGGCCAAGAGCAACGCACGTCTCGAATTGACCTGGATCGGCAAGGAGAATCGGCCGAAGCTGGAGCCGCGCGTCCTGATTGAGGACGCCTCCAAGAGCTACCACGCGAAGTACCGGGTAAGGACGAAAGGAACCGCAGATGACGCAAATGCGCGCAGATCAGAACCGGAAAATCTGCGACAATCCGCGCAATCTGCGGTTGATACCGGCGACCTCTTCGACAACCGCCTGATTTTTGGCGATAACCTGCTGGCGCTCAAGGCCCTCGAACAGGAATTCACCGGCAAAATCAAATGCATATACATTGATCCACCGTATAATACAGGTTCAGCATTTGAACATTACGACGATGGTATTGAACACTCACTCTGGTTATCCCTTATGCGTGATCGGCTGGAAATACTCCGCTCTTTGCTTCGCAAAGACGGCGTAATCTTCATGCAAATCGACGACAGAGAATTTGCTTATCTGAAGGTCCTTGCGGATGAAATGTTCGGACGTCAAAATTTTTTAGGGACGATTGTTTGGCAAAAGCGAATTTCGCCTGATCCTGATTCTAAATTCATTTCGGGCACACATGATTACCTGCTTTATTACGCCAAGGAGGCCAGGGAATGCCAATTCAACCGATTGCAGAGAACGGAGGAGCAAGATGCTCGATATGAAAACCCTGATAATGATCCGCGTGGAGTTTGGACAAGCAGCGATTTGACGCGGCGTGAATATCGAGAGCACGACTTTTATCCTATTAAACTGCCTTCTGGCCGTGAAGTTTTACCGGCACATGGGCGTAGTTGGAGCGTTCCAAAAGACAGGTTCGCCCAAATGGTGGCTGACAATCGAATATGGTTCGGACATCGTGGTGATTCAATGCCCAGACGAAAACGATTTTTGTCCGAGGTTCGCCAAGGCGTGGTGTCAACCAGTTGGTGGAACGGTGAGGATGTTGGCAAAAATGAAGACGCTAAGCGAGAATTGAAAGCCCTTTTCCCAGATGATCCGAATATATTTGCCACGCCGAAGCCGGAAAAGCTCATAAAGCGGTGCATCGAGTTAGGAAGTAATCCTGGAGATTGGGTCTTGGATTCCTTCGCCGGTTCCGGAACCACCGGCGCCGTCGCCCAAAAAATGGGCCGCCGCTGGATTATGGTCGAACTTGGCGAACATTGCCATACGCATATTATCCCGCGCATGAAAAAGGTGATTGACGGCCAGGACCCCGGCGGCATCACTGAAGCTGTCAACTGGAAAGGCGGCGGCGGGTTCCGCTATTATCGCCTCGCGCCATCGCTTATTGTCAAGGATCAATGGGATAACCCGGTCATCAATCCCGAATTCAACGCCGCGATGCTGGCCGAGGCCATGTGCAAACTGGAAGGCTTCACGTTCGAGCCGAACGCCGAGGTCTACTGGCAGCACGGCCGAAGCTCGGAAGCTGACTTTATCTATGTCACCACGCAGACCATGACCCATGATATTCTGGCCAAAATCAGCGATGAGGTCGGCCCCAATCGCAGTCTGCTGATCTGTTGCAGCGCTTTTCGCTCTGATGCCAGGCAATTTGAGAATTTGACGGTCAAGAAAATTCCCAAGGCCGTTCTGAAGAAGTGCGAATGGGGCCACGATGACTATTCATTGGAGATCAAGAATCTGCCTGTGCGGGAACCGGCGGAAGTAACCGCAGATGGCGCAGATGAGCGCAGATTGGATGACCGGGAAAAGAAAGTCAGGAGGTTTGGGAAAGCGAAAGCGGAGGCCCAAGAACCAATGCTGTTCAATGTTGATGACGGAAGGCCGGCATGAAAAGCCCTGATTCAAATTATCATCTGCGTACATCTGCGCCGTCTGCGGTTCGGAAGTACACTGGTTCAAACGGTATTTTCACTGCGGATTTCGCAGGTAATCGCAGATTGGAGGACCGGGAAAAGAAAGTCAGGATGTTTGGGAAAGCGAAAGCGGAGGCCCGGGAACCAATGCTGTTCAATGTTGATGATGGAAGGCCGGCATGAAAAGCCCTGATTCAAATTATCATCTGCGTACTTCTGCGCCATCTGCGGTTCGGAAGTACACTGGTTCAAACGGTATTTTAACTGCGGATTTCGCAGGTAATCGCAGATTGGA
>JAJZJL010000025.1 GCA_021810145.1 Planctomycetota bacterium | reverse complement strand
AAGGGGGCATAGGCCACTTCACGGGCCAATATCGTTGGCAGCGACGGAAATTCGTCAACCAACTGATTGACACATCAATACCCTTCCATATCATATCTCCCGGCAACCCTTACAACGCAACCGGCTCGGGAAAATTTCATCCGTGGCATGCCAGGCGGAATCATCCGCCGCCCGAATGCCTGAAATTTTGGCAAAGTCATGGAAAATGTCTGCGCTTGCAGGCTGGTAACTGCTGCACGAGGTCTCGGTACCCGAGGAACCGGGCGAAAATGCCGCCTGGTATTTGGCCTGTACAGGGAATTCCTGGTAATCAAATATTCCCGCTCTTACGTCGCTAAAAGGTCGAAAGGCTTTTCTTACAAGAGTCTGATCAATGGGAATAAGCCTTGCGACCTCACGATATTGCCGGCATATTGCGGAAAAGCCGGGAGAAATGCCCCCGCTCCGTAGTCGATCCTGATTTGCGATCAATTCTTGATAAGCAAGTGGCGTCTCCTGATACCCACACGTAAAAAGCCTATGCTGCCGACCATGACTCGGCCCAGCATCTGCCGCTACCGCACCGAGGTTCGAAAAAATCAGAGTGCTTCATTGACAACAACGCGACGGTGAGTTGATGATTACGCGAATGCGGCGGCCTGATGACAACCGGTTAGTGTGGCCGGGCGGGTGGCGAATGTGAATCGTTGGCTTGGCATGCCAGCGGTTTACGACGAGGAGTTTCCAATGATGCAACGCAGAGAATTTTGCAAACTCATGGCAGGTGCCGCAGCGGCGGCGACAATTCCCGCATTGGGGAAACCGGCGAACGCCGCGGGACTTATTGCCGATGGCTTTGATCGCTACACCGAGACCTTTCCGGAATTTTGTGCCACGCCGGCGCGTCAACGGACATTTTATGCTCTGCGTGGCAAGGCCATTGTGAAGGAAAAATTGCACAATGCCGGTTGGCGACCCACAGGGTGGGGTAATCCGCCGGCACTGCCGGTCCCCGGCGGTTCGCATGATGGCGTGCCGATGGAATCGCCAATTCCCAATCTTGCCGGCGACGGGCCGTACGAACCAACATGGCAGTCGCTTCTGGAGTATGACTGTCCCGAGTGGTATCGTGATGCCAAATTCGGCATCTGGAATCACTGGAGTCCGCAGTGCGTGCCGGAAGATGGGGACTGGTATGCGCGTAATATGTATATTCAGGGATCCGGTCAAAACCGATATCAGGTGGAGCATTATGGACCGCCGTGCAAATTCGGGTACAAAGACCTTTGCGCCCAATGGACATTGCTGAATTGGGAGCCGGAACATCTGATGGATCTGTACAAAAAGGCCGGGGCCAAGCTCTTTCTCTCATTAGCCAATCATCATGACGGCTTTGACACCTGGAATTCCAAACATCATCAGTGGAATGCTCAGAACATCGGCCCGCATCGCGATGTCATCGGCACCTGGGCCAAGACGGCGCGGCAACATGGCTTGCGTTTTGGTGTTACGGTCCATCAGGCCCGTAACTGGTGGTGGTTCCAACCATCGCACGGCGCGGATAAGACCGGGCCGTATGCCGGCATTCCGTATGATGGCGTCTTGACCAAGGCGGATGGCAAAGGCCAATGGTGGGAAGGCTATGACCCGCAGCAGCTCTATAATGCCAAGCATCCGTACAATGCTTTGCCGGATATTTCTTATGTGAAGAATTTCTATGATCGCACCCGCGATCTTGTCGATCAGCACAATCCTGATTTGCTCTATTTTGATAACCCGCTGTTCCCGCTGGGCTGGGCCGGCATGAATATTGGTGCCTACTTCTATAATCGCAATCTGCAGACGCACGGCGGAAAAATGGAAGGCGTAATTAATATTAAAAATGTTCCGGGTCCGTTACTTAAAAGCGTAGTGGCGGATATTGAGCGTGGACTAAGCAGCGGAATTATGAAATATCCGTGGCAATCCGAAACCTGCATCGGGGGCTGGCACTATCTGCGTGCATTGTTCAACCATCCCGGCGAGTACGGCGGCTACATGCATCCGCGGGAAGCCATTCACTGGATGATCGATACGGTCAGCAAGAACGGCACATTTATTCTCAATATTCCCGGTAAACCCGACGGGACTATTGATCGCAAGGAAAAGTTGATTCTTGAAAAGCTCAGCGAATGGTTCGCGGTTAACGGCGAAGCCATTTACGCCACGCGCCCGTGGAAAGTATATGGTGAAGGCCCAAATGTCATCAAGGCCGGATCATTCCAGGGTAACAGCATTCTCAGTATGGGGGTAAAGGACATTCGCTTCACCCGAAACAAGGCCAACACAGTTGTATACGCGTTGGTACTGGGTTGGCCAAGCGACGCATTTATCATCCAATCGCTGGGCACCGCGGCAGCCGCCAAGCCGGGGAAAATTCATCATGTTCAAATGCTGGGCACCGATGAAAAGCTCCAATGGAAGCAGTCTGCCACAGGATTGCGTGTGGAATTGCCGAAATATCGTCCGACGGTGGATTATGCCGTGGCGCTGAAAGTGTTCCTGGCTTAAGCTAGTCGCTGGCCGGAAAATTAAGCCGTTGCTATAGTGTGTGCATGGCTGCAGGTTATACAGTTTTGGCCCGGCGTTATCGCTCGCAGAACTTCGACCAACTCATTGGTCAGGAGGCGATTGCTGCTACGCTGAAAAATGCCGTATCCACCGGGCGACTGGCTCACGCGTTTCTCTTCACCGGTACGCGCGGTGTGGGGAAAACATCCTCGGCACGCATATTAGCCAAGGCAATTAATTGCCCCAACGCGGTCGGAGGTCAGCCCTGCGGCGAATGCCCCACCTGTAAAGCGATCGCGGCAGGAGAGGACATTGATGTCATTGAAATCGACGGCGCCAGTAACAACGGCGTGGAGCAGATTCGTGACCTGCGTCAAAGTGCCGGCATTACCCCCAGCCACAGTAAATTTAAGATTTACATCATTGACGAAGTTCACATGCTCTCCATTGCCGCTTTTAACGCGCTTTTGAAGACCCTTGAAGAGCCGCCTCCGCATGTCAAATTTATTTTTGCCACCACGGATGTGCATAAGGTTCCCGCTACCATTTTAAGCCGATGCCAGCGCTACGATTTTAAGAATATTCCGGCCGCCCGCATCACCGATCACCTTGCTGATATTTGTAAGCAGGAAAGTACCGAAGCGGAAACATCCGCGTTGCATCGAATAGCCATTTTAGCCGCGGGATCCATGCGGGACGCCCTGTCATTGCTGGATCGTGTGCTATCGCTGGGAGCGGGGCGAATTACCGAAAAACTTCTGGATGAACTGCTTGGCAAGCCATCTCTGGCCAATATGACTGACTTGGCGGTGGCCATGGCGGCAGGCGATGCGGCGGCGGTATTGAAGCTGTCCGATCAGTTGCTTCTGGATGGCATGTCCGCCGAACAGGTATTAAGTGAATTAACCGATCTGCTTCGCAATTTAATGATTCTGCGCGTATGCGGAACGAAAACCGATATTTTAGATATCCCCGGCGAATGGCGCGGTGGACTGGAAAAACTTGCCCCGGCGTTTGAACCGGCCGTGCTGGTTCATCACATTGCATTGTGCGATCAGACCTTGCGATCACTGCGCGGTTCAACCATGCAGCGGCCCCTGTTTGATGCGCTGATGGTGCGATTGGCCATGGCCGCGCAGTTCAGTTCTATCCGGCAAGTGCTGGAGTCCGGTCAATTGCCCATGCCGGCCGCAGACGCGCAAAAAAAAAATGATCCACTGACCCCCGCCTCAAACGCGGTCGACACCTTCCTCCCGGCCCGCCCCCCGGCTGTGAGAAATGAGCCATCAGTGGTTGCTGGAACCGTTGCGCCTCAACCCGCCATCGCGCCAACGCCGGCGGCGACCGTTGTCGCCGCGGATGAAAAACAATCAACGGATTCAATCTGGACGGCGGTGGAAGCGTATCTGCTGGAAAATCAGGGGGCCTCGCTGGTTAATTTGCTTAATGGACAAGCCCGTATTCTTTCTGCGGAATCCGGCAGCGGGGCCATACGCCTGGAGGTTCCCGGACATACGCATACCATGGTCAGCAGCGAACGCTATACCCGTATGCTCGAATCAGCATTTGCCGGTGTGGTCGGGAAAACCTGCCATCTGGATATTATCGCTGGTGCCCGACCCGCTCCGGCGGCCATTTCCCCGGTGGCACCCACGGCGGTTCGCCCGGCTCCAACCCCCAGTCCCCGTGTTTCTCCGGAATTGATGAAGCGCGTGCAGGAAATGCCCGCAGTCCGGCAGTTAATGGAGAAAATGGGAGCAAAACTCGTTAACGTGGAAGCCATTGAAGTCAGTGTTGAAACACCGGCGGAACTGTCATGATAATAATGGTACAATCATAGAAATGAGGATGCATGTTTGATTCCCTGAAATCACTAAGTCAGCTCGGGCCATTGATGGCTCGCGCCAAGGAAATGCAGGCTAAAATGGCGGAAGTGCAGCAGAAGCTCGGAACCATTCGGGCGGACGGAACTGCCGCCGGCGGTCTGATTTCCGTAACCGCCAATGGCCACATGGAAATTATCCATGTGCATTTTTCAGCCGATGCCGCACGACTGGATGCCGCGGTACTCGCGGATTTAACCCGCAGTGCGGTTAACGAGGCTTTAGCGAATGTGCGCAACCTGGTGCAGCGGGAAATGCAGGGCGTCGCCGGGGATGTGGATTTATCCGGGTTTCAGAAAATGATGGGAATGCCATCATGACCGAGCATTCCATGGCTTACAGTGCCAGCGTCCGGCGGCTCATGGAGCTTTTAGGCCAATTGCCCGGCGTTGGGAGCCGTTCCGCGGAACGAATGGTATTTCATATTTTGAAAGGCAGCTCCGAGGACGCCCTGGCGTTGGCTGATGCCATTCGCGCCGTTAAGCAACAAGTGCGGCACTGCAGTATCTGCTATCACCTCACTGAAACCGATCCCTGCGAAATTTGCCGCGATCCGGGGCGTGATAAGGGTTTGGTCTGTGTTGTTGAGCAGCCCAAGGATCTGTTTCAAATTGAATCTGTGGGCAGTTACAAAGGGGTTTACCATGTCCTGTTGGGACATCTGGCACCATTAGATGGAATCAATCCTGAAAACCTCACCATCGAAGCGCTGGTGCAGCGCGTCAGTCAGCGTGATGCCTCCGGAACTCCCCTGGTGCGTGAAGTCATTATCGCTACCAATCCCACCATGGATGGCGACGGCACAGCCCTGTATATACAGAGCCGACTGGAAAACAGCGGCGTGATTATCAGCCGATTGGCCCGCGGACTGCCCGCTGGAGCACAAATTGAACACGCCAATAAGGCCATTTTGGCTGACGCTCTTTCAGGCCGGATTAAAATGTAAGATTGCAGCGCCCTGGCCGACCAATTCATCTGGATGCGGCGAAATGCCGTAAAATGGCGTGGTGACTTATGGTGCAACTTCTGTGCGTTCCGAAGAGTGGTGATTCGGCATATGCCGCCGAACACGCGCCAAGTTCCAGCTTGACTCTTCGTATTGCCGTTGTTATTCCATGTCGCGGCGACGCATCGCTTCTGCCGCAGTGCCTCGGGTCTTTATCGGATTTTATCGCTGCCGGTGAACGTGTTGTTGTGGTAAATGCCGATCATTCCCCTGCCACCACCGAAGTTGCCGCCGATGTCGGGGTGGAAGTTGTAAACGCCGATCAGCCACAGCGAGGCAGAGCCGTTGCCGCGGGAATCGCCCATTTGCTCCATGGCGCATCAACCGCCCCGGACGTCATTTTGATCGCCCACGCGGATATGGAAGTTGCCCCCGCAAGCCGCGTTGCGCTGATCCAGGCTCTCGGGACCGGGGCCCGCTGGCACTGGGGTGCCATGGGGCACCGGATTAACTCTCCATTGCGCAGGTTTCGGGTCGTCGAAGCCGGCAATCGCTTCCGAGCCACTCGCTTCCAGACTCCCTACGGCGATCAGGCAATGTTTTTTGGTGTTGACGCGCTGGCCGCTTCCGGCGGATTCCCGCAGCAGAACAGACTGGAAGATTACGAACTTTCACTGCGACTCAAGGCTGTCAATCCACCGCTTTACGTTAATTATCCGGTACGCATCAGTGATCGGCACTGGCGGCAGGGCGTTGTACGTACAAGTGTGCGGAATTGGTTGACGGCTATAAACTATCTTGTCGGTCGGACAGAACCGGGCTTTCCACGACGGTGGACAAGTGCCGCTCATCGACGGGTAGTGATATGAATCAATCTGAAAAAAAACATATCAATCTGGTGCTTATGGCCAAGGCACCGCGCCCGGGTTATGTAAAAACACGTCTGCATAAAATATTTTCCCATCAGCAGGCCTGCGATATTTATCAACGGTTTTTATCCCGGGTGCGTGCGCTGTCAGAAACGTGGCAGCAAAGCCGGGCGAATATTGATCTGTTTATTGCCTATGACCCGCCCGATCAACCTGAATGTTGGAAAAACTGGCATGGCTGGAAAAAGCTTCCACAATCCAGCGGTAATCTCGGTGATCGACTTCTTGCGGCCTTTGCTTCCATTGCACCGGATCCGGCAGATCCAGTTATTTTCATTGGAGCCGATGCCCCGGAATTATCAATGCATCATCTGGATTGGGCCGCTGACAATCTGCTAACCAGCCAAGCTGCGGTCGTGCCTGCCCATGACGGAGGTTATGTTCTGATTGGGGTGCATTCTTCCGCGCTGCGCCTGTTCGCGGATATCGAATGGGGCACCGACAAAGTAATGTCGAAGACAATGGAAATCGCGCACGCGGCGGGCTTGAGTCTGGTTCAGAGCTTGCCGGTATCGGATGTTGATACGGCTGAAGATCTTGCCAGTCTGCTTGACCGCCTGTTATGCTCATCGGATGCAGACGATCAGGCACTGGCTGATACGCTTGTGAAAATAACCCAGGAATAAGGGGCGTGCCATGGCACAGAATCTTATCGGAAAAACGGCGATTATTACGGGTGCCAGTGCGGGCATCGGATGGGCCACCGCACGGGAATTGGCCCGGCGGGGAGCCAGCGTGGTGTTGACCGCCCGACGGGAAAAGCGTTTAGCGGAACTTTCCCAGGCCATCTCGGCGGAGGGTGGCAAATCCATGGCCTTGGCCGGCGATGCCGGAAGCCAGGCGCATATCGATCAATTGCTGGCCAAGGCACTTGAATGGACCGGGCGGCTTGATATTGTGATCGTCAATGCCGGCCGCGGTCTGGCGGGTGGTGCACTGAACAGTGATCAATCACAATGGGAGGCACTCTATAAGCTCAATGTGCTGGGGGCGGCCTATCTCATGCGGGAGGCCGCCAAAATCATGCTCGAAAGAAAAACGGGAGATATTGTTGCCTTGGGGTCGGTTTCAGGTCACAACATTTCTCCGTTCAGCGGATTTTATGGCTCGACGAAATGGGCCATCGCCGCCGTTGCGGAAGCCTTGCGTCGCGAAGTATGCAGTCAGGGCGTGCGCGTTACAACCATCAAGCCGGGTATTGTCGAAAGCGAATTTCAGGCTGTTGCGGGATATACATACGAAAATTTTAACAAATCCATTGCCCGCTTCGGCAAAGTGCTGTCCGCCGATGATGTGGCGCAGTCGATCAGCTTTATCATCAGCCAGCCGCAGCATGTGCATATCAATGAACTGGTGCTTCGGCCTACTGGTCAGGACTACCCGTGATCAATGATTCCATGGCAGGCTGTTATTTGAGCACCGGGGGCTTCTTTCCGGTACGGATGGATTATTACCCCGCATCGCTTGGATTCCCCACCGGGGGAAAAATTGCATGACACCTGGTTTTCTGACATTGATGCGGGCGAGAGGAGTCGAACCTCCACGTCTTTTGAACACTAGAACCTGAATCTAGCGCGTCTGCCAATTCCGCCACGCCCGCGGATATGCAGGTATCCTACCGGCTGGAAGAAAAAAATTCCACTGTCGCATTGAGATCTCTATTTAAAAGGCAGAAGTTACCCCGGCAGTTTTCAGGGACATCATTGACCGCTACAATACCATGCTTGTTGAATGTAGATGAGGAAACATGCTTCAATCAGATAATCCAGAATTTAAGTTCCGGCTTTCACGGCTGGAGAAATGGCAGGCGGCCGGGACAGATCCGTTCGGTTCGCGCATTGAAGCGTTGATATCCGCATCGGCAGCGCGGGAATTACATACTTCCGAGACACCTCATGATGGTGGAACAATTGCCAAGGTCGCCGGGCGCATCACATTGCTTCGTGATATTGGAAAACTTATTTTTATCACCATTACCGATTGGACCGGAAAAATCCAGATCGGTCTGGCCAAGCAGTTTCTGGCAGCGCATTGGGAACAGGCCAAGCTTCTTGAATTGGGAGATATTGCCTGGTTTTCCGGTAAGGTGGGCCATACCAAAACCGGGGAAATCACCCTGTGGGCCGAGCAATTTGGCCTCGCCTGCAAATCGCTGTTGCCTCCGCCGGAAAAATTCCATGGACTCGCCGATACCGAATCGCGTTACCGCCAGCGCTATCTGGATCTGTCGGCCAATTCGGAATCACTGGATGTATTTCTAACGCGTTCACGCATCATTCAATCCATTCGTGAGTTTCTCTCCAAACGCCAGTTTGTGGAAGTGGAAACGCCTATGATGCAGGCAATTCCCGGTGGTGCCGCGGCGCGCCCCTTTATGACTCACCACAATGCGCTGGATATTGATTTATACATGCGTATCAGCCCCGAACTGTTTCTCAAACGGCTGCTGGTGGGCGGGATGGAACGCGTTTATGAAATCAACCGGAATTTCCGCAATGAAGGCATTGATACCCGCCACAATCCTGAATTCACGATGATGGAATTGTATCAGGCGTACAGCGATCTTGCGGGAATGATGGAACTCACCGAGACGCTTCTGGCTTCGCTTGCTGAAGCCCGGCATGCCAGTTTAAACCTGCCCGCAGCAGCCGACGGTAAAATCAAGCTCCCTTATGGAGATCGACTCATTGATTTTACCCGTCCGTTTCAACGCCTTGCATACAGCGAATTGTTTTTGCAGCATGTCGGTGTGGCTATGACCGATGCGCAGGCTGTGCAGCAGTGTGCGGCGCAGCATGGTATCACCGATGTTGCCAAAACCGATCATGACGTGCTGGTGGGGATGCTGTTTGAACGTCTGGCGGAACCCAGACTTAATGACTTGGACCAGCCCGTTTTTGTGTATGACTACCCCGCCGGCTTATGTCCGTTGACCAGGCGCAAAACCGGGCAGCCGCACCTGGCCGAACGATTCGAGCTGTATATTGCGGGAATGGAACTGGCTAATGCGTATACGGAACTTAATGATCCGTTTGTGCAGCATGAGACATTTTCGGCTCAGCTTGCCGGATTGAAAGAAGAAGATTCCATGGCCCGCATGGATCATGATTTTGTTACAGCCCTGTGCCATGGTATGCCACCGGCGGGGGGGCTGGGTATCGGCATTGATCGGCTGGTGATGCTGCTGACCAACCGGACCAGCATTCGCGACGTGGTGTTATTCCCGTTGCTTAAGTCCCGGGGTGCCGGGGCGGCGGACGCGCATGCCTCCACGGATGATGCATAAATAAGGATATGGATATTTCACCGGCAGTGCTCATCTGACGGTAATTACCTGATTTTTGATGTACAAAATATTTCTCTGTTTCCGGTATCTTACGCGCAAGGGAATTGTCCTGTTTCCCGTGTTGGCGGTCTGGCTTTGCGTGATGATGCTTATTATTGTCAACAGCATCATGACCGGCTTTGTTAATCGTGTTCGAGATGCGGGCCGCTCACTGATGGGTGACGTGGTCATTCAAAGCGATTCCATGGCCGGCTTCCCCTATTATCGCCAGGTTCAAAAGCAATTGGCACTGCTCCCACAGGTGAAAGCCAGCACCCCGGTAATCAGTGGGTACGGATTGTTTAATCTGCCGGAATTTCAGGTCAATACCGGTGTTCAGGTGATGGGCGTTGAAGCGGAAAGTGAATCAAAGGTCAGTTCATTTGGCACCAGTCTGTTCTGGCAGTACAAAGCGCCCATGCAGGCCGTGCAGGATCTGCGCGCAGCCGGCTTCCCCGTCAGTCGTGAAAAGCTTCTGGCTTATGCTCAGAAGCGCCTGCTGGCGGCGGCCAAAGTGGAACATGCGCGGCAACAGGCTTTTGCGGATCTCAAACCGGTCAGCAGCCATGCCTGGTTTGCGG
Source organism: Planctomycetota bacterium (assembly GCA_021810145.1). Taxonomy (GTDB): domain Bacteria; phylum Planctomycetota; class Phycisphaerae; order WQYP01; family WQYP01; genus JAMDCX01. The sequence continues at coordinate 31,566 of JAJZJL010000025.1, read as the reverse complement.
CCATCAGGCAACATTGGCAGGTTATTGCCCATGAGGATTATCAGCAGGCGGTCTACAAGGAGAATCGGGCGGATCGCGATCTGCGCATGGTGCAGGCTCTGCCCAACGGATCGTTTGCCAATGCCGCGGCACTGCGCAAGGCTCTGGTTCCCGTTGCGCCGACCTTCGCCCCGCCTCCGCAGGCTTCTGATCGCTACATGACCGCGTCGGACGAGCCGAAAAATGGCTGTGTGATCGGCGTGGATCTTGGTTTGTATAAGCGCGACCGCTTCGGCCATTATCATCGCCCCCCTGGCGTTCGGTTTTCACCGGTCATTATTACCATGGTGCCGGTGACCATGAAAGCGACGCTGGCGCAGCCGCAGAGCCGCCGGTTTATCATCGTGGACGATTCCCGAACCCGGGTGTACGCGGTAGATTCCAAGACGGTCTATATTCCTTTCCATGTCGCCCAGAAGATGGCATTTATGCAGCGGCAGGATCTGCTTGATGGCGGCGTACGTCCGGCGCGATGCAGTGAAATTCAGGTGCTGGTGCGGCATGATTCCAGTGAAGCTGATATTCTCGCCGCCCGCAAGGCAATCGCCCACGTGGTGCATCAACTGGAATTGCTGCACCCGCAGATGGAAATTGCCGGCATCCGGGTGCGAACCTGGGATCAGGTTCAGGCTGAGTATATTCGGGCGGTGGATAACGAACGCAATATGATCACATTTTTACTGGGACTCATGAGTCTGGTGGTGATCATCGTCATATTCCTGATATTCTACATGCTGGTGCGTGATAAAACCCGCGACATCGGAATCATCAAGGCCATTGGCGGCAGCGAGGAAGGGTTGGGCGCAATATTTATCCTTTATGGAATGCTTATCAGTTCAGCCGGAGCGATTTTGGGGTTATTTACCGGAGTCTGGTTCGTACGCAATGATAATTGGATACATGACCACATATTATGGCGCATATTCGGTATTTCGATATGGAATCGAAAAATTTATGTCTTTTCAAAAATTCCCGATCAGGTTGACCCTCATGCGGTCATGTGGATCGTGATTTTTGCCATCCTGGCCGGCCTCCTGGGGGCCTTGATTCCCGCGATTATCGCCGCCCGGCAAGATCCGGTGGAGGCGTTGCGTTATGAATAGCCTTCCTCACAGCAAAGATTTGTCCATGCGCCGGCCGCTGCTGGAATTAAGCAATATCAGCAAAACATTCCGACTCGGGCCGGCGGAGGTGCGGGTGCTAACGGGAGCCGGTCTGACCGTATATGAAGGTGAATTTGTCGCGCTGGTGGGGGCCTCCGGTTCCGGCAAGAGCACTCTGCTGCACATTGCCGGAGCGTTGGAAGCTGCCGATGAAGGCTCCGTGATGTTTAAAGGGCAGGACCTCAGCCGCATGTCCCGGCGCTATCGGCATCACCTGAGGAACCGCTCGTTTGGTTTTGTGTTCCAGCTTTATCATCTCCTGCCGGAATTAAGCGTGCTGGAGAATGTGTTGCTTCCGGCAATGGTTTGTGCGCCATGGTATAAAGCCTGCATCCGGGCCAGACCAGGGAAGCGGCGCGCATTGGAGTTGCTGGAGCAATTCGGATTACAGGATCGCCTGCGGCACAGACCGTCGCAGTTATCCGGTGGCGAACGCCAGCGGGTGGCCATTGCCCGGGCTTTGATCAACGAACCCGCCCTGGTTTTAGCCGATGAACCTACAGGCAATCTTGATCCCAAAACCGGGCAGACGATCCTGGATGTGCTGCGCGGCTTGCATAAAGGCAGTGGTCAGAGCATATTGCTTGTTACGCATGATGTGAATATTGCGGCCCAGGCGGACCGCGTCGTGACGTTGCGGGATGGAAAAATTGTGGACAGCACGCCATCGGTCAGATGACATTGGCCTCTGCGTATGAATTCGGAAACGTTGCATATGGCGCTATGGCGACATTTTATAGCCAAGATTTCACAGGCTCCCGATGAAGAAGAGCAGATGCCTGCGATGTCGTTTGGTGATCATCTTGATGATTTGCGCAAGCGCCTGATTTTGTCGCTGCTCGGAGCCGCCATTGGCATTGCCGTCTGCACGATTTTTGCCAATTATATCATCGATTTTCTCTTTCAGCCTTATCTGCTGGCACTGCGTTATTCCGGTTATCCGCAATATCTGCTTTACAATAAGCCCGCCGGCAACGTCATTATGTACCTGATGCTCGGTATCAAGGCCGGATTGGTACTCACCAGCCCGTGGATCATTTATCAGTTCTGGCTCTTTGTGGCGGCGGGGCTTTACCAGCGTGAACGTTCCCTGGTGTATCGGTACATCGGACCGAGCATCTTTTTGTTTATAGCCGGTGTGGTGTTCTTCTTTGTCATCGTGCTGCCGATCATGTTGAAATTCTTTCTGGCCTTCAATCAACAGGTTCCAATGCCGAATTTACACCCCAATGCGGTGGAAAATTTCATTTATGGCGGCCACCTCGGTGTCAACAACTGGTCCAAGCTTCCCACCGGTAATGAGATCAAACCGCTGCTTATTCCCATGGTGCGCAGCAACCCCACGCATTTTCCCAAGCATCACATTGCGCTTTGGTATAACGCGGTACAGGGGCGAATGCTGATACATGCCGATGGAAAAACCCTGGCACTTAATGCGCAGCCCGCGGATTCGCTCTTTGCCCCGCTGCCCATGCTCCATGATTATCTCGGTTTCGTGACCATTATGGCTCTGGTTTTTGGTCTGGCATTCGAACTGCCCATGGTTATGATGGTGCTGGCCCAGATTGGTGTCATGCCGGCGCATAAATTTCGCCAGATGTGGCGTTATGCGGTATTGATTCTTGCCGTGCTTTCCGCGTTGCTGGCACCCACGCCTGATATTGTAACTTTTTCCAGTATTTTTCTGCCGTTGGTCCTGCTGTATGTCCTGGGACTGGTTCTGGCAACACTCGTTACGGTTCGGAAAGAATCGGACATCAGCGATGAAGAGACGACACGCGAGGACCAGGAATCTCCTTAAGCGCAGCAAGACAACAGCGGCAGGAATGTGTTATGTGGAGTCGTGCACGATTCAGAAAGGAATAACTGTGGGAACCAATCATTTTGCCGATCGCCTCACCGGTGCCATTCGTGAGAAAAGAACCCCGCTTATTGTCGGACTCGATCCGGTTTATGAAAATCTCCCGCCCGCGATCCTCAAGCAACCGGGCTTCAGTGACGGCAGTTCCTGTGCGGCATGTGTCGATGCGATTTCGGAATTTGGACGAAAGGTTATTCGCGCCGTGGCACCGCATGTTCCGGCGGTAAAAATCAACATCGCCTATTTTGAGCGTTATCTCTGGGACGGCGTTGAGGCATACTACAACCTCGTGCAGGAGGCTCATGGACACGGACTATTGGTAATCGGCGATGTTAAACGCGGCGACATCGGCCATACTTCCACACAATATGCCCTTGGTAATTTGGCTGACTGCAAATGGCAGGATACGGATACCACCACTGGTCCCGATGCCATTACCATTAATACCTATTTTGGCATTGATGGTATCACACCGTTTATGGATGTTGCCAGGGTGCAGGGGAAAGGGGCTTTCGCCCTTTTACGCACCAGTAACGCCAGTGCGGGGCAGATACAGGAAATTCCTGCCGCTGATGGCCGTCCTGTATTTTTGCACGTTGCGGAATTGATTGAAAAATGGGGTGGCACGTCACGCGGGCAATGCGGATTCAACAGCCTCGGAGCGGTGGTAGGGGCTACCAGCGGTACGGCCATTGCGCAAATTCGACAAGCCATGCCCCACACGCTGTTTCTTATCCCCGGAATCGGCGCTCAGGGCGGCAGCCTTGCCGATTGCGTGCCCGCGTTTAATGCTGACGGCCAGGGCGCTGTGATCTCCGCCAGCCGGTCAATTATTTTTGCCCACCGTGAAAGCCGCTACGCGGATATTCCCTCCGCGCAATGGACAACAGCCGTGCAACGGGCGGTCGTTGAAACCAAAGCTCAAATTGCTGATGCGATTAAGGCTTTTCAATAAGGTTCACATTTACGGCACGGATGGCTTTTCAGTATGACAAAACAACAGGTTAGCGGTAATTTGCGTGGTAAGCGCGTCGTGGTTATGGGGTTGGGACGCTTTGGCGGTGGGGTTGGTGTTGCCCGATGGCTGAGCCGGCAAGGAGCCAATGTGACGGTTACCGATCAGGAACCGCGGGAAAAACTGCAATCCAGTATTGCTCAACTCGCCGATTTTCCCATAACCTTTCAGCTTGGCGGCCATGATCCCGATATTCTCAATTCCTGCGACCTGCTGGTAGTCAATCCGGCGGTTGATAAAGCCCGTTCTGAATTCTTTCAACGGGCACTGAACAAACACATTGCCATGACCACTGAGATTAATATTTTCATGCAACATTGCCCGGCCCCAATCATTGGCGTTACCGGCAGCGTCGGTAAATCCACCACCACAGCCATGATCCATCTCGCCATTACCGCGGCATTAAAAAGCAGTCGCAGCGGTCGAACCTGCTGGTTGGGCGGTAACATTGGCCAGTCGCTTCTCGCCAATCTGGAGGATATCAAGCCTGATGATTTTGTGGTTCTGGAGCTTTCGAGCTTTATGCTTGAAGACCTGCCATGGATACGTCTTTCTCCGCATGTTGCCGTTGTAACAAATCTGGCAGGGAATCATCTTGATCGGCACGGCACGTTGGAAAATTATGCCGCCGCCAAACAGAATATGCTGCGTTTTCAACATGCGGATGATTGGGCCATTCTCAATGGCGATGATTCGATTGTCCGAACTTGGGCCGACGTTACTGCTGCCCGGGTCACATACTATCACTTGGAAAATAAGCAAGACATCGAGCTTGCGGTTCCGGGACGTCACAATCAGTCCAATGCCCGCGCCGCCCTTGCGGTGTTGCAGGCCGTTGGCCTGGCGGCGCACACTCCCGCCGCATCGACAGCTCTGGCACAATTTCCGGGCCTTCCTCATCGTTTGCAGTTGGTGCATACCAGTTCCAGCGGCGTGCAATGGTTTAATGATTCCAAAGCCACCACTCCCGAGGCGGCGATAACGGCTTTGGCCGCTCTGGAGAAAAAGACCTTTATTTGCATTGTCGGCGGTTATGACAAGCATGCGGATATGACAGAATTCTGCCGCAAATTGGCGCATAGCGCCGCAGCGGTGCTGGGAATTGGCGCAACCGGACCGGCATTGATTGCCGGAACCATTGCGGCGGGAGCTTCGCGAGAATACGCCATGTATGCCGATACGCTTGAGGGGGCCGTAACCTGCGCCAAAAACTGGATCACGAAACCAAACCCCGGTTCAAAGTTATTCAACTCTGTGCTCTTATCTCCGGGATGCGCTTCTTATGATCAATTCACCAATTATGAGCAACGCGGCGAAATTTTTACCGCTCTGGCCCGCCAATAGATTCTGTGCGAAGATGTTAGTGAGGTGTCATCCACGCTTCCCGCAACCAGCCGCAGTGACAACCGCCGACACCCTTGGCGGGTGTAACGGATACCTCCGTTTTCCGCCTCAAAATCTGAGGGCAATGCGTAGCAGTCGCCTGGCGATGACGTATCGACCCCGGATATTCAAGTTGCGATAACGGCATGTTGCATGACGCTTATTTGAACGGACGCTTCCAGGCTTGCCATCGTGTAAGACTCACGGTAAAACATTTACGGCAAATTCGCGGTTCCAACCGGTTCAATGAGTGTCACGCCTCCACTGGTCTTGGAGAGATTCCAGATAATGTGACGCGCCTGGCCATGAATACTTCCGCTGGCATTGGAGAAAATGGCATTTTGGCCATTAAGACCATACGCCTGCGCTATTTCGGTGGCAGCATCAAATGTCAGCATACCGGCGGCCAAGTTCAGGCCGCTGACTTGCAGTTCAGCAGTATTCGCGGTCACATGTTGCAACCGCGTTGGTCCGCCCATGCCCAGATCCACGCCATTCCTGGCCGCCGGGCCGGTATGATTTAATTTCGCCAGAATCTCATCGGCATCCAGCAATACCATGCCGGAATTGTGACTTGCAGCGTTACCAACGGCCGCTGTTGTGGGCGTGGGTAATGGTTTGGTGGGGCGGAACCGCAGGTGTACCTTACCGCGCAGATTAACCAGTCCGGTCCTGGCGTTATAGGTGAGTTCATGCGCCCATGAAAACCCGCTTTGACCGCGTTGTTGCGCAGTGTTGGCAGTCGTGGCGGGGCGGTAGTCTTCCAGAACCATTTCGCCGGCGGCGGGAATTTTCAGTAATCCTTCAACCGCATTGTAAATGAGTTTGGGGCAATTCAGTCGCATACGCGTAAGGAGCGTTCCGGTTTTGCCATAGCTGGCATCACGCGCCACGACGGTGTATCGGCCCATCGGACCCGAGGCAATTAACTGTGCCAGTTTCATCGCGTTGTGATCCGTCTTACGTCGCTGAAAATGAATCAGCATGGAGGGGGCTTGTAAGCTGCTGTGCTGGTCGGGCCGTCCCACAAGCGCTACACGCACGTTCCCGGCAAGTTTCGCCTGCTTGATTTTGGCTGAATACCGCATCTGTTTCAGCCATGACACCTCCACGCGCGGTTGTGCGGCTTTGGATGATTCCGGCATGCTCAATTCTCCGGCCCCCGGAACCGTCACCTGCTCAAGCTTGCGTTGCAATGTGATCGTCCGCCCCTTGAGCCAATCCGCTCCTTGATAAATGGTCGATTCGATGCTTCCTTTGCTGTCCGACCGCAGTGTCGCCGTGCCCGCCGCGCGATCGCCGGATAGTTCATATGCGGTAGCCGTAATTGGACGGCCGATATGATAAATATGGACAACGGTATTCTTCCATATCCGGAAGCGGCCGATCGTATATCGTCCACCGAGATTGTCTGCTGCAGCGCCCGTTTCCGCCGTGTGCAAGCCGCTGCGGCTTATCAATCTGGCACGAAGCATGCCTCCAGTAATGTTAAATTTTTCCGGAATGCCGCCGCTTTTGGTGGGCTTCTGGTAAAAAGTCAGTGCAATATGATCCGCAGCCTGCAATTCAGCCGGCACCGGAGCGCTGTGCGCAGCGGCTTGCCGGGTAAGAAGGACCAGATGTCGGCATGACATGCGGTTTGCATCCGCTGATGGCAGGCCCGCATTGGCCGATGAAATCGCCACATCTCCATCAGCCGAAAAATAACTTAATGCGCTGCCCGAGTGCTTGCCAGCAATCTGTATGAACCGGGCGGTAAATGTTTGAGCGTGCAGGGACGTCTGATTATTGGTCAAGGCCGCCGCGCCGCTGAGCATAATTTCCTTAACCGCCAATTTACCTTGTCCAATCGCCGGAGTTGTGGACTTAGATGTATTCTGCGATGGTGCCAGCCGGACGGCCAGTTGCTTGAGCCAGGATCCATGCCATGGATTTTGGCCGCCTCCCGCACCGGTCATTTGAAAGAATCCCGGACCGGTGAGTGTGGCACGATGCGTTAGGTTGCTGTATACCAGTGTTTCACAGGTAATGGAACCCATGGCCTTATCCCGAAGTTTCACCGGTTCTTTTCCTGTTGTCTGCATCGTGACATCCTGTTGGGCGGAATCGTATGTCACCTTTCCTGCAAAGCCCGTTCGAGTGGGGCCATCGTGCATGACCACTGGTTTTCCCGGGTCGCCTGTGGCCTGAAGAAATACATCTCGGCTGCCAGCCAGAACCACCGGTGAATGACGTATAGGGCGCAATGCCAGCGGTCCAGTCCAGTGTATGACCAATGCAGGGCTTTTCGCTTTAGAAACAGCATGTTGCGACGGACGGGTTCTTTTCGCCGGAGGTGTGCTGTTGGTGCTGCTTTGCTCTTCAGCGGCGGTGCCAGGACCTCCGGCCCCTGTCGGAGCCTTTGCCGCGGTCTGAAAATACAGCCGCAAACGATTCGCCAGCATCGTCTGCGCGCCCAGTGCCACTTGAACGTGGCGGCCAAAACTCAGTGCGTAGGTTGTCAGCACGGCCTTGACCGGCTTGGTCAATCCCTTACTGTTATTCCTGGCTGTACGGGCGGAAGCGGATTGGGTGGCTGAAGGTTTTGCAGCGGCAGCCGGCGATGCGGGTGCCGATTGATGGAACAATCCACTGATTACCAGCTTTCTGCCACGCGCAATTTGTAAATCTTCAAGCGTCTTATTGGCGGTATTGATTTCGACTGTTAAATCCGAGCCGTCAAACTGCAGTTGATCACCGCGGACACTCACCGTCCCCCGGCTGGTCAGCAATCCCTGCTGATAATCAAAATGCAGCGGCCTGCCGAGTGTCATTTGTATCTGCCCGGGCTGCCGCGCCAGCACGCCCCGCTTGAAGGAATTCAGTGGGCCGGTAGTAATGGTCACATGCCCCGTCAGCGTTCCCTTGCGCAAATACGGATTGCCAAAGCTCCCGATTTGTCCTGCACCGGCTCCGCCTCCGCCGGCAGCGCCTACCACGACATCGCCTGTATCGCTGTCGACAAGAATCGACTGTCCCTTGGCGGTATAAAACTGCAGTTCCGGTTTGATGAGTTGATATTCTCCGCCCCCGACAGGCTTGGCCAGATTCGCCCGCATGACATATTCCAGCACACCCTGGGGATTGCGATTTTCAACGGAAATGTGTGTGGCACCGGTCCCCTGTACAATGTTCAGCGGCTTAATAGACTGATCACCGCCGCGTTCACCCGAAGGGAAAAATTGGCCCTTCAACCAGAGAAACACACCCAGGGCCACAATCAGCCCGCTGATATAAAGCAGAAATTTGCGTTGCACTGAACTCAAAAAGAAAGACTCCCGCGTTTATCTCCTGACTCCAGTATTCCAACTTGCATGTTGCACACCCTGCATTCACTGGTATCGCGCCAGGACCTGATCCCATAAATTCATTCCCCGACACATCCATTCGATCGCATCGCGCACGGCTCCATATCCGCCTGGGAATTTTGTCACATACCGTGCCGCCGCGCGTACCTCTTCAGCCGCATCAGCCACGGCTATCGGGCATCCGCATTTCCGCATCACCGGCAAGTCCGGCAGATCATCACCAATATACGCGCTTTGCGCATCGGTGTAACCGAGTTGTTGCAACAGATCATTGTAAATATCGAGTTTGTTACTGACATTCTGATAAACATATTGTATGCCCAGTTCTTCCGCACGATGCTGCACGACCATGCTTTCCTTGCCGGTGATCAATGCAACATGCCGGTTCAGTTTGCGCCAGCACACAATGCCTGTACCGTCGCGCACATGAAACCGCTTGATCTGTTGTCCGCTGTCATCACGGATAATGCCGCCATCCGTCAGTACGCCGTCAACATCCATGATTAACAGTTGAATTTCCGGCGTGAAGCCCCGGACGGCTGATTTTTCCAATTCGTTCATCAGAAATACACTCCTTTGGTCGAGGCGGCCTTTTAAGGCCGTACTGCGTCTATTCCACAATTCGCAGGCTTACCACATCCTGCACATCTATCAAACCTACCGGCCGGTTTTGGGAATCCACCACCGGTAACTCATCAATACGATGTTTATTCATCAGCGCCAGCGCCTCGCTGGCCAGTGCTTCGGCATCCACACGTTTCGGATTTGCCGTCATTACCTCGCGCATGGGCATATCCAGCACATTGGCCGATTGCCGCAAACGCCGCCGCAGGTCCCCATCGGTAAATATACCCGCCAGAAGCCCCTGAGCATTAATCACAATCATGGCCCCGGCTCGTCTGCCCGGCAATTCTTCCATTGCCATGGCCTGTCGAAGTGTCATGGCTTCGCTGACCACGGAAAGATTTTCGCCAATTTTAAAGCTCATTACTTCCCTTACCCGCAGGAGTTTTCGCCCCAGTGACCCTGCCGGATGAAACGCCGCAAAATCCTCCGCTGAAAATTTTCGCAGGCTCATTACACCCAATACCAGGGCGTCGCCCAGAGCATTCATGCACGTTATGCTGGTAGTAGGGGCCAGCCGCAGCGGACAGGCTTCTTCAATGGCTCCCAAGACAATGCATATATCCGAAAGTCGGCCCAGTGTGCTGTCGGGCCGACTCGTTATCGCAATGGTCGGAACGCCCACGCGCTTCAGATGATCCATCAATCGCGTCAATTCATCGGTTTCCCCCCCATAGGAGAGCAATAAGGCCACATCGGTTCGCCGTACACGGCCTAAATCGCCATGCAGAGCTTCCACCGGATGCAAAAAATGCGATGGCGTGCCAGTGCTGGCAAAGCTTGCGCTGATACGTTGCCCCGCCAGACCTGATTTACCCACGCCGCTGACAACCACGGTTCCCGGAAGATCCGTTCCGGTGCAGCGATATATCAACTCAATTGCGGCGGGAAATGCCTTATCGAGGCGTTCGGCGACCTGCAACAGCGTAGCGGCTTCGGAGCGCACAACACCTTGCGCATCGGTTAGAAGCTGCCGCGAAGAGATCGAATGTACCGGCACATCGGCCGAAGGCGTCTGCATAATGTTTTACGATATACGATTCCCGGTATCGCTGCCAGCGTGCAGGGGATCAGAATGCGAAAACATTGCCTTTTGCAGCCTGTCTGAGGGTCTAACCGGGAATAAATCGGTTGGCCCGCACTTCCCGCACTTAATGTAATGGATCAAATAATCTGCGGCGGTATTGATTTGCCGGTGACTCTGGAACAGTTCGCCGGGCGCAGAATCTTAACCGCGCCATACCGGTGAGCCGCAGATTTGCTGACGGCAATGCTCATCCGGCGTTCCCGTTCGTTGCACAGCTTGGGAATGTAATTGGCGGGGCCTTTGTGTCTCCGGACATCTGCGGCTGTATTTTAGCCGTACTTATCGCATGGACATCCGCGTGATGTTGCCGTAGCATTCTGGCAAGGGCCGTTGGCCTTGAATTGGAGAAATGAATGTCGGTAATGAACACTGCAAAATCCTCGGTTGAAAATGCTTCTTCGATTCCCATGTTTGAAATTTTGACGCAGTATCAAAGCTTGCGTGCGGAAATTGAATCCGCCGTTCGCAGTGTGCTGGATTCCACCGAATATATCGGCGGCAAGGCATTGAAGGAATTTGAACACCATCTTGGCTTGCGATTCAACGCCCGAGCCATCGCAGTTTCCAGCGGCACGGATGCAATATTGGCTTCGCTGATGGCATTAAACATAAAGCCCGGCGATAAAGTCATCACCACGCCGTTTACCTTTTTTGCCACCGCGGGTTGTATCAGCCGAGCCGGCGCAAGGCCCGTATTTGTGGATATTGATCCGGCGACATTTCTCATGCGAACCGATGCCATTCACGCGGTTGCCGATTCGCGGTGCAAGGCCATTATTCCCGTTCACCTGTTCGGTCAAATGTGTGAAATGGACCCATTGGCGGAGTTATGCGGTAAGCACAATTTAATGATCGTGGAAGATGCGGCTCAGTGTATTGGGGCTCGAGACAGCCGCGGAAGGGTTCCCGGAGAACTTGGCCGCACCGCGTGTCTTTCGTTTTATCCCACTAAAAATCTTGGAGCCGCCGGCGATGCCGGCGCGGTGATTGTTCGTGATCCCGCCCTGGCCACACGTCTGGAACAAACCCGGCAACATGGGGAAACCAGCCGTTACCATCATGCTTTTGTCGGCGGCAATTTTCGGCTTGACGGCATTCAATGCGCGGTACTGAATGTAAAATTGAAATATCTTGATAACTGGAATAATCGCCGGCGGCAGATCGCGGCCTATTACTCATCACGATTTAAAAATTCGGACATCATGGCACCAGCGGAGATACCCGGTACGCATCATGTGTATCACCAGTATGTGATTCGCATTCCCCGCCGGGATGCGGCCAGAGAGCATCTGCAGAAGCACGGCATCGGATCGGTTGTTTATTACCCCCGGCCGCTGCATCTGCAGGAATGCTTCGAGGATTTGGGGTACAAGGAGGGGGCCTTTCCGGCTTCTGAGCAGGCCTGCCGCGAAGTTTTGGCCTTGCCGGTATTTCCGGAACTCACCGATGCGCAAATCCAGCGCATCGCCGATACGCTCCTGGCGTTTTATCAATAAACGTCGTTTAACTTTGCGAATGTGTAAACGTCGGACGTCTCTGAGGCTGGCCTTCTCTTAACCATGCCATGACGCACGATTTCCGCGGATAAAATGGCCGGGCCGCGATCTTTTCAGACCGCGGCCCGCTTTTGAAATGGTCTATAAGCCGAATTCTGTGCCCCTCGTGGGGCGGCGGTCATTGATCTGGGACAGACGTTACCGTCTGCCTCAAGCAACCTACCCGGAACCTACACGCACCATCTGGGCTGATTCTTCGAAAAGAACTTCGCCGGCCATGATGCTATTTGATCCGCCAACCCTTGACGGGGGCATATTGCGGCGGATCAATGCGCGCCGGGCCAGCGCTTCGATTCCCTATTTGGTCTTGCACCCGGTGGGGTTTGCCATGCCAGCCATGTCACCATGGCCGCGGTGCGCTTTTACCGCACCTTTTCACCCTTGCCATTCCGACGGAATCGGAATTCGGCGGTATGTTCTCTGTGGCACTTTCCCGCATTGGCACTGTCGCCAGTGCCAACGGGTGGGTATTACCCACCACCGCGCCCTGCGGTGTTCGGACTTTCCTCCCGGCTTTCACCGAGCGACCGCCCGACCATTTCATCATGTTATTATAACATATCCAGCATAATTGTTCTCCGGGGGCCTGGATGACCATGCCTTGCGGTCAGATGTTTATGGCTTTACCGTGGGCCATGATTCTTATCCGGAGGATGCGGGCAATATGTTTTTTTCAGTGGCGTCTTAACGTTACCACCACAATAACGACAACAATGTAAATGTTTATCGCAGCCATCGCCAGCAACGGCAGGATCGCCAGAGCAACTGCCGCCTTGCCGACTTTCGTTTTCGCTAAGCGGAAAGCCCGGCGAATTCGTGCGAGTCCTGCCAATGACAAAAACCCCGCTGCGCTACCCAGAACGGTGCAAAGAGTCCCTACCCAAGTGGGATACCAATCCTGAAGGAAGAACACCGCCAAAAATACCGGAACCCACATTGCAAGCGCAACGGCAAGAATTCCACCCGCCGATTTCGGAGGAATTTCCGTTAACAGCCAGGTGAGAATGGCCCCATGCTTTCCTGGAGCGCTGCTTGGACTCACGGGTTGCAATGCGTCCATATTCACCACCTCCGCATTGTTTTGGCGTGCTGTGCCCCATTACGCACCGGGACCATGCAAATATCATAATCAGGCTGGGAACTGAGAATCGTCGGCGCGGGGGCGGCTTGGCCCAACAAACTCAAGGCGGTCTGCGGAGCGGACGGGGAATCACCACGGCCGGTATAATTGCCGCGATAATAAGTAAAAATATTATCATGGTGAACGCCGCAGTACGGGTTGGTGGTCCATGAAACATGATTATCTCCATAGCCGACATTCTGCCCCTTTCCATTGTGATTCATGGAGTTATAAATATAGTTGCCGAAAGAGTTGGCATCTGGAAGTGTTGTGGTGATGCGGTTGTCCCGGGCCGATCCCGGAATATCCGCTGGTGCCATATCACTGACCACTGCCACTTTTGCTCCATCATGATCCGTCCACCAGGTCCCGACTTCCGCGATTTTCCCCGCGGAGGCAGGCCGCCACGGATAGGCGATTGAATAGCTTTCCCCCTGGCCAGTGGAATTGATTTCTACGCTTTTGTTTATCACGCCAAAATTCGCCTCAAATTGCGGCGCTTGATCCGTTCCCGTGGTTCTATATTCCTCTGATGGCGTCGTTGCAATGGGATCCGATGGGCAGATAAAGCACTTGGATGCCTCATCCCCTTGGAGTACCAGCAGCCATAAACAGGCCAGGGGATTACCCAAATCCGAGCCATGGGGCGTTTGGCCATTGCCATACCATGTGGAAATAACCGCTTTGGCGGTGGGAACAGCGGGCATATCCATGGGAGCCTGTGGCGCATTGCTGTAGGTGTTGCCGTCAGGTCCCGGTGTGCAGGGAAACTGGCCGTTATTGCTTTGGGCGTAAATAATCATGCTTTGGATGATGCCGCGGATGTTAGCTGAGCAGACGGCCCGGTTGGCGAGTGTTAATGGCCTGGCTAAGGTGGGGATCAGGCAAGTGAGCAGTCCAGCCGCCACCAGCACCACAATCAATTCCAGTCGCGTGATTCCGTGTGCCAATCGGTTCATGGAAATCAAGCGTACCTTGCGGCAATGCTGCGCGTCAAGAAAAAAGCAGCGATTTCGTTGAGTTTCTTTTCAAGCCGGTGAAATTGCACTACTATTGTTGATTCGTGGTTTGTTTATTTGGTGGATAATGCCCTACGAAACATTACGAGATTTTCTCTCTGAACTCGATAAAATTGGGGAATTGCGTAAAATTTCCGCCCCGGTGGATCCGGTGTTGGAAATCGCGGAAATTGCGGACCGCGTGAGTAAATCGCCCACGCGCGATGGCGATTATCCCGCCGCAATTGCGCCATTTGCCGCCAAATCGCCCAAGCACGGCACCGCCGCGGTTAATCAGGCCCTGCTTTTTGAACAGGTCAAAGGTTCTGATTTTCCGCTGGCTATTAATACCTTCGGTTCTTTTCGCCGAATCCACGCCGCATTAGGTTGTGACAACCTTGATGCCCTGGCTCAGCGCATCGCAGATTTAACGCAGCCGCAGTTGCCGGCGCGGTTTATCGATAAGATGAAAAAAGGTCTGGATCTGCTGAAACTCGCCGGGTACGGCCCCAAATTCCGCGGTGGATCGGCCTTGTGCCAGGAAGTGGTGCACACGGACGATGCGGATATTACGCGGCTTCCTGTTATTCAATGCTGGCCCAAGGATGGCGGAAAATATATCACGCTGGGGCAGGTGGTTACCAAACATCCGGAAACCGGCGCGCGGAATCTGGGCATGTACCGGGTGCAGATTTTTGATAAAAAAATGACGGCCATGCACTGGCACACGCATCATGACGGTGCACGGCACTTTCGCGCCTGGGCCAGGCTTGGCAAGCCCTGCCCGCTGGCAATTACCCTGGGCGGGGAAAGTGTTTTGCCCTATGCCGCCACGGCTCCGCTGCCGCCGGGAATAGATGAACATATCTTTGCAGGTTTTCTCCTGGGGCGCGGGCTGGATCTCGTCGCCTGCAAAACCGTGCCCCTGGAAGTACCGGCCAATTGTGAATTTGTTATTGAAGGGTATGTAGATCCGAATCAAACGGTTCTCGAAGGGCCTTTCGGCGATCATACCGGCTTTTATTCGCTAGCGGATCAATATCCGGTATTTAATATTACCGCTATTACGCATCGACGGAATCCGATTTATCCGACAACCATTGTCGGCAAGCCGCCGCAGGAAGATTATTATCTGGGCAAAGCCACGGAGCGGTTGTTTCTTCCGCTGCTGAAAATTATTGTGCCGGATGTCATCGATTATGATCTGCCTATGTTCGGCGCGTTTCATAATTGTGCGTTTATTAAAATACGCAAGGAATATGCGTATCACGCCCGCAAAGTGATTCACGCTATATGGGGAGCCGGGCAGATGGCCTGGACGAAATTGGTCGTTGTGGTGGATGAACACGTCGATGTGCATAATCAGGATGATGTGTTGTTTCACCTGGCGGCCAATGTGGATCCAAGGCGCGATACATTCATAGCCGAGGGGCCGCTGGACATTCTGGATCATGCCGCGCCGGCCATGGGGGCCGGAAGTAAAATGGGTATTGATGCCACACGCAAGTGGCCCGGCGAAGGCACCGTACGCGATTGGCCGGATGAAATTGAAATGGATCAAGCAACGGTAAAAGCCGTCACACAGCGCTGGAAGGAATATGGATTCTAAAATGGTCAAAACCCGATTTGCCCCGTCACCCACCGGATTTTTACACGTTGGCGGAGCCAGAACCGCATTATTTAACTGGCTCTTTGCCAAAAAGCATGGCGGGCAATTTGTTCTGCGCATTGAAGATACTGATCAGGTGCGTTCCACCGCGGAATCAGCCGCTGGAATTCTTGCTGATTTGCAATGGCTGGGGTTGAATTGGGACTGCGGTCCGCAACCGGGCGCTGCCAAAAATGAATATTTCCAGTCCATGCGGCTGGAACTGTACAACGGCTATCTGGAAAAGCTGGTCAAAGATGGCCGCGCGTATGAAGCCTACGAAACGCCGCAGCAATTGGCGGCCATGCGCATGGCCGCGGAAAAAATGAAGCGGCCTTTTCGCTATCGCCGCAATATGCCGGGACGCGCCGCACCAGGAAGCGGTCCGACGGTACTGCGGTTTGAAATGCCCTTTGAAACCATCACGTTTCATGATCTGATTCTGGGCGACATTTCCGTCGGCGGCGATGAACATGACGATATTATCATCCGTAAATCCGATGGCTTTCCCACATATCATTTCGCCGTTGTGGTCGATGACCATGATATGGGCATTACGCACGTATTGCGGGCGCAGGAACATCTGATGAATACGCCCAAACATCTGGGTTTGTACAATGCTCTAGCCTGGACTCCGCCGGCCCACGCGCACATGCCGCTGGTGTTCAACATGGATAACACCAAAATGTCCAAGCGCGATAAAACCAAAGCGGCCCGGGTGGCTGTGGCGGTGTGGGTCAAACAGGGCAATAGCGCTGATAAGCTCTCTGAAATAACCGGCATTGCCGCGGAGCAGTTAAAGGAATTTCTGGATAAGAAGACGGATGACTCGCGTATTGCCGCCGCCATTGGTACCGCTCTGGGGGCACCGCTGCCGGAAATCGACGTGCAGGATTTTCGCCGCAGTGGATATTTATCTGATGCGCTTTTGAATTTTATTGCGCTTATTGGATGGTCACCCGGGGAAAACCGGGAAATTCTCACCCGTGAGGAAATGCTCGAGTTGTTTTCACTGGAAACCATCGGCAAAACCAGTGGACGCTTTGACCGTAAGAAACTGCTGTGGATGAATGGCGAATATATCCGCAGGCGCGGCATCGATGAACTGCTGCATGATCTTGCGGCGTTTAATGTTGTAACGCAATACCCCATTAAAAATGCCGGCGAAGCGCAGCAGCGCGAACTGTTGGCCATGTATCAGGAACGTACCGGCACTCTGGCTGAAATGGCGGAGAATTCAAGGTTCTTTTTTGAAGAACCGAAAATGGATCCCGCCGCATTCCGAAAGCATATCGAATCAGGTAATTCCCGCGTCGTTCTGCAACAGATTCGAGATATGCTTGCTCTGGTTACCAATTGGTCCAGGGACCAGTTGGCACCGGTTATCGAGAAAATTATTGAACTCGGTGAAAAGCGAGGATCAGCTCCGCAAACGCTTCGCGTCGCGGTGTGCGGTGGATCGGTCTCGCCGCCACTGTTGGAAACACTGTGTCTGCTTGGCCGGGATGCCACGCTGGCTCGCATTGACGCGATTCTCCAATCCCCCCAATCGTCTGTAAGTTAATGGGGTGGGATGCTGTATAGGATACGGTATTCTGGATTCTTGGGGTGGCCGCCTATGAGCTTTTTTTTCTGGGCGGTCGTCGCCGAAAAGCGGTGACGCCGAATATGGGATCACATGATCAGGGATTAGAGCCACTGTGTACATCGCCGGAGGCGATTTCTTCGGACACAGCCGGTTTTTGCGATTTGGACCTCTCCCTTGATGATTTCAAAAGCTCAGCGATGGCTCGCAGTGCCTATGCTGCGCAGGCATGTACAATGGGAGCCGATTCGATTTTGAAGTAGTTTTTGGCCCGGTGTGGCAAGCGGGATCACTTCGCCCGGGTAATATTTTCACGGCCTTTCAGGGTGTGATCACATACCGCTCTATCGGATTGGAGAGCGATGTGTTTATTCAGGTCCTGGACAAGTTATACCAGACGAAAATCGGCCCACGAAAAATGCGACGGGAAACGGTTTTTTACCGGCGTATCGATAAGCGGTGATCCTCGCGACCTCGTAAGCGGGCCTGTTGCGATGAAGCTTTTCCTCGAACCAAGTGGCGATAATGATTACGCCGAACTTTACACGAATGTTGCGCTGGCGGCGCGCCGGCTTGAGGTGCATGAGAAGGATGCCGGATACCGTATGCCGATCGTAAGGGCATTATGTGGAGACTGAAACGGACGCTCCTTCGGTTGCCTTGCTTTGCCGTAGTTCAAAATCCCGTCCGTCCGCCCAGGCTTCACGCCCGGGCTTTTCACAAGTCGCTTGCATTGGACCGGCTCTTTGAGTATCACAATTGCTTATGCAGAGCTCGTTGCTTACAAAATCGCAGAGGCGCGAATTACGTCGGCTGGCGGGGCTGGCGCATGAGCGGGAATTATCTGCGGCGGCACAGGACCTCGCTTTTTCGTTCGATGCCTGGCGCAGCGGGAAAATAGATGTCTTTAAGCTTAATGAGGCGGTTCATCGCTATCACGACGGAATATCCCGCGAGCTTTACAAGCGTTACGCTATGGGAGACGAAGATATCAGTGTGATTGATGCCATATCGCGCGGAATAATCAAGGAAGCTGAGGTCGCACCGGAAATATTGTCGCGCTTCCGCGGCGCGCTTGACTCGATTAAACGACACAATGATTCGAATGAATCTGAATAATAAAACGCGGCGCGGGGGTGTAACGATTTTTCTCGGCGGCAAGTAATTGCGGCTACGATCGTCCCGCGCGTGGATGGCCTTGTGTTTCCATCGGATATTCCACCGCCGGCAAGCCGGCGGCTATGTGATCAATGCCAGGGCGGAAAAATTGGCACGCCGGTTGGATGACGGTTTTTTACGCAAACGATGCCGGGGATATCCCTGCTTACGCCGGGGTTACTTTGCCACCAGCGAATCGAGAGCGGCCTTGAATTCGCGTTCCGGCTGGAGTCCAACGAATTTCTTGGCAATCTGGCCTTTATTAAACAGAATCACGGTGGGAATCGCGCTGATATTGAACTTCATGGCGGTATTACGGTTGGCATCCGTATCAACCTTACCTACTTTAACTTTTCCCTGATATTCGGTGGCGAGCTTTTCAATGGTGGGAGCCAGCATTCGGCACGGGCCACACCATTCAGCCCAGAAATCTACCAGAACAGGTTCGTTGTTCTCCAAAACCTGCTGTTGAAAATTTGCATCGGTGATTGTTAAAACATTTTCGCTGGCCATAGCCAAGGTCTCCAAAATTATCCATCGCCATTACTCAAAAGCGACATGGAAATGCTAGACGCCTGATGGCCAAGTGTCAAATCGGAATTCTTTTCCGATTTCATGGCCAAAGTTTTCCGAGTTGTGGCCCGGTCTTTCCGTATGCGGCCTTGTTAATGGCGATAAATATTGTCCTTGCCACGCAGAGCCTGGTCGCTCCAGCGCTGGCAATCTCCCGTACGGTCCGCAGGGCTACCGCTCCGGAAAAACCTGTTCCGCAGCGGGTGCCCCGCATTGATTGCGCAATTACACAAGATCGAAACGGTCAAGGTTCATGACTTTGTTCCACGCGGCGACAAAATCATGAATGAACTTTTCCCGGCCGTCTTTGCTTGCGTATACTTCGGCTATGGCGCGCAGTTGGGCATGCGAGCCGAAAATCAGATCAACACGTGTGCCCGTCCATTTAAGCGCACCGGTTTTGCGATCACGTCCTTCAAATAGATCTTTGGCATCCGACAGGGGTTTCCATTGCGTGTCCATGCTCAGAAGATTCACGAAAAAGTCGTTGGTGAGTGTTTCCGGGTGCGCGGTGAAAACCCCGTGCGGTACCTGGCCCACATTGGTATTCAGTACCCGCATGCCACCGATGAGAACCGTCATTTCCGGTGGCGTAAGCGTCAGAAGCTGGGCTTTATCGATCAGTAATGTCTCGGCGGTTACGCTGTGTTGTCCCTTGACATAATTGCGAAAGCCATCGGCAATCGGCTCAAGAAATGCAAAAGACGCAACATCGGTCTGTTCCTGTGTGGCGTCGGTTCGCCCCGGAGTAAACCTGACGGTCACGCTATGGCCTGCCTTCTTTGCCGCCTGTTCAATGGCAGCGCATCCACCTAATACAATCAGATCGGCAAGTGATACGCGAGTGCCGCCCGATCGCGAGCTGTTAAATTCCTTTTGAATCGTCTCCAGCGCTTTCAGCACTTTGGCCAATTGGTCGGGTTGATTTACCGCCCATTGCCTCTGTGGATCCAGGCGGATGCGTGCGCCGTTGGCTCCGCCACGCTTGTCCGAACCACGAAAACTGGAGGCTGAAGCCCAGGCGGTGGAAACCAATTGTGCAATGGACAGGCCGGAGGCGAGAATCTTTCCCTTGAGGATCGCAATTTCCGGCTCATTGATCAGCGGATGATTCACACGGGGAAGCGGATCCTGCCAGACTAATTCCTCCTTGGGCACCAGAGTACCAAGGTAACGTGATCGTGGTCCCATGTCGCGGTGCGTGAGTTTGAACCAGGCGCGGGCAAACGCATCGGCGAATTCATCGGGATGTTCATAAAAGCGGCGCGAGATTTTATTGTAAATCGGATCAAAACGGAGAGATAGATCGGTGGTTAACATGCTGGGCGCATGTCGTCGGGCGGGATCCGCCGCGTCCGGAATGGTATTGGCACCGGCACCATTTTTGGCCGTCCACTGTTGTGCGCCGGCCGGACTGCGCGTAAGTTCCCACTCGAACCCGAAGAGATTCTCAAAAAAGTTGTTGCTCCATCGGGTCGGTGTGGTGGTCCAGGTTACTTCGGGCCCGCCACCGATGGTATCGCCACCTTTGCCTGAGCGGAAGCTGCTTTTCCAGCCCAGTCCCTGTTCTTCAATTCCCGCTGCTTCGGGCTCGGGGCCTACAAATGAGACCGGGCCTGCACCGTGCGTTTTTCCGAAAGTGTGACCGCCCGCAATAAGGGCAACGGTTTCTTCATCATTCATTGCCATGCGCGCAAAGGTTTCGCGGATGTCCTTGGCGGCTGCGACAGGATCGGGATTGCCATTGGGGCCCTCCGGATTGACATAGATCAGCCCCATCTGGACGGCGGCCAGCGGATTGGCGAGTTCACGATCGCCATGGTAGCGCTCGTCGGCCAGCCATTTTCCTTCCGGCCCCCAATACACGGATTCATCCGGCTCCCAGGCATCCTGTCGGCCGCCACCAAAACCGAAGGTCTTCAGGCCCATTGATTCAAGTGCCACATTACCGGCAAGAATCATCAGATCTCCCCAGGAAATCTTCCGTCCATATTTTTGTTTGACCGGCCATAGCAATCGGCGAGCTTTGTCGAGATTGACATTGTCCGGCCAACTGTTGAGCGGAGCAAAGCGCTGTTGCCCGGTTCCGGCTCCACCGCGTCCATCACCAACGCGGTATGTTCCTGCGGCGTGCCAGGCCATACGGATAAACAGCGGACCGTAATGTCCAAAGTCCGCAGGCCACCAGTCCTGTGAATCGGTCATCAGTTCGGTGAGGTCTTTTTGCACGGCGGCAAGATCCAGACTCTTGAATTCGGCGGCATAGTTAAACTCGGCCCCCATTGGATTGGAAGATGGGCCGTTCTGATTGAGCAACTTGAGATTCAACTGATCCGGCCACCAGCCCGAGATGGGCTTGGCGGCGGTGGCAGTGGCAGCGGTGGCGTGGAATGGGCACTTCGATTCGCTGGACATAAGAACTTCTCCTTTCACTGACGATACTTCGTGACACGGCACGAAGCGTTCTATTTTGTTGCCCGTATCGAAGAAAACTCTACTCCCGGCGGCCGCAACAATGCGTATTATAGGAACGTATGGAGGTGAATGTGAAATCCGACAAAAAATCCGCGATTTTTCTTTGATAATGGCGAGCTTGGGATGGTATATTAGGGTAATGTTTGGGTAATCATAAGCCATTACTGGGAACACCGACCAGGTCGTTGGCGTACATGACGCCTTCCGCAGGGATGCAACCGCCGCCTTTTGATGCGCCGGCGTTGAGCAATCGTGCCTGCATCAGGTCATTATGGATCGAATCTGAACGATCAATTCTACTTCCACGGCAGCATTGAGAGGAAGTGCCGACGCACCAACTGCTGCACGGGCGTGTCGGCCGGCGTCTGCGAAGATTTGCAGCAGTAAATCGCTGGCACCGTTTGCGATCTGCGGTTGCTGGTCAAAACCGGGATCGCTTTGCACAAATACGCCGAGACGGACGATTCGCACTACTTGCGACCAGTCCGCGTTTACCGCGTCGCGGAGCACCGCCAAGGCATTGATCGCCGCCAGACGGGCGGCTTGTTTGGCGGTGGCAATATCGATTCCTCCAGGCGCGGATCCGGTATAAATTACTTTTCCGTCGCGGCTGGGCAGTTGTCCACTGATATAGACAAAACCGCCCGCCTCCACAAACGGTACATATGCCGCCACAGGTTTGGGCGCGGTTGGAAGAATAATGTTAAGACGTTCCAGATTTTCATCAATAACCGACATTTTCACAGTTCCTCATAATAGAAAAATCTATATGCAACGATACATTTTCCGTTCAGCCGAATCGGTTTCACCCTCGACAAATCGGTTCAGAAGCAACAGGCTGAACTGCCACATAACCCATATTTCAACACCAAATGATAAAAAGCCAAGCAATCCGGGTACAGGCATTTCAAAATAGCGCACATGCTGCCAGAAACCGAGAAAGGGCAGATGATACGTCCACTTGGCCAAGGCCCAGTAATTCC
Source organism: Planctomycetota bacterium (assembly GCA_021810145.1). Lineage (GTDB taxonomy): Bacteria > Planctomycetota > Phycisphaerae > WQYP01 > WQYP01 > JAMDCX01. The sequence goes on along the minus strand of JAJZJL010000025.1, from coordinate 8,951 downwards.
AGAATTCCCAGAGAAAGCCGCAGGTCAGGCCGCCGAACATCAGCGCAAATGTTCGACCCCAGCGGCCGGAACTCCAGTCCCCGATGATGCTCGGGCGGCCCGCCCAGTAATTAATCGGATCCAGAAGAAATATCCAACTGACCCAAAGCATAAGATCGGCAATGGGGCTTTGCTCAATAAACGGGCCGGTGAAAAACAGCACGCCCAACAGCAGGCAGATAATCTGTATGGGCCTTGCAATGCGCACAGGCCTGCTGGAATTCCATTTTTTCAATCCGAATCGCATCCAGAATTCCGCCGTCAGCAGCATCGCCGGCGCGATTGCCGCAAAGGCCAGCAAATAGCCGGCATAGCGATCCCAATAATTTGCGGGAATACCCTGATAATTCCATGCGTGCAACCCCGTGACCGGATCGACCATGAAATAAAAGTTGATCCAGTCGAAAAAGCACCATGCCGGCACCGACCAAAGCCATAAAATCGCCAGACGAAAGCGATAGGTTTTGAACCAATGGACGTTATCCCATCGACTTAACGCACCGAGAAGAAATGCCAGGAATCCGGACCAGATCAGAGGCGTGAAATTGATGCGGATAAAATTTCCGAATTCAGCGTAAGGGCCGCTGAGAATGTGCTGTACGGAAAGAATCAGCGTTAATTCCAGAATTCCCATTATGGTCAGGCCGCACCCGAGCAGAACGTTTCCCGCAGGTTTCCGTGACCGATAACGATTATCAGACGTTCTGGCGGGCAGATTCATAACGCAGTGGTATAGCGGATTACCCGGTTGATGGCAATTTATCGGGTCCTTTTTAGAGGACATAACTGCGAGAAAATTAGTAATATCGGACGCGGGGGACCCGAAACGTGAATTTATTGGAAAATTAACGTATTTTCATCAACTTTCAGTTATCCACATGTACTGAGGTAGCCGAATAGATAGGTGTTGATGTGACAAGGAGGTCGCTGATGTAATCCGTTGGATGTGTAAAGCGGAGTTTCAATCATGGCGGCCTGTATCAAAATTGTTCTGTCCGGCGACCCAGCCACACGCGAAGTGAATCACGCGAGTCTGCCCAGCCATACCGTTGTGTTCCGGAATTCGGAACCGGGGCGGCATCCGGCCTTTACCGATTTCATGATCCAGTGCACCGATCGGGCTATGCCTCGAACGAAGCAGAATAATCATCGCCATGCCGGGGAATAGTATTTGGCCGGTGGGACGCAAGTTGCCTGCCGGAGTGGATAGAAGCGTTGACGGAAAAGTACCTTTTTGCAGGCCGATATTTGTGATGTGAACAGGTTGCTCGGTTCAGTGAGGGGCGATGTGAGCCTATGGAGGCATAAATTATGGGCATCGCAAAAAAAAGCGGTTTTTCATTAACCGAACTGCTGGTTGTAATCGTGAGTATCGCTATCCTGACGGGAATTACCTTGGCGTCACTGGGGCGTGCCAAAGAATTTGCCAGAATAACCACCTGCCTGTCAAATCTGCACCAGTTGTCCCTGGCGGCGATAGCGTACTCTGTTAACGATAAAGGTGCGTTTCCTTCGGACTGTCAAACCCCCGGAAATTACTGGTATCCGCAGATATCCAATTATGACACCGGTATTGCCAGCAATGCCTTGTGCCCGGATGCATCGGCACCGTCATCGGGAATCGGTACAGCCTCGCTGGCTTGGGGAAAAATCAGTGATTCGGGTCCACCGTATTCGGCGGGTTACCCATGGGCTGAAGGGGTGACATCCAGTTACGGAATGAATACATATGTCAATCCCGGCGATTATATTCCCTTAATTTCATCGTTCGGTACGATTTCGCTTGGGGGAAATCAAACTTATCGAGGTGATATTGAATCTGCAACGGGCATAGGTGGAAATGGAAATGCAAATATCTATGGAAGCCTCAAATCGGGCGGTGCGATAAGCTTAACAGGAGGAGCTTATGTAGCAGGCTCGCAGATTCCCAATATACCGGATGTGCAGCCGCCGAGCGTTTCGGATACATTTCAATATATCGAGCAGACGTACAACCCTACTCCTGTTACGAGTTCAAAACTCATCGACTTCTCTCAGAACCCTTACCAGATAATCAACGGTAATTTTGACCCCAGTGGCCAGATCCAAATTATTGGCAGTGGAACACTTCTGGTGACTGGAAATGTTGATGTGTCCGGATACTTCCCGGCCAACGGGTCTGGTGCCGCCAGCATGAATATTATTGCCTTGGGGAACGTGAGTTTTTCAGGTCAGACCAATATCTCCGGTGCGATTTACGCCGGAGGCAATCTCACCATTGATGGAAGAAGCGGGACCGGAATTGACCTGCAAGGCGAGATCGTGACCGGCGGTGGTTATTCCAGCCAAGGTAAAGCTGTCATTAACCAGGGGCCGGTGCCACCATGGGACCCACGGGTGCGCGGTGGCCAGTTGGTGTCGAACCAGCCGCTTTTTTTAGATTCGATTTGGGTTGATGGCACACCTCAACCTCAAGACCCGGTTCCGGCAAATCTTCAACTCGGTGCGTATAACCTCAGTTCTACCGATGAAATGGGGAGGTTCTGCATCAATCGGCATGTCGGCCAGGTGAATGTTTCGTTTACCGATGGTTCAGCGCATACGGTTCCGCTGGCGGAGTTATGGCAGTTGCAGTGGTCCTCTGCATATACGCCACGGAATGTTGTTGTGCCAATGTCCTGGTAGGCTGCTACGGGGTAGTGTAAGACGTCGCATATGGTAAATCGCTCTCTAGGATTTGAATTTACGAATTGACGGATCGGATGAAACTGAATAAATCGGAATATAAACATGGCTTCTCGCTTACCGAGCTGCTGGTTGTACTGGTAAGCATAATGATTCTGACCGGCATTTTGCTGGCCTCTCTGGGACGCGCCAGGGAGTTTGCTCGCATTACCACATGCCTGTCAAATCTGCATCAACTTTCTCTCGCGGCGATTGCCTATTCCGTTAATAGTAAAGGTGCGTTTCCTTCGGATTGTCAAACCCCTGGAAATTACTGGTATCCGCAGATATCAAGGTATGACACCGGGATTGCCAGCAATGCCTTGTGCCCGGATGCATCGGCACCGTCATCGGGAATCGGTACAGCCTCGCTGGCTTGGGGAAAAATCCGTAATTCCGGCCCACCGTATTCGGCGGGTTACCCATGGGCTGAAGGCGTGATGTCCAGTTACGGGATGAACACATATGTCAATCCCGGCGACTATGTCCCTTTAATCGCGTCTTTTGGAGCCATTACGATTGGCGGAAACCAGACCTATCGTGGCGATATAGCCTCCGCCACCGGGATCGGTGGAAATGGAAACGTTAGCGTCTACGGCAGCCTTAAATCCGGCGGAGCAATAAACTTGACCGGCGGTTGTTATGTGTCAGGCTCGCAGATTCCAGATATACCGGATGTACAGCCGCCAAGTGTTACCGATACGTTTCAATATATCGAGCAGACGTACAATCCAACTCCCGTGACAAGCTCCAAAATTATTGATTTTTCTCAGAATCCGTATCAGATTATCAACGGCGACTTCAGCCCCAGGGGACAAATTCAAATCATTGGCAGTGGAACGCTGCTGGTTACCGGAAATGTGGATATATCGGGGCAATTTCCTTCAACCGGTTCCGGAACCGCAAACCTGAATCTCGTGGTACTGGGGAACGTCAGTTTTGCCGGGCAGACCAGCTTAACCGGCAGTATATACGCTGGCGGTAACCTGTCGATTCATGGTGGCGATACTATCCAAGGTGAGATTGTTACCGGTGGCACATATACCAGCCGGGGCAAAGCGGTGATTGTCCAAGGGCCGGTGCCACCATGGGATCCACGGGTGCGCGGTGGGCAGTTGGTGTCGAACCAGCCGCTTTTTTTAGATTCCATTTGGGTTGATGGCACACCTCAACCGCAGGACCCGGTGCCGGCAAATCTTCAACTCGGTGCGTATAACCTGAGCACCAAAGATGAAATGGGAAGATTCTGCATCAATCGGCATGTCGGCCAAGTGAATGTTTCATTCACAGACGGTTCGGCGCATACGGTTCCGTTGGCGGAGTTATGGCACCTGCAGTGGTCATCCGCATATACGCCGCGAGATGTCGTTGTGCCGATGTCCTGGTAATTACAGCACGCCTGCCATGCCTGTTTGAATCGGCTTAACCACATATTCCCGCGGGTCGGTGATGTGGCCGGTCAAGGCGCTGGCCGCTACCGTTAACGGGCTGGCGAGATATACCGCCGCCTGCATCGATCCCATGCGTCCAGGAAAATTGCGATTGGTCGTGCTGATGCACACTTCCGTGCCACCCAGGCGGCCAAAAGTGTCCGGCGGACCGCCAAGACAGGCGCTGCACCCGCTGGGACCGACTTTGCACCCCGCATCAAGCAGAATATCTTCGATGCTCTTTTCGTTCGGTCCCTTTTCCGCTCCGACAAGATTCAGCCGTTTCATATCGGAATGAACCTCCGTGGAACCTGGAACCACGTATGTCGGCACTTTAACTTCTCGGCCTTTGAGAATGCTGGCGGCAAAAATCATATCGGTAATTTTGCCACCCGTGCAACTGCCGATATACGCCTGATCCACCTTTATATCCCGGCAATTGCGCGCGGTATCGCGGTTGTCCGGTGAATGCGGTTTGGCCACAAGCGGCTCAATGGTTGAAAGATCCCATTGCTTTTCGTAGCAGTACTGGGCATTGGCATCGTCAGTGAATACCTCCCAGTTCTTGATGCGGCTGCGGTGGCGCACATACTGCAAGGTCTTTTCATCCACATCGCAGACGCCATTTTTACCACCGGCTTCAATGGCCATATTGGTCAATGTCATGCGATCTTCCAGTGTCAGGGAACGGATCCCCTGGCCGGCAAAATACATGGTTTTATATGTCGCTCCGGCAACGCCAATTTCACCGATGACAAGCAGAATTAAATCTTTGGCCGTAAGGTACGGCGGAATCTCCCCATGGAATTCAAACTTCATCGTCGGAGGCACTTTGAGCCAGGTTTTGCCGGTACCCAACGTGAACGCGGCATCGGTGTTGCCGACACCGGTGGCAAACTGCCCGAATGCGCCGGCGGTACAGGTGTGGCTGTCGGTACCGAGAAGAATTTCACCGGGGCGCACATGGCCTTCCTCCGGCAACGCCTTGTGGCAAACGCCTTTGTACGTGGTTTTGTTGGGATCCAGATATGGATTCGGCATGCCCAGTTCATTTTTTACAAATTCCGGGTCATAGTAATATGGCAATCCCTGTTCGCGCACGAAATCACGCAGAATCTGCACATTCCGATGGCATTTCTGGTCTGCTGTGAAAATGTAGTGGTCAGGTATGATCACAACGCGTTCTTTGTCCCATACTTTGGCATTGCGGCCGAATTTTTCATGAAATATGCCGATGGTGCCGGGGCCGCAAACATCGTGGGTCATGAGAATATCCACATCCACCCATATATTTTCGCCCGGTTGAACATGTTTCCGGCCCGAATGTTTGGCCATGATCTTTTCGGTAATTGTCATTCCAGCCATCGCCAGGAATCTCCATCAGAACGCCATCACGCCGCGGCCATCCGCGGACAGACTTTGTATTATAGTAGACTTGTCGATTAAATAAACATGCCGCTTTTATTCCCACCCGGAACCGTCCGGTTCTATGCGCTGCGGGCCGAATCCGAAAAAGAGAGCGCAGGGAAAAATCTCGATCAGCCTTTCGGGCTGTTCCGCCATGGCTTTTCTTTGGCCAACGCCGCGGCGGCCCTGAACATCGGGCGCAGGCAGTTTGAAATCCGTTCCAAGTTGTGAAAAACGGACAATTGATTTGTGGCTGTTTTTTGCGCATACCAGGCAATGAAATTATTGCGTTTTCATAACCGCGTTGAGTAAGGCCTGCGATTTAGGGCCATGGGCCATGAGGTGCCAGCGGCGGGTTTCGTGATCAAGAACCTCCCCGCGCACCAGCAGATAGTCCTCGGGCAGCAGGTCCGCTACACGCGAGGCCCATTCAATGGCAATAATACCGTCCTGTTCCAAGAGTTCGGAAAAGCCTACGGCATTAAACGCCTCGGAATTTTGTACGCGGTACGCATCAAGATGATAGACTGTTTTGCTCCGTGGATTATCCGGCATCGCCAGATAGATATTTAACAGCACATAAGATGGACTGTTAACCAGGCCAATATCCGCAACTTGCGCCCCCAGGCTGATGCCCCGAACCAGTTGCGTTTTACCGGTACCCAGCATCCCCTCAAGGGCCATACATTCTCCGCCCCGTGCCGATTCTCCAAGTCGTTGTCCAAACGCCACGGTTTCCTGCACGGATTGGGTAATAATATCCGCCACGTCATGTCGATTTTTCATGCATCACCACCGGAATATTCCCATCCACCCTCGGGCCATGGCTGCCTGTTTCCCTGTTGATCGGTCAGAGTCAATTCGCCTGCCGCAGCCGTTACACGGCCAATAATGGTGATGGGAATATCCTTATCAAAATGGGCCAGTTGCCGGGCATCATCAGAATCCGCGGCGAATAACAGTTCATAATCTTCACCGTCACACAGGGCATGATACAGGGCCGACTGCTGATCTCGCTGCTGCAGGATGCGGGCCTCTTCATGCACCGGCACCCAGGATGCATCAACATCTGCACCGGTGCCCGATGCGATCATCATGCGCGGCAGGTCTTTGGCCAAGCCATCGGATATATCCATCATTGCATGAATATGGATTGCCCCGGCCAGCCGTTCGGCCAGAGCAATGCGCGGAGTAAAGGTCAGATGCCGGCCCAGAATGCTGCCGCCAAGTTTTCCGGTAACACATAGTGCGTCGCCGGCCCTGGCACCGGATCGCCGGATTGGCGGGCGGCTCGATACTCCAAGAGCCGCCACGGTAATTACCAGCCGCTGATTCCAGACGGCGGTATCTCCACCGACAATCGGACAATGAAATGCCGACGCCGCCGTTTGACATCCGTTAAAAAGATCCTGCATCATCGCGGTGTCGGTCGATTGGGGCAGAGCCACGGAGATCAGGATTGCCGCGGGTGTGCATGCCATGGCCGCACAATCGGAAAGGCATCGATTGACCGCCTTTTTCCCAGCAGCGGCAGCAGAGTGTTGGCGTAGATCGAAATGCACCTGATCCAGGGCTTGATCAATTTTCAGTAAAGCCAACTGTGAACAATCGCCTCCCGGCAGCTTGATTGCGGCCATGTCATCGCCCACACCAATATGAACGCCAGGATAGCGTCTGGCTGTACGGGCAATCCAATCCAGTATGTCATTTTCCTTCATGGCGGGGATTATACCGGTTTGATCGGTGATTTCGCAGTGGCGGCTTTGCGCCCCTGAGACCCGGCGCAGCGGCTTGCTGCAGCAGACTCAAGTCGCGCGAAGGGCGGAACGATGGAAGTGTGATCATGCAGCGGCTATAGAATTTCCCGGTATTGGGTTGACTCAACGCGCGGAAGAAATGAATGGTTTGCCAGGTGATTTTACTTTAAATGGCATACCAGTGTGATATCCCGCCGACCGGCAGCGCGTTCCGTGACCAGTTTAATGTGCAGTGGTGATCGGCCGGATTCGTCGAAGATTTTCAGCGTATTGGTGCCATGTTTCAGATAACAGGAAGGCATGTAAAGCCCTTGAGTCATTACCGGATCAGGGTACCGCCCGAGATTGTGGCCGTTCAGCCACATATATCCGCCGCCGCAATATCCCCACGCTGCGCGCAACACCGGATGCTCGCCATGTCTGTAGCCGGGAAAGGAAAAAGTGGTGCGGTAGTAGCAGGGGACATCCGCGGCGTGTGAGAAGGCGTGCCAGTGTGAACCGGTATCCACGCGCCCGCCATGCATGCGCCAGGCGGTTAACAGTCCCCTGTCTTTCAGGGCTGATTTAAATTGGTAGTGTTCAAAACCTGCCGATGGGAATGCGGCCAATGGTTTTCCGGCAGTGGGTATCAGCACACTGAGAACATTGCCGGATTGGCGATGCCAGAATTGTGCCGGCCGGCTGCCGGATTGGTTCTTAGAGCGGATTATTGCCAGGCGAACGGAATTAAATACCACCATGGATCCACGTGGCAGATTGTTCCATCGCAGCACCAGATGATCGGCAGTCATTGCCGGCAGCGCCACGCGAAACCAGAGCGATCCCTTGCCGGCAGGGATTAAGCCCGGTGTTTTTGGCAGCGGTTTAAATTTTGCCATATCACCACGATCTTCAATGACCTGCATCATGGTGTTAATGCGTGGTGCCAGCATTTGACGGTAGGTCCAGGCGGTAATGCCGCCAACTTTAATGGTTTCAAGTGACGTGGTGAAGTGCATCAGCCGCACCGGACCCCATAATCCCTTCTGGGCAATAAGTGCAAATGGTCCGGAATAGGTCCAGTGTTTCCGCCGGCCGTCACAAACCGTCAAAATGGCAATGGTGTTGCTGCCGGCCCGCAAGTTGATCCTGGCGATATGACCGGAAATATCGGTTTGCAACTGGCCATTGGCGAATACTTCACCCCAATCCTTGATAAAATTGATTTTAAGTTCATAAGCGCCGGCAGTCGGGACCGTTATTTGTGTGCGATACCATTCATAAGAACCGGGATAGTTATCTGCACCCATGGGCAGGGGGGGTGTAACCGCGAGCCACTTGTCGGCATTGAAACTGGCACGGGCGGGCGTATCCGCGAGTCGGATTTGCCACCGTCCCAAAACAGGAACGCTGAAATGCGGTGGTGTGGCGGCATTCGGCGGGGCGGTAAAGATCAGAGGCTTATTGGATGGACCGAATAATTCCGCATCACGCACCGGAGCATTTAATCCAGAGTTTAGCCCCGAAAAAGTGATTTTTGGTAGAGAAAACCCTTGATAGCACTGCATTTTCCTGCTTTTTGGGGTGGTTTTTCTACGGCAATGTGTTCTCATGTAAATTATTGTTTTGTACTTGA